>DASXYO010000001.1:0-7561 GCA_036502465.1 Chthoniobacterales bacterium
GTCCGCGATGTCGGACGCGTGATGGGCTTGAGCTACAGCGATTGCGACCGGATCGCGAAGATGATCCCTAACGAGTTGAACATTACGCTCGCCCAGGCCGCGGAGAAAACGCCCGACCTAAAGAAGGCGATCCAGACCGAGCCGGCGACGCGTCAGCTTTGGGAATATGCGGGCCTGCTCGAAGGACTCTCGCGCAACGCCGGCGTGCACGCGGCCGGCGTCGTCATCGGGGACCGCGATCTCTCGGAGTATGTCCCGCTCTGTCGCGATTCGAAGGGAAACGATGTCGTTAGTCAGTATGCGATGGGGCCGCTGAACGACCTCGGCATGCTGAAGATGGATTTCCTCGGGCTCAAGACGCTGACCGTGATGGAGGACACCCTGACTTTGATCCGCCAGCGCGAACCGGAATTTTCCCTGGAGAAGATCCCGATGGATGACGCGGCCGCTTTCGGCCTCTTCAACCGCGGCGAAACGATCGGCCTTTTCCAAATGGAATCGGGCGGCATGACGAGCGTCTCGAAGCAGCTCGACGTGCAAAAGCTCGACGACATCATGGCCCTGATCGCGCTCTACCGTCCGGGCCCGATGGACCTGATCGGCGATTACATCAAACGCAAGAAAGGCCTGACGAAGATCAAATACGAGCATCCGCTGCTCGAGGAAATCTGCTCCGAAACTTACGGCGTCATGATTTACCAGGAGCAGGTCATGGCCGCGGCCAACCGGCTTGCTGGCTACTCGTTAGGCCAGTCCGATCTGCTTCGCCGCGCGATGGGCAAAAAGGACAAGGAGAAAATGGCGAAGGAGCGGGCCAACTTCATCGAGGGCTGCGAGCGGACGAACAAGATCCCGGAGAAAAAGGCGAACAAGATCTTCGATTTGCTCGAGAAATTTGCCGGCTACGGCTTCAACAAAAGCCACAGCGCGGCGTATGGCGTGATCAGCTACCAGACCGCCTACCTGAAGGCGAATTATCCGGTCGAATTCATGGCCGGATTGCTGAGCAACGAGATCAACAACACGGATAAAATTTCGGTCTTCGTCGGCGAATGCAAACGGATGGGGATTCCGATTCTGCCGCCGGACATGAACCGAAGCAGTTTGAAATTCACGCCGGAAGGTAGCGCAAGCTTGCAGTCGGCCGACCCTAACGACGCAAGCAGAGATGCTCGCGCTACCATGGCCATCCGTTACGGCCTCGCCGCGATCAAGAACGTCGGCGAAGGCGCGATGGCTTCGGCCATCGCGGAACGGGAACGGGGAGGGGACTTCACCTCGCTCGAGGACTTTTGCGGTCGGGTTGATTCGCGGATCGCGAACCGCAAGATCATCGAGAGCCTGGTCAAGGCCGGTGCTTTTGATTTTCTCGAACGCGATCGGGCGGAACTTTTCGCCTGCATCGAGGAAACGCTTGCCTCCGCGGCCTCCTCTCATCGCGACCGCGCGTCCGGGCAGGTTTCGCTCTTCGGCGATTTGCCGACTGCGGCGATTGCGCGCCGGAGCCATGAATTCGTCGCCTGGACTGAGCGCGAGAAATTATCCTACGAGAAAGAGCTCCTCGGTTTCTACGTCACTGGACACCCGCTCGATCCCTACGCGCATCTTTTTGCCTCCGGCAAATATCAGACTATCACGTCGTTAGGCGAAATGGATGATCGTGCGACCTTCACGATTGCCGGCGCGATCGCCCAGGTCGATCGCAAGTTCACCAAGAAGGAAGGCAAACCGTTTGGCGTCGTCTTTGTCGAGGACCTGACTGGCACGCTCGAGGTCGTGCTTTGGAATGAAACCTACGTCCCAATCGCGAACCTGCTCGAGCCCGGCAAAGTGATCGCGATCCGCGGCACGATCGACAAGCGCGACGATTCAGTTCGCGCCACCGCGCAGAAAGTGAAACTCCTGAAACCGGAGGTCGCGGAGGCGCAGGACGAAGTGAACGAAAACGGAAACGGCGTCGGAAACGGCCACGCCGCACCGCGAATCCGGGAGGATCGGCCGATCACGTTGCGCTTTGCCGCCGGGATCGCAGCGGAAGAACTCCGCACCGTGCGGGAAATTCTCGCCTCATCTCCAGGCGCGCAGCCCGTCACCCTGATGCTGACGCGTGAGAATGGAAGCACGGTCCGGATCGAAGCCGGTGAACCGTGCCGGGTTGAACTAACGCCCGCGATCGAGCGCCAGCTCGCCCCCTGGCTCGGGTAGCGCACACGGAGATGCGCGAAAAGTCCTAGCTGTCGGACTTCGCTTCGTGCTTCTCCATCTTCCGGCACTCAGCCTTCAATTGGCTGTACTGCTCAGGAGAAAGGACACCCTTCGCCTCGGCGAGAAACTTTTTCATGCTGCCTTCCGTGCAGCCATCTTTCTCACAGCGCTGCTGAAAGGCATCGAGTTTTGTCTTTTGCTCGGGTGTCAGCTTCATCTTGGCGTAGATGGCCGAGCATTCCATTTTGCCGGAGGCATTGGCGCAGCAGGTTTTGGTGCCGGCCTTGTCGGCCGCGAAGGACGATGACGCGGTGACCGCAAAGGCGGCGGCGAGAGTCAGGGTAACGAGTTTGTTCATAGTGCCCCCAATAGACACCCTTCTTGCCTCACCATTCAACCGGTATGAGGCCGTTAGGTTGTCGCGAAGGTCAGTTTCCCGTCGCGCGCGTCCACCTTGATCGTCTGGCCTTCGTGAAACTTCCCTTCCAGAATCTGGAGACTAAGAGGATCGAGGATCTGCTTCTGAATCGCGCGCTTCAAAGGCCGCGCGCCGTAAACCGGATCGTAGCCTTCGTGCGCGACGAGCTCTTTCGCGGCGTCGGTTAACTGAAGGGTGATCTTTTGGCTTTCGAGACGCTTCGTTAGGCGATGGAGCTGGATCTCGACGATCTTCTTCAGGTCGTCGTCGGTTAGGCGATCGAAGATGATGATCTCGTCCACGCGATTGATGAACTCGGGACGGAAATGTTGCCGGAGCGCGTCCATTACGAGGCGTGAGCGGGCTTCACTCGAGGTCTCCTCGGTGATGAATTGCGAGCCGATGTTCGAGGTCATGATGATGACCGTGTTCTTGAAATCGACCGTCCGTCCCTGGCCATCGGTGATGCGACCGTCGTCGAGCACCTGGAGCAGGACGTTGAAGACGTCGCTGTGCGCCTTTTCGATTTCGTCGAAGAGAATAACAGAGTACGGCTTCCGCCTAACGGCTTCGGAAAGTTGTCCGCCTTCCTCGTAGCCGACGTATCCCGGCGGCGCACCGATTAAGCGCGCGACGGTGTGTTTCTCCATGTATTCGCTCATGTCGATGCGTATCATGGCGTTTTCGTCGTCGAACAAAAACTCGGCGAGCGCGCGCGAGAGTTCGGTTTTGCCGACGCCGGTCGGGCCGAGGAAAATGAAGGACCCGATCGGGCGGTTCTCGTCGCCCAGGCCGGCCCGGGCGCGCCTAACGGCATTCGAGACCGCGACAATCGCTTCCTGTTGTCCGATGACGCGCTGCATGAGGCGCTCTTCCATCTTCACCAGTTTCTCGCGTTCGCCTTCCTGCAAACGCGAAACCGGAATGTGGGTCCAGCTGGAGACGACTTCGGCGATGTCTTCCTCGGTCACTTCTTCACGAAGGAGGCGCGGCTTTTCGCCGGCCGCCTCTTTCTCCGTGATCTCGCGCAATCTCTTTTCCAGCTCGGGAATCCGGCCGTATTGGATTTCGCTCGCCTTGCCCAACTCGCCGCGGCGCTGCGCGCGTTCCAGTTCGGTGCGGGCGGTGTCGAGTGCCTCCTTCACTTTCGCCTGGGCATCGATCTCGGCCTTCTCTTTCTGCCACTCGGCTTTCATCCCGCCGGACTTTTCCTTCAGGCTGGCCAAATCCTTTTCCAGCTTCGTTAGGCGTTCTTTGCTCGCCCGGTCCTTTTCTTTCTTTAATGCCTGCCGTTCCATCTCCAACTGCATGATTTCGCGCTCGATGACGTCGATTTCCGTCGGCATGGAATCGAGCTCGATCTTCAAGCGCGAGGCCGCTTCGTCGATCAGATCGACCGCTTTATCCGGAAGAAATCGATCGCTGATGTAGCGATGCGAAAGCACCGCCGCCGCGACCAGCGCCGCGTCGCGGATCCGCACCCCGTGATGCACTTCGTAGCGTTCCTTTAATCCGCGCAGGATCGCGATCGTGTCTTCCACCGTCGGCTCGTCCACCAGCACCGGCTGGAAGCGACGCTCCAGCGCCGCGTCTTTCTCGATGTATTTGCGGTACTCATTCAGCGTCGTCGCGCCGATCGTGCGCAGCTCGCCACGCGCCAGCTGCGGCTTGAGCAGATTCGAGGCATCGACCGAGCCTTCCGCCGCGCCCGCGCCGACGATGGTGTGCAGCTCGTCGATGAACAGGATCACCTGGCCCTGCGAATCGGTTACTTCCTTGAGGAACGCCTTCAGCCGGTCTTCGAATTCGCCGCGGAACTTCGCGCCCGCCACCATCGCGCCGATATCCATCGCGATGAGCCGCTTGTTTTTCAGCGACTCCGGCACGTCACCGGAAATAATCCGCCGCGCCAGCCCTTCGACGATCGCCGTCTTGCCCACGCCCGGTTCGCCGATCAAAACCGGATTGTTCTTCGTCCGCCGCGAGAGCACCTGCATGACCCGCCGGATTTCGTTGTCGCGTCCGATGACCGGATCGATCTTTCCCTGGCGCGCGCGCTGGGTGAGGTCCTGCCCGTATTTCTCGAGCGTCTGATATTTTCCCTCGGGATTCTGGTCGGTGACGCGCTGCGAACCGCGCACCTGTTGTAGCGCCTGCATCAGTTTGTCGCGCGTCGCACCCAGTTCCTGCAAGGCTCGCGCCGCGGGCACGCTCGCGTTCGTTAGGGCAAGAAGATAATGCTCCGCGCTGACGAATTCGTCCTTCAGTTTCGCCATCTCCTTTTCCGCGCCGTCGAGCACGCTGCGCAGATCGTTCCCGATGCGCTGGTCGACATTTGTGCCGCTCACCCGGGGCAACTTCTGCAGCGCCGCTCGCAATCGCTCCTGAAGCGTCGCAACCTGCACGCCCATCTTTTCCAGGAGCGGACGCGTGATCCCGTCCGCCTGGTCGAGGAGGACGGAGAGGAAATGCTCGTTGGTGATCTCCTGCTGTCCGGCCTCCGCCGCGAGATCGTGCGAAGATTGCAGCGCTTCCTGCATTTTTTGCGTGAACTTGTCGATGCGCATGCTGCAACCTATGAAACGCCGCTCATCTCGCAATGAGGCGCATGCTTCCAAGCTTTCCCAGACCATCGAAAATCAGGAACGGCCCCCTTCGCCCGCGTCACAGAATTCGTGAGGCGGCGCTCACCGGCGAAGGCGGATTGGCGATGGGTGGCAGATTGACCACCCCGGGTGGAATTATGCGCCGGGCAAGTTATCACTGTCGCGATCGGACGGGCCTTCGCATCCGCCGTAGCACAGCTATCTATCACGCGAGATCGGCCAGTGCGGCCGCCACCGCGCCGGGCAGTTTGTGCGGACCGTCGCCGCCGAGTTGGGCGTCGACTGTTTCCAGGCGCCGGATCAGATCAAGCACCTCGCGCCGGGCCAGCGGGCCACCCGCCGCCGCACAGTAATGCGTGCGACAGCCAAACGGACGGTCCGCATAAATCAGGCAGCGGCCGGATTGTGGCTCGAGCATCGGGCAGGCGCCGTCGGCGGGTGAGGGGAGTCTGGTGCGGCCGCTCGCCCGCCAGGCGCGCGCGGCGACGATCGCTTCGCCTTTCGTTAGGTAAGGTGTAAGCCCGGTGAGCTTGAACTGGCAGCACTCGGTTCGCCGGATGCATTGGCGCTCGACCGGCCGTGTGGCGAGCTCGGCGTAAACGCGTCGCACTTCGGCGATCGCGGACGGGCTGGCGTCGGTCGTGGGATTCTGTCTCCGGTTCACGGAAACAATCTGCCACAAAATGCTTGACGCGGCAGGGACGACTCGATAAACCTCCGCGCGATGAAAACAACTGTTTCCCCTAAGGGGATTCTCGCGGGCTGCTTTCTTCTGGCAGCGTCTCTCCTTCCGATAAATGTGGCCCACGGTGCGACCGCGTGTGTCTGGCGTGTGACGAACGCGCCGGCACCGTTCTATCTCGTCGGGACTATGCACGCGCTCAGCGGGCATGATTATCCGTTGCCCAAGGCCTACGACCAGGCGATGCACGACTCAAAGCAGTTTTTCTTTGAGATCGATCCCGACATCCAGAGCGAGACGGACTTTTCGAAGCGATTCCTGAAGGGCGCGGTCTATCCCAAGGGAGATGACATTCGGCGCCACGTCCACGCGCAGACCTGGGACTTTCTGGCGAAAAGGTTTCGCCGTTCCAACCTGCTGGGCCGCGGATGGTATTTCGGGGAAGAATATGTCCCTGGTCTGCAAAACATTCGGCCTTGGGCGATTGCCTATTATCTCTGGGGAATCAACGGGTACAGTGACATCTCGAGCAGGTACGGGGTCGATTATCACATCAGCTTCGATGCGAAGCGGCACGGCAAACCCTGTGCCGGCCTCGAGACTAACGAAGAGCACGTGGATGTCCTGCGCGGCATGTCAGACATCAGTTCCGAATTGACTCTGCTTGACGCGCTCGTGCGGGGCGACAAGCGAAGGGATGATTACGACGGGATGCGCCAAGGCTGGAAACAAGGCGACGTCCAACCGATCGCGGCCAGCATGAAGCGCGAGCGCGATCTCAACTTGGGCGGCGAACTTCGGCTGCTCGATTATCGGAATCTTCGTTGGCTTCCGAAAATCGAAGGGGCGATCAAGACGGGCGTCCCGACTTCGATTGTGGCCGGAAGTGCGCACTTCATCGGGCCAAACAGTGTTTGTGATCTGCTGACGAAGCGGGGTTATAAGCTCGAACAGCTCTAGGGCCGGAACAGTTCTAGTCTCGTCGGCTCTGGTAGGACTTATCGTTTAAGTAACTCCGCGAATCCGCCGCCTCGGGAAACCGCAGGCGGCGATTTCTCCCTGTGCGGCGGTCTATGACCGCCGAAGCCCTACAAATATCTCCTGCTACTTCGTCGCCTTCACGACATGCGCCTGGATTTTTCCGACCGGATGATCTTTTCCGAAGCGCTCCGTTAGGGCCTTGATCGCCACCACTGTCGCATCACCGAGCAGCGAGGCATCGCGTTCCTCGATCTCGGTGCGCAACGGCGTTCCCTGGCAGTAGGCCATCGCTACTTCCCGCGCCGACCGGCCCTTGCTCTCCTTCGTCACGGTTGTGATCTCCGGTTTGCTAAAACCCGCCGCGAGCACATCGCGCTCGATCGCGGTGCGGTCCGAGTAACCATGGGGCACGCGCGCATGAAATCTCGGAGGATCGCTAGTGAAAAGCGACTCCAGGGCTGTTGTCACCGTATCGACAAATTCATTCTCCTTGATCCGGTCCCAGGTGCTGAATAGAAACACCCCGCCCGTCCGGAGCACGCGTCGCGCCTCTGCGAATGCCTTTGGCTTATCCGGAAAAAACATCGCACCAAACTGGCAGAGGACCGCGTCAAACGACTCGTCAGCGAAGGGGAGCGCCGCGGCATCGGCCTGCCGCCATTCCACCGG
>DASXYO010000002.1:0-16184 GCA_036502465.1 Chthoniobacterales bacterium
GCAGACCGCTGGATCAAGGTGCTCGGCTGGGTGTCGTTAGGCGCAGTGGTTCTGCAAGGCGTGCTCGGCGGCCTGCGAGTGACGCTGCTCAAGGATCAGATCGGGATTTTTCACGCCTGTCTCGCTCAGGCTTTTCTTGGCCTCCTCGTCGTCATCGCGCTCGCGACCTCACCGGTCTGGCGCCGCCTTGCGGAAGCTCGACTCGCGCTTCCGCAACGTTCGCTCGCGCTCCTCGCGCTCACCATCACCGCCTTTATTTACGGGCAGCTCGCACTCGGCGCGACCATGCGCCATCAGCACCGGGATCTGGCTATCCTCGATTTCCCTCTCGCCTATGGCCACGTCATTCCGCCGACCGACCCCGCAACCATTGCGCAAATCAACCAAGTCCGCGACGCCCAGGCCATTTCCGATGTCACCGCCGGCCAGATCTGGCTGCAAATGGCGCATCGTTTCATGGCCGCGATCATTGGGCTAACGATCTTCGCGTTCTGGCTACTTGTTAGGCGCGAGAAGAGTTCACCGTTTCTGGTCAAGCTGGCGAACCTCTGGCTCGGCCTGGTTCTCCTCCAAATCACTCTCGGCGCCTGGACGATTTGGAGTAATAAAGCTGCTGACATCGCGACCGCCCATGTTGCGATCGGAGCCATCACCTTCGCCACCGCAATTGCCATCTCGGCCACGGTCCTGCGGCTCCGGGAGAGAGCCGTAACGGCTGCCCCATCCGTTCCAAGAGAGAAACTCATGGAAACCAGCGCACGATGAAGGCCGCAGTCATCGAACCACCCGCCGTCCCGCTCGAACGGGGCTGGACGATGGCGGACCTCGCCCAACTGGTCAAAGCCCGCCTTACATTTCTAGTGCTGGTTACGACCGCCGTCGGTTTCTATATCGGCTGGCGAGGACCGATGGATTTCATCGCCCTCCTCCACGCCGTCTTTGGAACGGCTCTCGCCGCCGGCGGCGCCGCAGCGCTCAATCAATGGTGGGAACACAAGTTCGATGCCATCATGATCCGAACCCAAATGCGCCCGATCCCCGCCGGTCGAATGCTTCCGCGCGAGGGTCTGGTTGTCGGCACCGGCCTCGGGTTCGGCGGCGTGCTTTACCTCGCGCTCGCGGTCAACCTGATCAGCGCCTTTCTGGCCGCGGCCACCATCGGCATCTACCTCTTCGCCTATACCCCTCTAAAACGAATCAGCACCGCGAACACGCTGGTCGGAGCCATCCCTGGAGCCCTCCCGCCGCTCATCGGCTGGGCCGCGGCTCGCAACGATCTCGCTCCTCCGGCCTGGACGCTTTTCGCGATCCTTTTCTTCTGGCAGCTACCGCACTTTTTCGCGATTGGCTGGATGTATCGCGAAGATTATGCGCGGGCCGGTTTCGTGATGCTTTCCGGCCGCGATTTGGAAGGGACCCGGACGGGGCGTCAAAGTGTTTTCTTCACTGTCCTTCTCCTGGTCGCGAGCGTGACACCGCTTTGGTTCGGAATGGTCTCCCTCTTTTACCTGCCGGTCGCGCTCTCGTTAGGCGCGGCCTTTCTTGCCCTCGCGTTCCGTTTCCAGACTCACCGCAGCCTGCCGACGGCGCGGCAGTTATTTTTCGCCTCCATCATCTACCTGCCACTTCTCCTCTGCGTCCTGGTCTTAGCGAAACGATGAATCACGCTTCCACGCTCGCGCCCACCCGCGCGCCCTTTTCGTGGCGCGCGCTGGCCTGGAAAGCCACGCTTGTTCTCATCCCCCTCCTGACTGCGGCCGCTCTCTTTTTCTTGCGTCAGGCCGAGGTGGCGAGATTGGCACGCCACCAGTTGCCGAAGGACGGGATTGTTCCGTCCTTTCAACTCATCGATCAGAATGGCGAGTCTTATGGGTCACAGCAGTTGTTAGGCAAGATCTGGATCGCGGATTTTGTTTACAGCACTTGTCCGGGTCCGTGCCCCATGATCAGCAGCCGGATGGGCGAGTTACAAAAGCCTCTCCGCGACACCGATGTAAAACTGGTTTCGTTTAGCGTCGATCCACAGCACGACACGCCGGCCGTTCTTCGTGAGTACGCCGCGAAGCTCAATGCCCAAGCCGGGCGCTGGCACTTCCTGACCGGCGACAAAGACACGATTTATCGCTTGTCTCGCGACGGCTTCAAGCTGGCGACTGCGGAAGGTGGTGCGACCGGTCCGATCCATAGCACCCGGATGGTGTTGGTGGATCGAAGCGGTGTGATTCGCGGTTACTACAGTGCGACGGACGCCGACGCGGTTACCCGGCTCCTGGCCGACACAGATCATCTTCGTCGGGAGCAACCGGATCCCGCCGCTGGAGGCAAGGGTTCCTGATTCTTGGGTTGCTAGAGACCATCACATACATCCAAACGGATTGTCATCCTGAGCAGAGCAAAGGATCTCTGATCATACTGTTCAGCCTGGCCCGCCGCTAAGGCAGAAATAATCAGAGATCCTTCGCTGTGCTCAGGATGACATCGATATTTATGAGATGGCTTCTAATCTCTTTCCTAGAGATTCTGCCACGTATAAAGGCTGCGCCGGAATTCCTCCCGCAGCGTCTGATAATTAGATTCTCTGCAACTGAGGCGGAAGGAAAGCATTTCGGGAGCGCGCTCGAGAAACAGCGTGTAGCAGGCATATCGCTCCCCGTAGTATGTATAGCTCAGCTCGACCAGATAGGTCTGTTTCCCATCGATTTGCAAGGGATTCAATTCTTCGGCAAGGATCTTCACATCTTCGCTTCCCTCCGGAAGTGATCGAATCACCTTCTCGGTAAGTCCTTTGCGACCTTCGCTGTCAAACGGAGATGCTGCTGGAGCCGGCAGCTTACTTACTCTCGCCTTGACCTGCGCCATCCCATTGGGCTGCAGATCGAGATAATCACTGCCTCCGGAATACTTCCACCCGCGTGGCGGCTGATAGCTGGCCTTCAGTCTGCTCCCGGTATTGAACACCAGCTGAGAAATCTTGGTCCCTTCCAGGTCGCTCGATTCCTCCTGCGGGGAAAGGTCCAGGTTCGCCCGCGTGGCGGACGCCAGAGTGCATCCGAGCAATCCAATACCAAGCAACGCAAAGCGGTGGACGCGAGAGGTTACAGGGTAAAATTTCATTGCGTAAGAAACCATCTCCCTTTGGTATAACTAAGGACCGGAAGACTGCCGGGTGGAGTGTAAACCTGAAGATTCGTATCGAAAAACCACTGGCGTTGCGGAGGGTTATAGACGTTTGCGCTGCCCCAGTGTCCGATGGATTGACGACTGGTATAGAGTTCGACCATCGATCCGTAGTAGGTGAAGGTCTTGCCGCTCCAAGTTTCGAGGAAGCGGGGAAAGTTTTCCGCTCCTCCACTGTAATCATTATTCGCACTCGGGACGATACCCGAGACGATCGCCGTATTGATTGTGGTGTTGGAAGCCGTCCGCGAACCAAGACTGGAGAAAGAGTTCGAGTCGACCCAGGAGTTGGAAAGAATGTTGATGGCGTCGGCCACCACGGCGCATGGCTTTCGAGTGTAACCATTCACCTGCGGCTTGCTGTAGTCGCCGGAGTTTGAAGGGGGATTGCTGCCTCCGGTATTATAATCCCCCTGGATATAGACTGGGTTTGCGCTCGCCACGGTGATCCCGTTGTTTGGCATGATCGCGCCGTTCTTTAGTCGAATCCCGCGCTTGGGGCTGCCGCCCGTCTGACTCGCGCTGGTATCGCTGATATAGATGAGATTGTTGAAGGGAGCAAGGGTCCCATTGCGAATCTTGGAGCTGACCGCTTCCATATCGAGAGTAGCCAGGCGGACTGAGGCACCTTCCCGATTGTCCTGGATACTCTGGTTGGTCGTGATCGCGCCAATGAACGTGGAGTAGATTACGCCCCCAATGCCAGGACTGCTTGCGCTAAGCGCATTACCGGACTGGTCCTTGATTGTGACGTTGTTACTTGCATCGATCAGGATTTTTACTCCGGCCTGGTCGTAATAACGCTTTCCGGCCAGGGGATCATCGAAGCCCGGCGTCGGAGGTTCGATCAGTTCGTGATAGCTATCATTGTTTGGATTTCCGTCGGTCGTGCTGAAGATGCGAGTCGCATCCAGGCCTAGCGGTTGGTGCGCGACGTCAAAGGCGGGCGGGAGATTGCTCTGGTAGTGCGGCGAAGTGGGCGTCTCTGGGTTGCTCCCTCCCGGGGCCCGCGCGTCACCCGCCCGGAAGCCGATAATCCAATCGGTTCCGTAGGTTGCCTTGCTTTGAAAAGTGAGAAGGTCGTGTCCGGTGTAAAGACTGGCGTTGGTATGCACCCAGCCTGTCACACTCATCGGGGCGCCCGGATGGATTTCGAGCGGATCGACGTAGAAGATTGCCCAATTCCACGGCGAGAGTTGTTCCTTCTGGAAAACGCGACGAACTTTGGCTGTGACATTGCCTCCGAGGACTGGCAAAGTCACGTCCGCCTGCGCAATGTAGCTATAAGTAGCCGTGATAGGGGACTGGCCAATCGCTGGCACAAGCGGAGAGCTGCTATCGACCAATCTCAATTCCGGATCGATCGCAAGGACTTGGAAGTTTGATACGGTCGGCGGCTGGCTCGCACTCAGATCGGCGGCCGCGTGTTGCGCGGTAAAATTTGCGAGATTTGGAAACTGTGCCTGAGTGGGCATCGGAATGTCCTGGAAGGAGCTGTTGTGCAACGACGCGTCGGTATTACTGCGACAGATTTCCCGCCAATAGGAAAAGGCATGCTCCAAAGCGCCGTCCCCGATAGAGATTGCGGACTGAAAAGCCTCGCTCCTTTGCACGTGATGCCGGACGGCCGCCGTGTATTCCATCGCGACGGCGACCGTGACCGTGAGTGTAGCAATGACCGAAAGAACAACGATGAGCGCGGATCCATCTTCCCGCGAGGTGAGGTTGCGATTCATTGGTAGGTTGTAAGACGCGCTCGCATCGGCACCTGCCCGTTGAGGAGGATGTTGGCCGATTTGAAGCCGCGGTTGGTTGACTTGGTATCTGCGGTAGAAAGGTCGATTGCCGCGACAAACCGATAATAGAGAGCGCCGCCGGGCGTGCTCGGACAGGAGAACGGTGTTGGACTGATGATGTCGTTTCCCAGGACAGCAAAAGCCTTTCTCTGGGTCGGCCCATGCCACTCAAGGGCGCCGTTGTTGACCACGTAGGAACAGCGATCGGAGATAAAGCATGGAATGTTGTAAAAGGTCGGGGAGGTCGTTCCCTGGATAGCGACACCGACAGGAGACGCTAGCGCCAGGTTATACTTCGATCCCCCGAGGGCGGTAACGTTCGTGATGTCCAACTCGATCTGATGGCTTTTGACGATAAGTCTTTCGCCGACCTGGGGAACGACATCTCCAGCCGCCAATTGGATCTGAACCACCGTGTCCATCGCGGCCGCATCCGCGCAGATCTGATACGGTCCGCCGGCCCAGAGTTGAAATGAGATGCCGGCTGCCTTCGTGCCCGGAGTAGGGCTCGGAATAGGTACGGAGTTTACGTCAGTGAGGGCCGGAAGCGAGACAGCGGAATGAATATCCTGAACCAGTTGCAGCATCGCGACCCGGGCCTGTTGGTGAGCGGTGTTAACTGCAGAGTTTTTTGCACCCAGGATCATCCCGACGTTAAGCATGGAAAAGATCGCGAGCCCCACCGCTCCGATAAGGCTCATGGCAATGCTGAGCTCGAGTAGAGTCGCTCCGCTCGCCGAGGACTTCGAGAATCTCATATGTCGGAAGCGCGCAGAGTGCTGCGGCTAAGGGTGTAATTCCGGCTTCGATAATTGTATGTCACGCTAACGTCGGCTCGATAGATGGGCATGGTGATTCCGGCCAGAACCGTGCTCATGTCCACGACCGTGGTCGTCATCGTCCCGGAAACAACGATCCCGGTAGTTGGCTCGCGATAAATCGGGACGTTCGTCGTAACGTGAGTCCCTATAACCAGCTCAGGCGGTATCTGGGGCGTGCCATCTTCGTTAGTCTTTTGCGGATTGAACGGGCCGTCGGAAAGAATCAAATCAATCTGATTCTGCACGGCGGCGGCTGCGCCGGTGGAATTGCGGGCCACACTGGCCGATTCATTGAGTCGGCTCATTGTCATCATCACAGCAGTCATGCTGATGGCGATGAGACAGATGGCGATCGCAGCCTCGGTAAGGGTGAAGCCAACTTCGAGATGAGGCGTGGAAGGCTTAGTCACTCATCCTTAAAAGCAGCAAACGACATGCCGCGGATTATAATTTCCATAACGGGCAAAGACCTCGCCGGATTTCGACTTGGAACGGCCTCGATCTGACTTCCAACCGATGGAATCCCGAGGGGGCGCCAGTCGCTTATCCGCGGTCTTCCTCCGCGACGAGGCGGAGGTAGTCTCGATATTCGCCCTTGGGCACCTGGTCGATCAACCGGCTCATCTGGGCGAGATCGATGAATCCCGCCCGCAGAGCGACCTCTTCGAGACAGGCGACCTTCAAGCCCTGCCGGTGTTCGATTGTCGCGATGTAATTGGCGGCCTCGAGCAGACTGGTTTGCGTGCCGGTGTCGAGCCAGGCCATGCCACGACCCAGGAGCCGGACATGGAGGGAATTCTGGCGGAGATAAATCAAGTTCAGGTCGGTGATTTCCAATTCTCCGCGGGCCGAGGGCCGCAGACTGCGGCAATACTCGACGACCTGAGTATCGTAAACATAGAGACCCGGAACGGCATAATGGCTTTTCGGCTCCTTGGGTTTCTCCTCGAGGCTAATGACACGCCCGTCCGGGCCGAACTCAACCACGCCATAGCGCTCCGGGTCGCGCACTTGGTAGCCGAAAATACACGCGCCCTTTTCGATCTCGAGCGCGTCCCGGAAAAAATCCAGCTTCCCGTAGAAGATGTTATCGCCGAGCAGAAGCGCCGCACCGCGATCGCCGACGAAATCTGCGCCGATGAGGAACGCCTGCGCGATCCCCTTCGGCTCCGGTTGTTCCGCGTATTCCAGATGGAGGCCGAGGTGCGAGCCATCCCCGAGAAAATCGCGCAGCATCGGCACGTCCTTGGGCGTCGAGATGATGAGAATCTCACGCAACCCGCCGAGCATGAGGGTGGCCAGAGGGTAGCAAATCATCGGCTTGTCATAAACCGGGAGCAGCTGTTTGCAGACAATCTTGGTCAGCGGATAGAGCCGCGTCCCGGCGCCGCCTGCTAGAACGATGGCTTTCTTATTCATAGGGAACGCGTCCAGCCGATGAGTCGCTCCGACCATTCCTGCCAGAAGGCGCGCGCACCGGTCCATTCGATCTTCGCTTTTCTGGTCAGCCAGGGACCGATGTCGTTGACGGAAGGTTTGTCGAGGGTCTGGTCAAAAATAAAACCGCTCCCGCGCCGAGCCAGCAACTCGCGGTCGTTGCTCCGCCCGCCGACGCATTGATTGAGCGCCTCCAGCAGGACCGGCTCGGAGAGAATCGGCTTGTCCTCGATCGCCGCGCTGATTGTTAGGCCGAGAAGTTTGTGCAACATCAATGCGCCTAACAATGTCCGGGAACTGGTGGCGTGCACGTGACCGATGTTCTGCTGTCGGAACAGTCTCCGCAAGATCAGAGCGCAACGTGCCTGGTCGAGAAAGAGATCGGAAGGCGGCCGATGTTTCTGGTTTGCGCGCAGCGCCTCCAATTCCCGCAGCGCAGAAACACTAGTCTGCCACTCTGCCTCGATCACCATCGCGTCGGGCAGAAATTCGAACTGGGTGACGAGATCGTTCGTCTTGGCGCTGAGTTCAGCGGCGACCGGCGGGTGCAGGATAAAAGCTACGTGCGGCACATTATTTTTCTGCAGAGCGCGCAACTCCATTTCGAGAAACGGAAGACTCGGGTCGGGCCAGCGATCAATCAGGTAGGCGGTCTGTTTCGCCGCAGGAACCGGAACCTTATCGGAGCGACCTACCGGTGAACGCGCAACGCAGTCCTCAAAAAGCTGGTGCAACGGTTCGACCGTCTTCTCGACGCTAAATTCGCTCGTCATCCGCGCTCTTCCGGCGTCGCCGAGTCGCGCGCGCAAGGAGGAATCGCGCACCAATTTATCCAAAGCATCGGCCAGCGCGTCCCAGTCGCCTGGCGGCACGAGCAAGCCGGTGGCGCCGTCGATGACCGACTCCGGTATTCCCGCCAGCGTGGTCGAGACGACCGGTTTCGCGCAGGCCATCGCCTCCATGATCACCGTCGGGAAAACATCGCTCGCGCCTTCGGCATCGACCACACAGGCGAGGGCGAAAATATCGCAACCGCGCAGCTTGGCATAGACATCATCCTGCGAGAGCGAGCCGCAGAGCTCCACGCGGCGGCTCAGTTTCAGTTCCGCGATCATCCTCTCCAGCTTCTCGCGCACCGGACCGTCGCCGATGATTTGGCAGCGGAAGTCAAAGTTTCGCCGATCCAATTCCGCACACGCCTCGAGCAGGATTTCGAATCCCTTGAACGGGACCAGCCGCCCGACGCTGAGGATGGTTGCGGGACCGGGCGACCGTTCCTCTTCTAAAGGCGACGGGAGATTTGCGAGGTCGAGCCCGTTGTAAACCCGATGAATCTTTCCCGCAGCCTCCGGGCAGCGCTCCTGGAGTAGACCGCGGCTGTAGTCCGTCTCGACCGCCACAAATTCCGCCGCATTGCAGATCTCGCGGAGTAAATCGTCCTGACCAAGATCCGACATGAAATCCTGACCGTGGGCCGTGATGCTGAACGGGATGCCGGAAATTTCCTTCACGAACAGCGCGGTGTGCGCGGCGCGGTTCGCGAAATGAACGTGAAAATGACGGATCCCCTTGCGGCTGAAAAGTTCGGCAAAATAAAAGGCGTTCCGGGCCCGGAGCGCGGCTTTGAAATCCGGACCGTATTTGCGCTCATGCAACTCGATCAGCGCCCGGGGCCAGCGCTCGTTCTGGCGGGCGGATTTTTCCCAGAGCGCCATGACAGGCGCGGGCGGCGCATAATAAACCGGGGATCGAAAACGCGCGAAATGTTCGTGCCGCAAAGTCGTCAGTGGCGGATGGACGGCGCCGATCAGCAACTCGTAGCCGCGCCGTTCCAGCTCCAGCATCTCCATGTCGCAAAAGGTCTGAGAGAGGACCGGATAGCGCGAGTAGAGGTAGCCAAGTTGCATGTGTGAGAATCCGGAACGCTCGAACCGGATCTGAAATCAGGAGCAGGAAGGAAGCCGACTGCGGCCCTCGCAAAAACTCCGCAGGCGTCGGGCGGTCGCCCTAGGAGAGGTTAACGTCCTTGCCCGGATCCATCTCATAATCCAGCGGGAGATACTCCGACGTCTTGGGCTTGATCACTTCCTCGACAAACTTGATGTAGATCGGGTCCTCCCGAAAAATCGCCTGCTTGTCCATCGATTCAAAATCGATCGCGATAAAAAACGGCCACGGGTTTTTGGGGTCGACGCGCTTGCCGCATTTGATGCTCAACACCTCGTCGATCTTGAGGAGCTGCATCCGCGCGTTCATCATCATCTCCTCGGTCTCCTCCGGCGTGATGCCCGGTTTTAATTTGTAGAGGCCGATGTGGTGAACCATGAGCGGATAGGTAATTAGGCGTTGCCCGATGGCGGCGCAAGCGGGAATCGCCGCAGGTGAGCTCGCCTCTTGGCATTCGCACACGCCCCGCGAGGCGAGGCTATTTTTTCCAATCGAGCGCGCCTTTTTTCAAGGCGTAAACATACCCGACCATGAGGATCGAGACAAAGCTCAGCATGCTCCAGAGGATGACATGGCTGTGCGCGATCGCTTCGCGGTATACCACCGCCCACGGATACATAAAGACGATCTCCAGGTCGAAAAGAATGAAAAGCATCGCGACGAGGTAGAATTTCACGCTGAAGCGCGGCTGCGCTTCGCCCTCGGGCACCATGCCGCACTCGTAAGCGGAATCTTTTGTCCGGGTTCGCCGCCCCGATTTGCCGAGCAGGACACTCACGATGAGTGCCCCGGCCGCAAAGCCGATGGCCACAATCGCCTGAAGCAGGACCGGAATATATTCGCGGATCATTATGTTCGGCGCGCCGGGCGGCCTGCCCAACGTTGAAATTTACCGGGTTGCCGGAGTCGGAATATGGCCGTTGGGCGGGAGCAACGCCTTGGCGAGGGCCGAAGGCAGGCCCTTATATTTCTTGCCCGTCTTCTTCACCATCCCACGCGCTACCAGATTCTGAAGCTTTTCATACGCACGCAGCCGCAGCATTTCCTCGCCGCCGCTGGCCGCATTCCGGGCCCGCAGATTCTCGTGCAGAATCTCAAAAAGCTGCTTGAACTCGAACGAAGTCCGGCGGGAAAGGACCGCAACCAGTTCTTCAGTAACGAGATCCGGCACTCGGCGTGAAAAAGCGTTCTTTTTTAGGATGGCCATAGGGCGCCAAGTCTAACATATCTTTCCCATTCCGCAGCAGGATTCGTCACTTTACGCGAAAATAGGTGGCGCGCGGAAGTGCGCCGCAATGTCGCGCCCAAACTCGGCTTTTTACGGTCCTCCGTCGCTCAAAATGGGCTGGGCGTCGGCGAAACTGTCGGCGATTCGTCGGGCGACGGCGTCGGGCTGGCAGTTCCAGTTTGCCACGGCCCTCCCGCCTTCAAACCATTTTGAAAATAGATAAACATTCCGCCTACGGCTCCAGCCAGGCCGACCGTCGCTTCCCGGAACGTAACCGGACCGACCGACTCGGTGACATAGCCGTCCTTTTCGTAGCGCTGCGACATCACGATCGGCGAAAGATGTTTTCCGATCGCTTCGGGCGGCGGAAATTTTGCAAGGTCGACCGTCTTCCCGAGTGCCGGATAAAAGGTCGCCCCCATCAGGAGAAGCGGACGGACCGCAGCGTCGATCCGCTCGTAGAGCAGGCGCGTGTCGACATAATTGAAAGCGGAACCCGCCACCGGCACCTCGAGCGACGCATCGTGAAAGGTGGCGCTTTTCTCCAGTTCGCGCGCCGGCTGCGCGACGCCTGCCAGCGCTTTTTCCACCAGCTCGACATCCGAACCAGCGCACAAAAATTTATCGGACACCGCGATCGCAGGATGAATCGGCACGAATCCGCCAAACGGCTGGGCGCTGTAAAAGGTCGCGCCGTTCCGCTCTTCCCGGGACCAGGGAACGCCGTTTACATCAACCGACGTGAGCGCCTCCGCGATTTTTTTTGCCCGCTCCGCGTCGTGCACCGGCAGCGTCGCGATCAGCGTCGGCCAATGCGCCTCGGCCGGCCAATCGCCCACGATCTCGAGTTCCTCACCAAACGCCTGCTGCAAATCCTCCAGCGAAATTCCACGCGCTTTCATCGCGCCGGTAAATTGCTGCACAAGCTGCGGCAGACCGACCGCCGCTGGGGCCGAAGAGGCCAGCAGATTATCCGACCAATGGATCCGCGAGGCGGAGTAAAGAAACGTGTTCGCACCAGACGTGGCGAGCATCGAACGCCGGAGCTTTTTCTCCGCGCCGACTTCCGGCATGGCGACAAAATCGGTCTCGCGCATTTTCCCGTGATCGAACCCGATCGCGGCCGCAATGCTCTCGACCTGTCGCAATCGCTTGAGTTGATCGAGCGGAAGTGATTGCCCGGTCATCGCGACAAAGGGCAGGAGCTTTTCCACAAACGGCCGTGGGTCAAAGAAGACCATCCCCGCATAGGTGTGCGGCAGATGTTTCACAGCCGCCGCAAAGGCGGCGTTCTCCTCGAGCGAACCTTTCGTTTTGTCGCGTCGATGATCGACCCGATCGAGCAGCGTCTTGAGCAGCGCGAGGTCGTTCGAGGCGAAATACCACTGATTGTCGGAGACGCTTGCGAAAACAAATTGCGCCACTGTCACCGTTTCGATCTTGTGCTGCTCGTAAACGATCGTTTCGCGTTTTGCGTTCGGCGATCTCGACAGCATTTCCGTTTGTCGCCGGTCGATAAATTCACGCGCTTTGTCCGGCGAGGCGTCGAAATGAAAGCCGCCAATCAACTTCGGCTCATTTTTCTCCAGTGAAGTGAGCGCGAGGAAACTGTTTTTCGGATGGAGTGCGAAAAATTCCTCCAGCGTCAGGCGTCCACCGTGATCCGCCGGGAGGCGGCCGAGCGGTTTCTGGAGAAACTCCTGTACCGCGGGCTCGCGCCAGAGCTTGTAGAGGTCGCTCTGGTGCCATTCGGCGCGCGTTTTCTGCAAGTCAGGCGCCTCCACCAGAATGAGAGTCGTCTCCGGCAACAGCGCCGGGACAGCGGCGAGCTGTTTCGCGAGCTGCACCCGCAGGACGATCCAGACCGCCGCCGCGACCACCAGTGCAATCACGAGCACTGCGACCAACTTCTTCATGGGCGCAGTCTCGCACTAAATCGCGTCGTCGCGAGCCTGCCTGGTCGCTCGACTTTTGCCCGGGTATCGACGATCTCCTTGCATGGAAACGTGCGCTGGTTCCCATCTTATCCTGGGAGAATTCCAGGAAAGCGCCGTCATCCAGGCTGCCAGGGAAGCGCTCGAGGAGTGCGGCGGTCAGCCGACCTGCGGCTTTCTTTTTCTCTCCGCCAGCTGGCTGCCCCAGATCCACGAGGTACTCGATCTCGTTCGGTTGCACGGCCGCATCCCGCTTCTCGTCGGCTCACTCGGCGCGGGCCTGATCGGGCGGAGCAAGGAGGCGGAAGGCGTTGCCGGGATGTCGCTCCTTCTTCTCAGCCTGCCCGAGACGAAATTGACCCCGGTGCTCATCTCCAACAAACAAATCGAGGAATCCACCGGTCCAGCCTACTGGCAAATGGAGAGCGGATTGAGCCCGGACGACGTCGATTCCTGGATCGTGCTCGCCAATCCGCACGCGCCAAACCTGGAGCGGTGGCTCAACGAATGGAATGTCGCGTTTCCTGAAGCGCCCAGCATCGGCGGACTGGCCAGCGGCAGCACTGAAAATGGAGAAAAAGCACTCATTCTCGATGGTGAGGTGATCGACTCCGCCGTCCTCGCGCTCGCGGTGAAAGGCGGAAAGATTCGCACCATCGTTAGCCAGGGTTGCAAGCCGGTTGGCGAACCTTTCACCATCACGCAGGCCGACGAGAACCTGGTTTACGCGCTCGGTTCGCGGCCCGCCTACCAAGTTTTGAGCGAGACATTCAACGGACTTTCCGATGACGAGAAAGAGCGCGCCCGCGGCAATCTCTTCGCCGGGCTCGCCGCCTCCGAGTATGTCGCTGATTTGAAGCGCGGCGATTTTCTCGTTCGAAATTTGTTAGGCGCGGATCCGCAGACGGGCGCCGTCGCGATCGGAGCGCGGGCGCGAACCGGGCAGACTTTGCAATACCAGTTGCGGGACAAGATCACCGCCCACGCCGACCTGGTAGAGCTCGCAAAAATCAACGGACTGGAAGGCTGCCAGCCATTCGCTTCGCTCGTTTTTTCCTGCAATGGTCGCGGACATCGCTTTTTCGGTGTGCCCGATCACGACGCCACGACCCTCGCGGAAATTTTCGGTCCCGTGCCGAGCGCGGGATTTTTCTGCAATGGCGAAATCGGCCCGATCGGGAATGCGAGTTACCTGCACGGCTACACCGCCTCCGTGGCGCTCTTTTGCAAGTAGTCGCCCATCCTTTCCATTCTTCCCATACCCATGAGATTGATGCGACAAATGGGAGCTTCGAATCACCCCCGCGGATGAAATTTGTGGTGCACCGCTTTCAGCCGCTGCTGGTCGACGTGCGTGTAAACCTGCGTCGTCGAAATATCCGCGTGCCCGAGCATTTCCTGGATGATCCGCAAATCGGCGCCGTTGCCTAACAAATGGGTGGCGAAGCTGTGCCGGAGCAGATGTGGATAAACGTTCACCTCCAGGCCCGAACGCCGCGCCACCGCCTTCACAATCTGCCAGATCCGCACGGTCGTTAGGCGTCCGCCGCGCATGGAAAGAAAAACCTCGCTGCCCGTCCGTCGCTTCACGAGTCGCGGTCGCTCCTGCTCGATGTAGGCCGCGATCGCTGCGCAGGCCTTGCGCCCAACAGGCACGAGCCGCGTCTTGTTTCCTTTGCCCGTTACCCGCACGACGCCTTCTTCCAAGTTCAGGTTTTCCAGTTTCGCGCCGGCCAATTCCGAAATGCGCAGCCCGCTCGCGTAGAGAAGCTCGAGCATGGCCCGATCGCGCAAACCGAGCGGCGCCTTGTCATCGACGCATTCGAGCAGTTGCTCGACCTGCAGTTCGTTCAACGTCTCCGGCAGATAACGCTCGATCCGCGGCAGCGACAGCACATCGGTCGGATCCTTTGCCACGAATCCCTGCGCGGTCCCAAAGCGGAAAAAAATCTTCAGCGCGACCACGATTAACTTGATCGACGAAGCCGAAAGCCCGCCGCGCTTTCGCTCTGCCAGGTACTCGCTGATCAACGGAAGTCCCACGTCGCGGGGACGCCTGATCTCTTTCCGCCTCGCGCACCAGGCGGCAAATTCGCCTAACGACCGCTGGGTGGAGAGCTGATAATTTTCGGAGAGACCACGCTCGACCGCGAGGAAGCGAATAAACGCGTCGATCTCCTGCTCCATCGTCGTCATCCTCTGCGCGCACCGCTCCTCTGGCAATCCCGCCTTGCGTTGACAAAGCAAAGTCGGACTCGATTGTTTCTCTGCGATGAGCCTCGACTTGAACAGCCTCCTGAAAGAATGGCCGCATGAAACTGGCGCGATCAAGGTCCGGAAAGTGCCGGGCCTCGATGGCCGGGAAAAATTGCAGCTCCGGATCGATCTCGGCCTTCTCCAGATGGAGATGGAGGGCCGCCCGGACGGCCAGCGTCCGCACAATTGCGAGTCGCACCTTGTCTATCACCAGCGCCGAGCCGTGCGCGCGGCCGAGCGGGGCGAAGAATACGAGCTCACGCCCGAACAATGCGGCGAGTTACAACAGGAAGGCATTCAATATTACCACCGCTACCTGAGCCTCTTTCAGATCGAGGAATTCGAAGGCGTTATCCGCGACACGCAGCGCAACCTCGACCTTTTCACTTTTGTCGACGAACACAGCGAGCGCGAGGATCTCGTCTGGAGCTTCCAGCAATTTCGCCCCTACGTCCTGATGATGAACACGCGCGCCCGGGTCTCGATTTTGCTCGCTGATGGGCAGTTCGGCGACGCGATTCGCGAGATCGAAAAAGGCCGCGACCGGATCAGCGAATTCTTCCAGCATTCCGCTTTCCCCGAGCTGGAAGCGAAGAGCTCGGAGATCGCGTTCCTCGACGAATGGCTCGAGGAAGTGCGCGCCAAGCGCCCGCTCACGAAGTTGGAAGTGATGGAGCGGGAAATGGAACGCGCCATCCAAGGCGAACGTTACGAGCGGGCCGCCGAATTGCGCGACGCGATCCGGTTGATCAAGGCGCAGTCGTTGTAGCTGGGATCGGCGATCCCGGCCGCAGCCTAACGAGTTTCATGGCCGCGAAAAATACCCTGACCGAACGCAAGGAACGCTGGGCCCGCAAGATGAGCGGGAAAGCGAAACCAGCCGTCCGTTCCGAAAGCCGGCTTCCACCCGGGCAGCATCTCACGCCGGGATTCCCGGTCCTCGACCTCGGAGTGCGGCCCGAGATTTCGTTAGGCGAATGGCGTCTCGAGGTCGGCGGGCTGGTCGAAAATCCGCAAACTTTTACCTGGGAAGAATTCAACGCGCTTCCCCAGTTCGAGGATGTAAGTGATTTCCACTGCGTTACGACCTGGAGCAAGTTCGACTGCCGCTGGACCGGAGTCGCGTTCTTCACCCTTGTCGATCTCGTTAGGCCAAAACCGGAAGTGCAGCATGTTCTTTTCACCAGCTACGACGGGTATTCGACAAATGTCCGCCTCTCCGACTGCCTCGACGACGACGTCCTGATCGCGACGAAGTTCGACGGCAAACCAGTCACCCGCGAGCATGGCGGCCCGGCGCGAGTCATCATTCCAAAGCTTTACGCGTGGAAGGGGGCGAAGTTCGTTAAATCGATCGAGTTTTCCGCTGAGGACAAACTGGGATTCTGGGAAGTGCGCGGCTACAGCAATACGGCCGATCCGTGGACGGAAGACCGCTTCTCGTGAGCGGCCACCAACCGGCGCCCCGCAAACTTCTCGTCATCGCCGCCTTCGCGGCGCTCTACCTTATCTGGGGCTCGACTTACCTCGGCATCCTGCTCGCGATCCAATCGATCCCGCCACTCCTGATGGCAGGCGTGCGATTTTT
>DASXYO010000003.1:0-20958 GCA_036502465.1 Chthoniobacterales bacterium
GACATCGTTAGGCCGAGATATTCCGGGCGGCCGGATTTTGATGAATTGCCTCCTCGTCTTCTTCGTCATCATGGGAAATTATCTCGGCACCCTGCGTCCGAATTATTTTGTCGGCATTCGCACGCCCTGGACGCTGGAGAACCCCGAGACCTGGCGAGCCACCCATCGGCTGGGCGGGAGGCTGATGTTTTTCGGGGCGCTCGCCCTTTTGGTCGCTCAATTCTTTCTCAGTGAGCCCATTTTCGGATTCATTTTCCTCGCTTCGATTTTGTCGCTCGCCACTTGGGGATTCGCCTACTCGTGGCATCATTGTCGGACGCATGCCGCGAGCCGCTGACTCTTCCGGAATACCGACAGACCTGCGCCGATTTCGTGGCAGCCTGCAGCGCTGGTTCAGGCTCCGGGGACGCGATCTGCCCTGGCGTCGCACTCGCGATCCCTACGCGGTGCTGGTCTCAGAATTTATGCTTCAGCAGACGCAGGTCGCGACCGTGATCCCCTACTTCGAGCGCTGGCTCAACCGGTTCCCTGATTTCGCCACTCTCGCGCGCGCTCAGGAATCGGAGGTCCTCCACGCCTGGCAGGGGCTTGGCTACTACACCCGGGCGCGCAACCTGCACGCGGCCGCCAGGTTCGTTAGGGAAAAATTCGACGGCCAACTCCCACGGCAGGCGGCAGCCATCGCGCAATTGCCCGGTGTCGGACGCTACACGGCAGGTGCGATCGCCAGTTTTGCATTCGATCTGCCGGAACCGATCGTGGAGGCCAATATCGGCCGCTTGCTCGCTCGCCTAACGAACTGGCAGGCTCCGATCGATTCCACCCCGGGCCGGGCTCACCTTTGGCAGGCCGCCGCCGCGCTTCTTCCTCGCACCCGTACGCGAGCCCACAATTCCGCCCTGATGGATCTTGGCGCGCTCATTTGCACTCCGCGCCAGCCGCGTTGCGGTGAATGTCCGGTGCGCGAATTTTGTCGCGCGGAGCGACCGGACTTGCTCCCGGTGAAACGAAAACGCCCGCAAACCGTTGCGCTCTTCGAACCGCACTCTTTCGCCCGGCGCCGCAATTGCATCCTCCTCGAACAATCGAGCGATCGCTGGCGGGGAATGTGGATTCTGCCCCGTCTCGCACGGAGTCCAAAGGAAGATCCGCTGCTCAAGCTCGACTTCCCGTTCACGCATCACCGCGTCACGCTGGCCGTTTTCGCCGGGAAGAAATCGAGCTTGCCTAACGAAAAGCAGCGCTGGTTTTCGCGCCCGGCAATCGATCGACTGCCTCTCCCGTCACCACATCGGCGCGCGCTTGCTCTCCTCCTCTCGACGGAAGAACCGGAGCCGGCATTGTCCTGATCTAAGAGATGCTGCACGGACAGAAAATCATCGTCGTGATGCCGGCCTACAACGCGGCCCGCACCTTGCGCCAGACTTACGATGAAGTGATGGCGCACGGGATTGTCGATCGCGTGATCCTGGTCGACGACGCGAGCAAAGACGAGACCGCCGCCATGGCGCGCTCTTTGCCTAACGTCCAGGTGGAAGTTCACTCTCATAACCTCGGTTACGGTGCCAATCAGAAAACCTGTTACCGCCTCGCCCTCGCCGCGGGGGCGGATGTGATCATCATGATTCACCCCGATTATCAATACACACCGGCGCTGATTCCCGCGATGGCCTCCCTGGTTACAAGCAGACTCTATCCCTGCGTCCTTGCCTCTCGCATTCTCGGCGGCGGGGCCCTTCGCGGCGGAATGCCGTGGTGGAAATATGTTTCGAACCGTTTCCTGACCTTGATCGAAAATTTTTTGCTCGGCGCCAAGCTCTCCGAATATCACACCGGCTATCGCGCTTTCTCGCGCACGCTGCTCGAGCAGCTCCCTTTGGAGAAGAACTCCGATGATTTCATCTTCGACAACCAGATCCTCGCCCAGGTTCTCGCTCTTGGTTACCCCATCGGGGAAATCAGCTGCCCGACAAAGTATTTCCCGGAAGCTTCTTCCATCGGGTTCCTCGCCAGCATTCGCTACGGCCTCGGCTGTCTCGCGACCGCCGGAAAAGCCCGCTGGCAGAAACCCGGCAAATGAAGGGGTCAAAGAAACGCCCTACGAAAAAGCGCTTCATCGCGCCGCCGAAACCAAGGCGGGCGTGGGTAACTCCCGTGATCTGCCTCGGCCTGGCGGCGATCACATGGCTCATCTTCGGAAAGACCCTGGGCTACGATTTTTTTAACTACGACGACAGCTTCTACGTCTACCAGAACCACTGGATCAGCGACGGCCTGACCCGCGCCGGACTCGTTAGGGCGTTTACCCATTCGCTGGTCGGCAACTGGCATCCGCTGACCTCCATTTCGCTCATGCTGGACGCGCAGATTTTCGGGCTGAACGCCGGCGGCTATCATGGCGTCAACGTTGCCCTGCACACCCTCGCGGTGCTCCTGCTTTTCTTCGTTCTGCGAACGATGACTGGCGCGACGTGGCGGAGCGCCATGGTCGCCGCGCTTTTTGCCATTCATCCTTTGCGCGCGGAATCGGTGGTCTGGATTTCGGAACGGAAAGATGTGCTAAGCGGTTTGTTTTTCATGCTCGGTCTCTGGGCCTATGATCGTTATGTGCGCAAGCCGCCAAGACTTGGCGCCTATCTCCTGGTGATGGCCGCCCTCGCTCTTGGACTTCTTTCCAAGGCGATGCTGGTCACGTTTCCGTTCCTTCTCCTCGTTCTCGATTACTGGCCGCTTAGGCGGTTTTCTTTCTCGCCAACGGGAGCGCAGGCCAAAGCGCAGGAAAACCCAACCAGTCCGAGCATCTCATGGTTACTCTTGGAAAAAGTTCCCCTTGTTTGCCTAACGATCGCCATCTCAATCGCAACTGTCTTCTCCCAAGAGCAAGCCCTCAACGCCGCTCACAATTGGCCGCTGCGCTGGCGGGTTGATAATGCTCTCGTAACTGTCTGGGTCTATTTCCGACAGATGGTCTGGCCGGTTCACCTGGCGCCGTTTTATCCCCATCCAAAAGGAACTCTCCCGCTTTGGCTGGTTGGGTTCTGTTTCATTGCTCTGCTCGCGGTTTCCCTTCTGATTTTCTTCTCTCGCCGGAGACACCCATACCTGGTCACAGGATGGCTCTGGTATCTCGGCATGCTCGTTCCAGTGATCGGTTTGGTGCAGGTGGGATGGCAGGCTCATGCCGATCGCTACACTTATCTGCCGCAAATCGGCATCTACCTCGCGCTCGTCTGGGGTGCTACTGAGCTGACTGCGCGGTGGAAAATACCGAGGGGAATTCTGGGAACGATAGGCGTCCTGGCCATCGCGTTCCTCACGGCGGTCTCGTGGAGACAGGTCGCTTACTGGTCGAGCACGGTGCCGCTTTGGCGACATACACTTGCCGTCACGAGTGACAACGATGTCGCGGAACGCGGCCTCGGGAGCGAGTTGCTCCGGATCGGGCAGGTAGATGAAGCGATCACGCACGACCGTGAAGCGCTCCGCATTCGCCCGCGCGACGCGAACGGATTGACCAATCTCGCCAACGCGCTTCTCCAGAAGAAGGAATATGCGGAGGCCATTCGTGATTATCGCGAGGTTCTCGGGGTTCGGCCTAACGACAGTGAGATGCGCCGAAATCTGGGCAAGGCGCTCTATCAAAGCGGTACCCTGGACGACGCGTTGGCGCAATTTCGGGAGGCGTTGCGCCTGCGACCATCGGATTCCGACGCTGCTTACAGCCTGGGCAACGCCTACTTGGATAAGGGCGATCCGAAGGTGGCGATCCCCTATTTTCAGCAAGCGATCGCGGCGAATCGCAAGAACATCGCGGCGCACTACAACCTCGCCATTGCCCTGCAGCGTAATGGCCAGTTTGAAGAAGCGATCTCCGAGTTTCGGAAAACGCTCGAGCTCGATCCGAAAAAAATCGACGCGCATAACAACCTCGCCATCACTTTCCTAAAAGCCGGCCGGAAGGAGGAAGCCACGGCGGAATGGCAGACCGCCCTGCGCATCCAGCCGGAGAATGCCGAGATGCACAACAACCTCGCCGTCGCCCTGCTCGGGCAGGGGCAGATCGCCGAGGCCGTGCGCGAATGGCGGAAGACGTTGCGCCTGCAGCCGGACCGACTCGGGACCGAGATCAGTCTCGCCTGGGTTCTCGCCACTTCGCCGGAAAGCGATGTGCGCGATGGAAAAAGTGCGCTGGAACTGGCGCAGCGCGCATCCCGGGCCGGCGCCGAGAGCAACCCAATGGTTTACCGCGTCCTGGCCGCGGCCTATGCCGAGACCGGCCAATACTCGGCCGCCATCCGCACCGTCGAGGAGGGCACACAACACGCCGATGCCGAGGGCAAGTCAGGCGTCGCGCAGTTGCTGCAGGCCGATCTCATGCTTTACCAACAGGACATCCCGCTGCGCGATCCCACCCACGGCCGCGGACGGGCGGCGTCTCCGTAAACGCCCGCGTCTTTCCATTTGTTATTCCGGCCGAAACTTTCGAAGCTGCAACCCGATGAGAAGCATGACTGGTTACGGCCGCGGCGAAAGTGACCGCGGCGGCGGGAAAATCAGCGTCGAAGTCAACTCGGTGAATCGCAAACAAAGCGACATCGTGATCAACTTGCCGCGCGAATTGAGCGCGCTTGAACCGCGAGTCCGCCAGGTTGTGAGCGATCGACTCGCGCGCGGGCGAACCAACGTCGTCGTCGCCTTCGATCCGGGCGCGCAGAGCTCGCGCACCCTGGCCCTCGATCGGGCGCTCGCCCGCTCCTATCACGACGGAATGCGCGCTCTGCAGAAAGACCTCGGCGTGACCGGCGAGATTACGATCGGAATGATTTTGCAGGCTCCGGGCGTTCTGCGATTCGCGGAAGACGGAATCGCGCCAAAGGACATCTGGCCCGCACTGGAGGAGGCGCTCGGTAGCGCGCTCGACGAACTGATCAAGATGCGGACGAGCGAGGGCAAACACCTCGCGAAAGATTTGATCCGGCGCCTCAAGGTCCTGCGCCACGAGCTCAAAGAGGTCGGCAAAAAGCATCCCGCCCTCGCCGAAAACTATCGCGTCTCACTGCTCGATCGGATCAAGAAGGCCGGTCTGGAACTCCAGCCTAACGACGACCGGCTGATCAAGGAAGTGGCCTTTTTTGCCGATCGCTCCGACGTTTCCGAGGAGCTGACCCGTCTCGAAAGTCATCTCGCACAATTTGCCCATCACCTCCGGAAAGAGGAGCCAGTCGGCCGGACCCTCGAATTTATTACTCAGGAAATTTCCCGGGAACTGAATACGTTGGGCGCAAAGGCGGGCGACGCGGAAATTTCGCGCCACGTCGTCGCCTGCAAATCGGAAGTCGAGAAGATCCGCGAACAAATCCAAAATCTTGAGTAAGGAATTCAGTCGTTACGGCATTCTTTTTGTCGTCTCCGCTCCCTCCGGCGCGGGCAAGTCGACCCTCTGCGATGCACTCCGCCAGACGCCCGACTTCGTTTACTCGGTTTCCTGCACGACGCGGCCGCCGCGCGCGGGCGAAATCGAGGGTGAGGATTATCATTTTCTTTCCGAGACCGAATTTCTGCAGCGCGTCGAGGCGGGGGAGTTTCTCGAGCACGCCGAGGTCCACGGAAAATATTACGGAACTCTGCGCGACCCGATCCTGAGCAATTTGCACAAGGGGGTGGACGTGCTGATCGATATCGACACCCAGGGCGCGGCCGCGATTCGCGAATATGACGACGCCTTTGTCCGGCAGGCCCTGGCCGATGTTTTCATCATGCCGCCCGATCTCGAGGAACTCCGCCGTCGCCTAACGAAACGCGGAACAGAGACCGCGTCCCAAATCGAAGTGCGCCTCCAGACCGCGGCGCGCGAGATGGAACATTGGCGCGATTATCGCTACACCATCATCAGCCGTTCGGTGGAAGAGGACCTGCTCAAGTTTCGTCACATCATGGGGGCGGAGCGTTACCTCAGCAGCCGGATGAATTTGGCCTAACGATGAAGCAGAAAAAGCAATCCGTCGTCCTCGGAGTGACCGGCTCGATTGCCGCCTACAAGTCGGCCGAGCTGGCCAGCCTCCTCGTTAAGCAAGGCCACGACGTGTTTGTCGTGATGACGAAGGATGCGACCGAATTCATTACTCCGCTCACCTTGCAGACGCTCTCGAAGAATCCGGTCACGACCAGTTTCTATGATGAAAAACAGAGCTGGCATCCGGGACACATCGCGCTCGCCGATCGCGCGGGTTTGCTTCTGATCGCGCCGGCGACCGCCAACATCATTGCGGAACTGGCGCACGGCCTGGCCGGCCATCCGCTGGCCGCGATCGCGCTCGCCACCCGCGCGCCGATTTTGCTCGCGCCAGCCATGAACGGAAAGATGTGGGAACATCCCGCGACCAAGGAAAACGTGGCAACGTTAGGCGCGCGTGGAGTTGAGTTCATCGGACCGGAAGGCGGCATGCTGGCCTGCGGCTATGAAGGGATTGGCCGTTTGTGGAAGGTGGATGAGATCGCTTTCCGCGCCGAGTTTCTTTTGGCGAGTCGCGAAAATTTAGTCGCGTGAAGTTCGTCGTCACCGCCGGACCGACGCGTGAGCCGCTCGATCCGGTGCGCTATCTAAGCAACCGCTCCTCTGGCAAGATGGGTTACGCGATTGCCGCCGCGGCACTCGAGAGCGGGCACGACGTCGTTTTGATCAGTGGACCAGTTGCACTCGCCGCCCCGCCGCGGGCCGAAGTCGTGTCCGTCACGACCGGCGAAGAAATGTTCGCGGCCGCCTCCGCGCATTTTGCGCGCTGCGATGTGTTCGTGATGTGCGCCGCGGTGTGCGATTACAAGCCGGTTCATTATGCCGCGCAGAAAGTGAAGAAGGAGCGCGGCTCATTTTCCCTCGCACTCGAGCCGACGCGCGACATCCTTTCCAGCCTAACGAGTGCGCCGCACGACTGTTTTGTCGTTGGGTTCGCGGCCGAAACGGAGGAGCTACGCGCGAACGCGCAACGCAAACTGAGGGAGAAAAACTGCGACCTGCTGGTGGCGAATGATGTCGCGCGAAACGACATCGGGATGGATTCCGACGACAACGAACTGGAAATATTTTTCAAGAACGGTGTCGTGAAAAAACTTTCGCGCGAAAAAAAAACGGCGCTCGCACGCGCTTTGCTAAAAATAATTTTGGATGCGCGCGAAAATTGTTTGACAAAAAAAACGTGACGACTAGTGACTCGATGAAAGTGAAGTTATTCACATACTGTTCACAGACCGCTTCTGCGGATTGAAAGGGGGGATTCCCTATGCCAGCAAAGAAAAAGGCCGCCAAGAAAAAGGCACCCGCCAAGAAAAAGATGGCCACTAAGAAAAAAGCAACGGCAAAGAAAAAACACTAAAGCCGTCATCCACAGAAGGGCGGTGACAGAACCGTTCTTCGTTCATCTTAACTTCAACCCGGGGGAAGAATTCATTTTCTTCTCCCGGTTTTTTTTGCACAAAAAACTTCGCGGGCTCAGCGCGGAATCGGTTAGGTTCAGAGTGTGATGCAGCATCTCGAAGTGGCAAAAGAAGCGGCGCAAGCGGCGGGCGAATTGCTCCGCACGCATTTTCAAAGGCCGCTCACGGTCAACGCGACCACCGCGCACGACATCAAACTCGAGGTCGATGTTTTAGCGCAGAATCTGATCACGAGAATCCTGCTCGATCGTTTTCCGGAACACGCGCTTTATGGCGAAGAAGGAATCGCCGGCGACCAGGCGAGCGATCATCAATGGGTCGTCGATCCACTGGACGGGACGGTCAATTTTTTTTACGGCATCCCGCATTTTTGCGTTTCGATAGCACTTCGTTTTCGCGGCGAAGTGATCGTCGGCGTGATTTACGATCCGATTCGCGACGAGCTTTGGAGCGGCGAAAGAGGATTGCCGCCGTTGTTGAATGGAAAACCGTTTCAGGTCAGTGCCCGCGCCAATCTCGCCGAAGCCGTCGTCTCGATCGGCCTCGCCAAGACACAGGCGACGATCGACGCGGGACTTCCGCTCCTGCAAGAGATGGTCCACAAGGTGCGGAAATGCCGCATGCTCGGAAGCGCGGCGCTCGACTTGGCCTACGTCGCCTGCGGCCGGCTCGACGCTTACATCGAACAAGGAATCAGCCTCTGGGACATCGCGGCCGGCTGGCTTCTGGTGGAAGCGGCGGGCGGCCGCGTGGAAATGGAAGCGCGCCAGGATATGCCCGACAAGTTTCGTATCGTCGCTTCCAACGGCCGTCTCAATTTGCGTTAGCCTAACGATATGTTTCGCTCAGGCATTGGTTACGACGCACACCGTTTTGGGGAAGGACGCAAGCTCGTGCTCGGCGGCGTCGAGATTCCGCACTCGCGCGGGCTGGAGGGACATTCCGACGCCGATGTCCTGACGCATGCCATCGCCGATGCATTGTTAGGCGCAATCGGGGAGCATGACATCGGGCATCATTTTCCGAACACCGACGAAACGATTCGCGGGATCAGCAGCCTGGAAATCCTGCGACGCGTCGGGGAAATCCTGGCCGGGAAAAACTACCGCGTGGCGAACGTGGACGCGACGCTGATCGCGGAAGCGCCCAAGATCGGCCCGCATCTCGAGGCGATGCGGGCGAAGCTCGCCGCGACGCTCGGGATTGACGTGACGCGCGTCGGGATCAAGGCGACGACCAACGAAGGAATGGGCGCGCTAGGGCGTGGCGAAGGAATGGCCGCGATGGCAGTGGCGAGCGTGCAGGAGGGATGATACTGAGTCGCTCGACCTGACCGATGGCACTTCGTTTTTTCAACACCTACTCGCGCAAGATCGAGGAGTTCCAGCCACTCGATCCGGCGGGACGCGCGGTCAAAATGTACACTTGCGGGCCGACCGTCTATAGCCACGCACACATCGGAAATTTCCGCGCCTATATTTTCGAAGACCTGCTCCAGCGTCATCTGGAGGAACGCGGTTACGCGGTCGAACGGGTCATGAACCTGACCGACGTGGACGACAAGACGATTCGCGGTAGCCGCGCGGCTAAACTTCCCCTCGGGGACTTCACGGCGCCGTTCAAGGAGGCGTTTTTCGAGGATGTGGACACTCTCCAGATCAAGCGGGCCAACACTTTTCCATCCGCAACCGACGCGCGTTTCGTCGCTGCGATGATTGCGATGATCGAGAAGCTGATTGCGCGAGACCTTGCCTACCAGGCGGATGACAAATCGGTTTATTACCGGATCAAGCGCTTCCCGAAATACGGTCACCTCGCGCACTTCGACCTCGCGGAGTTGCGCTCGACCGGTCGGGTGAAAAGCGACGAATACGACAAGGAGCACGTGGGCGACTTCGCGCTGTGGAAGGCGTGGGACGACGAGGACGGCGACGTCTGGTGGGAAAGTCCCTGGGGTCGGGGCCGGCCGGGCTGGCACATCGAGTGCAGCGCGATGGCCACGGCATTGTTAGGCGAAGAGATCGACATTCACTGCGGCGGCGTGGACAATATCTTTCCGCACCACGAAGCCGAGATCGCGCAATCAGAAGGCTGCAGCGGCAAAACCTTTGTCCGCTACTGGCTGCATTGCGCGCATCTCCTGGTCGACGGCCAGAAGATGTCGAAGTCGTTAGGCAATTTCTACACGCTGCGCGATGTGCTGGAGAAAGGTTATAGCGGACGGGAGGTTCGTTATGCGCTCATCCGGGTGCATTATCGCGCGCCGCTGAATTTCACCTGGGAAGGAATGGACGAGGCGCGCCAGGCGCTCGGCCGGATCGACGAATGGCTGCGCCGCCTGCGAGAAACGGCCGCCGCGGAAACAGCGGCGCCCGAGATCGCGGACGACAAATTTGCCGAGGCGCTGGACGACGATCTCAATATCTCGGCCGCCCTCGGGCATCTCTTTGAGCAGATCCGCGAAAGCAATCGCGAGCTCGATCGCGGGATTGAACCGGCACGAGCGCGCGCCTGGTTGAACTGGTGGGAGAAGGTCAACGCCGTACTCGCTTTTTCAGCGCAGGAAGAGGAAACGCCCGCGGAAATCCAACAACTGGCGGACGAGCGGGTGCAGGCGCGCCTTGCCAAGAACTGGCAAAAAAGTGATGAATTGCGCGATGCCATCCTGGCGCGCGGCTGGGCGGTGCGGGACACGAAAGAAGGACAGGTCCTGACTCGTCGGGCCGGCGCCTAACGAGCGCGTCGCAAACAAAATCCTGACGCCATGTTTAGCGCCGCTGAATTCTTCGAACTCGAACACACCGCGCATTCGAAATTATTCGAAGCGGACAAATACGTCTGGGAAGCGCTCAAGCAGATCCCAAGCTATCTGCAGTTTCGGCTCAAGCCGGCGGTGCTCGGCGAACTGGTCGGGAAGCCGTTTATCAGTGATTCCATCTTCATCGGCCAGGGCACGATCGTGGAGCAGGGCGCGATGTTGAAAGGGCCAGCCTGGATCGGCGAAAACTGCCACATCCGAAGCGGCTGTTACGTGCGCGAAAATGTGATCGTCGGCAATAACGTAGTGATGGGAAACTCCTGCGAGTTCAAGAACTGCATCATTTTCGATGACGCGCAGATCCCGCATTTCAGCTACGTGGGCGATTCGATCCTTGGCTACAAGGCGCACCTCGGCGCGGGTGTGATTTTGTCCAACGTCAAACTTGATCACGCCGAGATCAGCGTCCTCGCGACCGACGGGATGATCGCAACCGGCCTGCGAAAGTTTGGCGCGATCATCGGCGATCGTTCCGAGATCGGGTGCAACGCGGTCCTAAACCCGGGCTCTGTCGTCGGGCGCGACTGCATCATTTACCCGGGAACAAACTTTCGCGGAGTGCTGCCCGGCAACAGCATCATCAAGGTGCGCCAGACGACGCAGATCCTGAGCCGGCGCCAGCCTAACGACGCCTAGACCGCGCTGGCGGATGGGCAGGGATTCGAACCCTGGTTGCCTTGCGGCAAACACGCTTTCCAGGCGTGCGCATTAGACCACTCTGCCACCCATCCGTTAGGCGCAAACTAGAGCTGCAGGCGGCGAAACAGTTCGTCGAGCGGCAGTTGAATGCCAATGTAAAATTCGCCAAAGTCGGCGTAGGCCGCGCTGACTTCGTCGAAGCGCATCTGGTAGACGATCGCTTTGATCTGGAAAGTGTCGTGCGCGAAAAGGGTCACGCCCCACTCCGCGTCGTCGAGGCCGGTCGAGCCGGTGATGAGTTGTTTCACCTTGCCGGCATACTGGCGACCGACGCGCGCGTGACCGCCCATCAGAATACGGCGTTGTTCGTAGGGGAGGGAATACCAATTGCGCTCTTCGCCGCGACGTTTTGTCATGTTGTAGAAACAAACGATCGGCCAGTCGGGCAGCGTCGGATAAACCCTGTCCTGCCGATATTTCTTCATTCGTTCGCGAAAATCCTGCATCCCGGCGTCGAACTCGGGCGTGCCCCGTTTCAGTTCTTGTTCGGTCTCCAGCGTCTCGCCGTATTGCTCCTCGGTCGTGATGTATTCGCTCTCTTCGGTGAGGGAGAGATAGCTGTAGACCGGCACGAGGACGTCCGCGCCTAACGACAAGGTTAGTTGTTTCTCGATCCGGTTGGCGGTCTGCAAATCAGGCGTGATGAGCATGAAACCGAGATCCGCTTTCGGGGTGACCTGGCTGAGTGTGAGCAGTTGGGTGTTTTCGAGGGCGCGGGTTTCCTGGACGAGTGTGGAGAGGGCTATTTTCGCAGCCCGCTGCTCGGCGCTGTTGAGCAACTGCCATTGCCCGTATTCGATCCGGTAATAAAGATGCAGGCAATGCCAGCCGTCGTGCGGGATGAGCGGTGCGGGCGTGGAATCCATCGGTCAAGTTTCCCCGTGCGCGGCGAGAGGGTCAAGCCGTCGCGAAGGCGCCCTCAAGCCTCGACCTTTGTCGCGCTGGGAAGGTGCGCGAGACAGTATTCCTCGCCGTCGCGCGAGACCCTAAATTCGAGATTCGGATTCGTTACCTCGGTGGCGCCGCAAGTAGCGCAATGATGGAGCGCTTCCTCCTCCGGGCGGGCGTTTTCTTCAAAACGCCGGCGGCGGGTTGCAACCTGTTGGCGATTGCGCGCCGCATGAAAAAGTCCGGGACCGAAGAAAATGAGGTAATTCGCGAAGGCCGCACAGAAGGCCATCCGATAGGTCATCGTGCCGGTGACGAAATTCAACACCAGCCAGGCCGCCGAGATCCAAGCCAGCCACTTGATCTTCATCGGCAGCACGAAGAGCACGTAGATCACCTCCTCGGGAAAGAAATGCGCGAAGGCGAAGAAAAGCGAGGAGCCGAGCATGACGTTGGAAAATTGCGCGCCGAAGAAAAACGCCGCGATCGTCGTCCCAATCATCCCGACGAGGAAGTAGAGCGTGAGCCGAAACGCACCCCAGACCGCCTCGAGTCGATCACCGATGAAAAGCAAAAACCAGAGCGCCATGAGGAGGAAAAACGGCCCCACCATCGCCCCCGGCTGACCGACGATCTGCGGGATAAAAATATAGGTTACCAGCCGCCAGACTTCGCCGTGCATGATACGCGCTGGGTCGAGCTGCAGCAGACCGACAAATTGCGGATTGACGAATGTGAGCAGGTAAACCAGCGCGGTCAGCGCTACGATGAAGCGGATCAAGCCGGGAATCGCGATCCAGCCCAGGCGGCGTTCGAGTAAATCGAGGAAACTCATCGTCGCGTCACCGTAGAGGCGGGCTCGGGGCAGTTCAACAAAGGCCGCCGTTTGGGCCGGTTGTTTGACACGTCTATCGCAACATCTAGGCTGCCCGCGATGAGCGACGCCGCCTCGAAAACGACCCCGCTTTACGATGAGCAAATGAAGCTCGGCGCGAAGATCATCCCCTTCGGCGGCTGGCTCATGCCTGTGCAATACAGCAGCATCATGGAGGAGCACCTGGCGGTGCGGAACGGGCTCGGCGTTTTCGATATTTCGCACATGGGCGAGTTGGTCGCGAACGGCGCGCGGGCTGGCGAATGGCTCGACACGATTTTGACTAACAACGTCGCGAAGCTCGAAATCGGCGCAGGGCAGTATACTTTTCTGCTCAACGACGAAGCCGGGATTATCGACGACCTGATTCTTTATCGGATCGAGGACGAGGAGTTTCTGCTCGTCGTGAACGCCTCCCGGATCGACGACGATTTCGCCTGGCTGCAATCGCATCTCGCGCCCGATGTGCAGCTGGAGAACCAGAGCGATCGTTATGCTGGACTCGCGGCGCAGGGACCGAAAGTTGGCGAACTTTTCGCCGCACTTTTCGGAGGTGAAAAGGAACTGCCGGCGCGGAACCAGATTGCCCAGTTTGATCTCAACGGGACAAAGCTTTGGATCGCGCGAACGGGTTACACCGGCGAAGACGGAATCGAGGTTTTCTTCCCCGCTGCAGATGCCGCACGAGTTTGGAACGAGATCCTGGACAAAGGAAAGTCGTTAGGCATTCGCCCCTGCGGGCTGGGAGCGCGCGACACCTTGCGTCTGGAGATGTGTTATCCGCTGAACGGCTCCGACCTTTCGCCCGAGCACAATCCGCTCGAAGCCGGCCTCGGTTTTTTCGTCGACCTGACGAAACCAAAGTTCACCGGACGCGAGAAATTGCTCCGGGAAAAGGAACATGGACTTTCGCGCCGTCTCATTCCCTTCAAGATGAAAGGCAAAGGCCCGCCGCCGCGTCCGCACTACAAAGTTTTCCGTGATGGCGCAGCGGCCGGCGAGCTGACCAGCGGCACGCTCTCGCCGAGCTTGAACTACGGGATCGGAATGGTTTACCTAACGACACCGGTGCCGAAGCCGGGGGACGAAATCGAAATTGAAATCCGCGGTCAGAAATTCCCCGCGATCATCGAAAAGAAACCGCTCTACAAAAAACCATGAACGTTCCAGAAGACCTTCTCTACACCGAATCGCATGAGTGGGTTCGCCGTGACGGCGACCAAATCCGCGTCGGCATTACCGATCACGCGCAAGCTGAGTTGACGGACGTCGTCTACGTCGAGCTGCCAAAAACGGGCGCCTCTTACGAAGCGGGCGGCACGATCGCGGTCGTCGAATCGGTCAAGGCTGCGAGCGACATTTACGCGCCGGCCAAGGGCACCGTCCTGGAAGTAAACAAAGCGCTCGAGTCCAACCCCGCTCTGATCAATACCGATCCGTACGGCGAAGGTTGGATTTATGTCTTGAAAATAGACGACCCCTCCGCACTCGAGACATTGAAGGACGCAGCGGGCTACAAGGCTGCGATCGGCTGATTCCGCCGTCGCCAGTTGCCTCTGCGCGATACAACGCGGGAGGCTGGCAACGCCAACGAGGCCTGCCAAGCTGGCGTCGACCGTACCTATGGATCCTTCAGCGGCCCAACGGGAGGAAATTGAGCTTCTCCGGCGAATCGGAAAGGGCGATCGCGCGAGCTTCGAGCAATTCTACGATCGCTTTGCGCGCGTTCTATTTTCCGTCGCCTACCGATTGCTCCGGAACGAGCAGGCCGCCGAAGACGTCCTGCAGGAAGTGTTCGTTCAGATCTGGAGAAAAGCGCCGCTCTACGATCCCGCTCGGGGCAAGCCGATGACCTGGGCGGTGACTCTCACCCGGCACCGCGCGATCGACATCATCCGCTCCACGGAACGCCGCGGCCAGCTGCATGAGGATGTAGAACTCGAGACGGCGGTTGGCGAAAAATTCGACGACCACAATTCCTTCGCCGCGGTCACCTCGAGCGAACGGCACGACTTCGTGCGGGAAGCGATGGGCAAACTTTCCCGCGAGCAGCGGGAAGCGCTCGAGCTCGCTTTTTTTGGCTCGCTCACCCAGGCGGAGATCGCGGAGCGACTCAAGCTGCCGCTCGGGACGGTGAAGGCAAGAATCCGGCGTGGAATGATGAAACTGCGCGGTTTGCTCGGCCCGCGTCTTTAGCCGCCGACTTTTTCAGGCGGCGAGCGGAAGCTCGTGCTCCCGCGCCACAAACCAGAGTGGAGCACCCGCGTCGTCGAGGATCGGGGTAATCGCGATATCAACCCTATAGGGCGAACCGTTCTTGCGATAATTCATGATCGTTTCCCGGCACGGCTGGTAATCGTGCATCGCGCGTCGTATCCGCGCGACCGCCTCCGGATCTGTCTCTTTGCCCTGCAGCATCGGGCCGAGGCTTTTACCCTGAAGTTCCTCGAGGGAATACCCGCACATCGCGACAAACGCGGGATTGACCCATTGCACGAGACGGTCCGGACCGGTCATGACGAAGGGCACGGCAGAAGTTTCCTGCGCCTGTCCATCGATGGTCTGCAGAATTTTTGCCTTCAGCTCAGCGGAGGGCCTGGGCGAATCCGCTGGCGCGCCGGAAAGCAGGATCGCCGTTCCAACCTCCAGCGATTCTGCCACCAACTGTCGCACCTCGTCGTGAAATTCCAGAATCAGTTCGAATTCTTCCCGCTCGCGCGCGGTCATTGCACCCGACACATAGAGAGCGGCCCGGTCCTGAAGAAGTTCGTTAATCATGGATACAAAAGGGTTACGACTGACCCCGATACGTCGTGCCCCGGAGAATGGATGCGATTTTAACACAACCGGCAAGAAATCCATTTTTTCCTGCTCGGGCGATCGCTACCGCCGGGAAGTCAGGCCGATTCCTTACGCGGATGCGGCGAGAAAAACGCGGTTTTCCCTCTGGGCGAAGAACTTGGCCGCCACATTTCGGCATCCATCGGCCCCGCCCAACCGTTAAGTGATGATGTCTCACGAACTGGCCGCCGCCCAGTTGGAGCGGCACCTGGCGGAAGAGGACGAACGACGCACCGCCGCTCCCACTAATCGTTAGGCCGGATTGCGCGCGCACTCGCTGAGCCAGCGAATCTTTCGGCTCGCCTTCGCGCAGAATTATTGGCATTCAGAACGGATGCGAAAGATTGCTGGAACGCTCCTTTTGTTGCTCCTCGTGCCGATCGCACGGGCAGCTGTCATTAACGTCGAGTTCAAGTTCACGCCTTTCGTCGGTAACCCGGCGAAGGACGAAAAGGTCAAAACCGTGCCGGGAAAGGCGGCGGTTTTTATCAACAACATTCCTTTCGCCGAACAGGAAGTGCGGGAGGACGAATTGCCGGTTCTCTTCGAGGAACACGAGGTCTCCCCGGCGGTCTGGGTGCCGATGAGTTCGGTTGGCCCAGTCGTGCGCAAAGGGAAGAACACGATCCGGATCGAATTCACGCCTAACGATACCGCCAAACCCTACCGCGCCCAGTTGCGCTGGGCCTCGGTCATGGACACGGCGACGGAACAGGAAGAGCCAGGCACAACTCGCTCGACCAACCAGGCGAACGAGGGCGTGGACGACCGCAAAGACCTTAAGGGCAAGGTGGTTTTCGAGCATGATTTCACGGCCGACTTCGCGCTCGATCTTCCCTGGCACCATTATCCGCCGGTCACTTCGCTGACCGAGGAAGACAAGCAAAAGATCGCCGCGCTTCTTAAGAAACGCGCGGAATGGTTTCAGCCCGATTTTTCCGAGCTTTACAAGGCACTGGAGGAAAACGAATCGCTTAAGGTCGACGACGTGCGCAAAGCTCAATGCCTCGAAGCCGTCTACAAAGCCGGGGTGCGGGTAACGCCACCGCCCGAGGCTGAACTGAATTTTGCCACCACCGGCGGCCCGGAGGTCGTCGTCACCAAAAAGACCGGGTCCCTTTTTGGATTGGATGAGAAAACTTTCGCGCCAATCAAGGACGAGGACACGCAAATGTGCGCCGGCATGGCGCTCTCCATGATTTATCCCGGCAAGCTGATGGCGGTCCGTAAACCAGACGGCGCGTGGGAGATTGTTTACTGATCGAGCACCGAGTCGGGCATCGCTAGGTGATCGGGCGCTTCGCCCAGATCCTGGTTAACGCAAAACCAATCGCGGACGAAGGAGAGATTGACGCCCATCGCGGAATTTGTTTATTCCCCCCCGTGCCGACCGACATCCGACTCTTCAGCCGCGAATGGTGCTCCTGGTGCATCGATGCGAAGGAGTATCTCACCGAGCGCGGCTACAAATTCACTGAGATCGATGTTGGTGACGATCGGGCCGCCTACGAGGAGATGAAGGAACTGAGCGACCAGACCTACGTGCCTACTCTCGTCGCCGGGGATGAAGTCCTCGCGAATTTCGATACCGACCAGTTGGAGAAATTCCTGCGCGAGCACGCTATCGTCCCCTAAATGCTATTTGGGCTTTTCATCACCCTTGGCGTCGCTGTGCTCAGCGTCGCCATGCGGAGCTACCAATCCTCGATCTCGCAAAAGATTGGCGCCTTTGGCATTCTCACTGCCTCCTTTCTTGCCATCTATTACATCACCGGGAGCTGGATCCTCGGTCTCCTCAGTGCGCTCAGTTGGCTCTTCCTTCCTTGGTTGGAAATCCTTACCCGCATCCGTGCCCTCCGCCTTCCGCGCGAGAAAACGCTGCGCCCGAAAAGCCCGCCCTCTGAAGAAGTCTTCCCGACGCTCGATGAAATCACCGGGCAGATCGAGAGCGAAGGTTTTTCGCACATCAGCGACGCGGGTTGGGATTGGGAGGATTACCGGCAATTTTTCCGTCTCTTTTACAAGGAAGAAGACCGCGCCCAGGCCACCATCTGCCTGAACGAACAGAACGATCTTTCCTTTTATTACCTGCGCATTTCCTCGCGCGCCCAGGACGGCACGATCTGGACGACCTGGAATTATCCGCTCTCCTACGGATTGAAGCTGACGCCGCAATTCCGGATCAACCGGCAGCGCCCCGATCAATCTTTTTGGCAGCTTTACCACAGCCACAAGGCGTTCCTGCGCGATCACGCGGTCACAACCCAGGTCATCGATCCGCTCGATGAAGACCAGATTCAGCAGGAGATCGAAAACGATCTACGCGACCAGATCGCGCATAACATCAAAACGGGCGTCCTCATGCAAACGCCCGGCGGTGAGATCAAGTACTCCTGGCGAGGGATGATTTATCTTTGGTGCCAGTTCCTGCTCGACCTGGTGCGTCTCTAGGAAAAGGGCGGCCGATAAACGCCCGTCATTTTCTGAGTTTCAGCCTGCCCCGATTGTCTCCGTGTTTGCTTTCCCCCGGCGATTCGGAAAGATGGATGGCGATGACGAAGACCGACGTCCCCCGTATCCAAACCGAGGTGCAGGTCATGTTTTTCGACACCGACGTTGGAGGCGTCGTGCACAACATCGCCTACCTGCGTTTCATCGAAATCGCACGCACCCTCCTCGCCGAAAATCTCGGGATGAAATTAGTCGAGATGGCCGAGACGCAACGTTACCCCGTCGTCGTCCGCACCGAGATCGATTATCGCCGGGCCGCCAAACTCGGCGATCGGCTGCGCATCGACGGCTGGCTCGACCGGCTGGATCGCGTCCGTTTCTGGTGCGGGTTTGAGATCCGGCGCATCGGCGACGAAGTACTCGTTGCCGAAAGCCGGCAGATGCTCGCCCTCGTCCAGATGCCGGAGGCAAAATTGCTGCGCCTGCCGGAGAGCTGGGAACGCTATCGCGGACTGGAGTCGGCCGCGGCCGTCCGTTAGAAATTCAGCGGCAGACAATTGCGTCCAACCGAGTAGCCTAACGAACCATGTCATCCGGCAACCCCGCTCTGAGCCTCGACGAGGTTTTTCTCACCCCGCCGGCCTTGGAGGCGCCACCGGTCCGTCGCGGGCTTTTCATCTTTCTCCTCCTTCTGGCCGCCCTTCTGCACGTCGCGACGATCGGCTGGGGCCATCTTTATAATGAAACTGATGGGCAATACGCCGGCGCCGCTCGCGAAATGCTTGAGTCGCACGACTTGCTCACCCCGACGAACGACGGCATCCCGCGTCCACAAAAACCGCCGCTGCTCTACTGGGCGATCGCGATTTCCTTGAAGGCTTTTGGCCTAACGACAGCGGCCGCGCGACTTCCCCTCGCCCTCGCCACTGTCGCCGCGGTCGCACTCACTTTTCTGATTGGCGACCGGCTCGGTGGGCCCTGGCGAGGTTTTCTCGCCGGGCTGATTCATCTCGGTTGTTGCGGCACTTTTATTTTCGGACGGATCCTCATGCCCGAGCCGCTTTTCAGCGTCTGGATCGCGGGCGCGCTTTATTGCGCGATTCGCGGCTACGAACGGCGGCAAGGCCGGCGCGGCTGGTTCATCGGTTTTTGGATTTGCGCCGCCCTCGCCTGCATGACGAAAAGCCTGCACGGACTGCTCTATCCAGCGGCGATTCTGATTCTGCTCTCCTGTTTCTATCGCGAAGCGCGGATGCGTTTCCGCGAGCTTTTACGCTGGGACGGGATCCTCGTTTTCCTCCTCATCGCCGCGCCCTGGCACATCTGGATGGAATGGCAGCATCCCGGATTCATCGGTCAATTCACCGCTCGCGAATGGCTTGTCCATCTCGCCGGCGAGGCCGATCCCGGCCACACCTACGACAGCGTGCCGCGACACATCTTTCTCGGGCTTCACCTTGCCTGGTGGTTTCCGTGGTCGTTCGCAATTCTGCCCGGCGTCGTGCTTGCCTGGCGGCGCGTCTTTCGCCCGCGCGAGATAGAGTTTGCCGACGCTCTCCCGCTTTGCTGGATGGCGGTCGTCTTCCTCCCGCTCTTTTTTCTTGGTCAGCGCCAGGATTATTATTCGATGAGCATGTGGGGAGGGTTCGCCATTTTCGCGGCGACGGCCTGGGAACGAATGCCGCGCTGGACCCGTTTCGTCGGTGTTGGCGCGGTGTTTTCCGTCGGTCTCCTGGCGGCATTTATTGCCTGGCGCCTGCCCGAGCTTTTGCAAAATGCCAATGGTCACTGGGGCACGACCGCCGCTCGTTCCACCGCCTGGCGCACCCTGACCGATATCCCGATTTCTACCTGGCTCGGTTTTCGCTCGATGTTCGTCGCGGTCGGCCTCGCGCTCATCCTTTTCTCCGGGATCGCGATGTGGTTTATCTGGCGCGAGCGCCCTCGCCTCGCGCTCACCGCGCTCGCCGCCGCCATGGTCCCGATCGGTTTCAGCATGATGGATGGCGTCGCCAAGATGGCTCCCTATTTTTCGCTCGCGGACGCCGCCGATTTCATCCAGCAAGAAATCGCCCCTAACGACAAAGTGATCTACGAAGGGCCGATGCACGTCGGGAGCAGCCTGCTCTTTTATCTCGGCCGGAAATTCTACCTCGTGAATCAGGATCCGGCCTCCGAACCGGGCGCCGTTCTCGGACCAACGCCCGAGATTTTCCTTGATGAAAAGACCGTCGTCCAGGCGTGGACCGGAGTGGATCGGCTTTATCTCATGGTCGAGCAGAATCGATTGCCCCATTGGCGCGCTCTCCTTCACGACGGTGGCGCTCCGGCACAGGAATTGACGACCTGCGGCACAACCGTCCTGCTCAGCAACCGTCGTTAGGGAGAAACCGAGGCGCGCACATCCGGCGCGAGGAGGCGTCCCCAGACCGCGTTGTAAGGATGAACCTGGGTGACACGCTCGCCATCGCTGCGCACTAGCGGGCGATGCTCGTTAGCCCATTCAAAAATCGAGCCTTCCAGGTTTTGCACGCGCGTATAGCCGGCCGTCCGCAGCCGCTCGGCCAGCTCGCCCGAGCGATACCCGACCGAGCAATAAGTCACGATCGGCGCATCCTTCGGGATCGCTTTCGCGGCGCTTTGGGCATCCGCCTTCGGATCGACCTGATGCGCTCCTTTCAGGTGGCTCACTTCGTATTCAGCCGGCGTCCGGACATCGAGCAGGACCGGCGGTATGTGATCCCTGTCCGCCATGCGGTGCGCCAGTTCCTCGGTCGTAATCCAGTGGATGTCGCTAAATTTGCTGTGCAGCGAGCGCTTCAGGAGGAACCAATCAACTCCGCGGCATGAGACCAATCCAAAGCTGACCAAGACGAGTAGAGTCACCCCAAAAAGGAGGCGGACTTCGCCAGTCCCCGCGAGGCGGGGCGACGAAGAGAGGTAATCCATTTGAAAA
>DASXYO010000004.1:0-9235 GCA_036502465.1 Chthoniobacterales bacterium
ATGCCGCCGGCGAAATCGAGCACGCCCCAATGCGCGAGCAACCCGCCGCCCCAGACCATGTGCGCGAACGGGTAATAGACGAGCAGTTGCCAGAGCACGAGAAAGGCGAGGTAAGCCTTGAAGGTGATCCGGTTCACAAACGCCCCGGTGATGAGGGCGGGCGTGATGATGGCGAACATCATCTGGTAAGCCATGAAGACGAACTCCGGCAATTTGTGGTTGCCGGGGAAAGGCGAATTCAAATCGACCCCGTGCATGAAAACCTTGTCGAGGTTGCCGATGAGCCCGCCTAACGAATCTCCGCTGAAGCAGAGCGAGTAGCCGACGACGAACCACATGATGGTGGTGATGCCCATGGAAACGAAACTCTGGATCATGATGCCCAGGATGTTTCGCTTGCCGGCGAGGCCGCCGTAGAAGAAGGCGAGCCCGGGCGTCATCAACATGACGAGGCTGGTGGCGAGAAGCATGAAACCGGTCGTGCCTGTATCAAACATAAGTATGGAGTTGTTGTGGGACGTTTATGAACTTTTGCCGGCTGTTGCCAAGCAGCATTTTTTGACGGAGGGCCGGATCGCTGCTTGTTCTCTGGAACTCGGCGATTGCGATTTGATGAGTGATACGCGCTCGGGAAGAGCCGGCTCCGAATCAAAATCACTGAAACGCGACCATCCATGGGCAACCTGAGGAGCGACCGGACCCGGGCTTTCGTGATTGGACTCGCCGCTGCTTTGTGCGCAGCCGCGGCGCGGGCGTTGCTTTTTCGATTTGTCGGGACGGAGATTCCGTTCCTCACGTTCTTTCCGGCTGTGATCGTGGCCGCGCTCTGGGGCGGGTCGATCGGGGGAACGGTCGCGGCGGTTGTCTCCATTCTCCTGGCGCCGTTTTGGATGACGCCCGACGGCTGGAGGCAAATCGACCGGCTCGGTTGGTCGAACCTGATCTTTTTCTCGCTCACCTGCGTCCTGATCATCTGGGCGGTCCGTCATGCGCACTGGGCGTCGCAGCAATCCGTCCACCTCGGGAGTCGATTGGCCGAGAGTGAAGCGCGTTTTCGCCATCTGGCCGATAACATTCCGCAGCTCGCCTGGATGGCCCGCCCGGACGGCCACATCTTCTGGTACAACCGCCGGTGGTTTGAATTCACCGGCACGGGCGCGGAGGAAATGGAAGGCTGGGGCTGGCAAAAAGTGCACGACCCGGAGGCGTTGCCGGGCGTGATCGAATCGTGGAAACAGGCGCTGGCCAGCCAGCAGCCGTGGGAGCACACCTTCCCCTTGCGCCGCGCCGACGGCATCTATCGCTGGTTTCTATCCCGCGCCATGCCGCTGCTCGACGACGAGGGCAAGGTGAGCATCTGGTTCGGATCGAACACTGACGTGACCGAGCAACGCGAGCACGCCGATGAACGTCATCGACTCCTGGAGAGCGAGCGCGCGGCGCGATCGAACGCGGAGCGGGCCAGTTTCCTCAAGGACGAATTCCTCGCCACGCTCTCGCACGAGTTGCGGACCCCGTTGAATGCAATCCTCGGCTGGACACAACTCCTGCGGGCCGGCGGGGACGACCCGGCGGAGATCCGCGAGGGCCTGGAGACGATCGAACGCAACGCGAGAGCCCAGACGCGCATCATCGAGGACCTGCTCGAGATGAGCCGCATTATTTCCGGCAAGACCCGGCTCGATGTGCAATCAACCGATCTCGGCAAAGTGGTGGAGGCGGGGATCGATGCCCTTCGGCCAGCGGCGGCCGCGAAGAGTGTGCGCATCGTCAAGGTGCTCGACCCCGTCCAGCCGATCTCGGGCGATCCGGCGCGACTGCAACAGGTGCTCTGGAATTTGCTCGCGAACGCGATCAAGTTCACGCCCAAGGGCGGCCGCGTGAACGTCGTCCTGCAGCGGGTCAACTCCCACGTCGAGATCGTCGTGAGCGACAACGGGGAGGGGATCGCGCCGGAGTTCATCCCGTATGTCTTCGATCGTTTCCGGCAGCAGGACGCTTCGCAGACCCGGCGGCACAGCGGTCTCGGTCTCGGGCTTTCGATTGTGAAGAATCTCATCGAATTGCACGGCGGCAGTGTGCGCGCTCAAAGCGAAGGCGTCGGCAAAGGCGCCACCTTCACGATCATGTTGCCCCTCGTGCCGTTGCGGCGCGCTGATGCCTTGCATAAGCATCCCGGTTCGGGGGCGGAGGACACTCCTTGCATCGTGAACGTGGACCTGGACGGTGTGCGGGTCCTGGTGGTGGACGACGAACGGGATTCGCTCGAACTGGTCCGGCGGCTCCTGCGGGATTGCAAAGCCGAGGTCATGCTCGCCTCCTCCGCGGATGATGGCCTGCGCCTGGTCAGTGAGAATTCTCCCGACGTCATCGTGAGCGACATCGGCATGCCCGGCAAAGACGGGTTGGAAATGATGCGCGAAGTGCGCGCGCGGTCCGATCAACGGGCCAGAACACCGGCGATCGCGCTGACTGCGTTTGCCCGCTCCGAGGATCGCACGCGCGCGATGCTGGCCGGTTACCAGGTGCATCTCTCGAAGCCGGTCGAGCCGCAGGAACTGCTCGCCGCGGTGGCCAATCTCGCTGGACGGACCGGGACTGAGGTCGAGTAGCTGTCTCTGGTTACCCTGTGTAGGGTAGAGTTACAGTGATGGATGCGACGGAGCGATTCTCGAACCGGGTGGAGGATTATGCGCGATATCGGCCGCATTATCCCGAGACGGTTATTGATTGCTTGCGGACGAATTGCCAGTTGCAGGAGAATTCCGTGATCGCCGATGTCGGCTCGGGGACGGGCATTCTGACGGAATTGTTTCTCCGCATTGGTAACCCGGTCTTCGCGGTGGAACCGAATCGGAAAATGCGGGAAGCGGGCGAGCGGCTGTTACAGCGTTATCCGCAGTTCCACAGTATCTCCGGCCGGGCGGAGGAGACGACCTTGCCGGGTGCAAGTGTGGACTTCATCACTGCCGGACAAGCTTTTCATTGGTTCGATCGCGAAAAAGCCCGGGCAGAATTTGCACGTATTCTGAAGCCGCCCGGCTGGGTGGTCCTGATCTGGAACGAGCGGCTGGCAACTTCGTCGCCGTTTGCCGAGGCCTATGAGAGTCTCCTGCTCGAGTATGCGACTGATTACCGAAGGGTCGATCACCGGCAGCTCACGGAGGAAATCATCGGCCAGTTCTATGGCGGACGAGTCGAGCTGGCTGTTTTTGAGCACAGTCAGCGCTTCGATTTTGAGGGCGCGAAAGGGCGGTTGCTTTCTTCTTCCTACGCTCCCGACGCCGCGCATCCGCGCCACGCCGCGATGCTCGCAGAACTACGAAGAATATTCGACGCCGGCCAGACGAACGGCGAGGTGGCCTTCGACTACGAGACGAAAGTGTTTTACGGCCGGTTGGATTAGAGCGAGTCGAGAAACGAAATCAGCTGGTTTTGTTCTACAGTCGTTAGGGCGTTAAAGGCGCTGGTCGTGTTCGTCGCCTGGCCGGCGTGACGCTGAATCGCTTCCTGTCGGGTGAAGCTAAGCCCGTCGTGCATCAGGCGATTGCGAGTGCGCAAACCCCAGAGCGGTGCGGTGCGAATCTGCGGCGCCGTGTAGGCATACTCCGGCTGGGGCAGGATTGGAATGCCGTCGCCAGTCCCGATGTCATGCAGCAGAAAGTCGCTGTAGGGATGGATGATCTTGTTCCCGAGAGCGGCCGGGACGATGAACGAGTTGCCGTTGATCTTCGTGCCGGGAGCGGCGGTTTGGATTGTCGGCACGTGGCAGACCGCGCAACCGACCTGGTTAAAAAGCTGTTCGCCGACCAGGACGTCGGCCGTGATCTCCCCGCGGTTTGGCGCCTTGGTTGAACGCATGAAGTTGGCAAAGGCCGGGACGTCGACCCCGGTGTCCTCGGGGTCAGGGACAGGATCATATTCTGTCCCGTAACCGACATATTTGCCGCTCGAGGTGTTCTCCTCCGGGAAAAGCGCGCTCGTGATTCCCATCTCATTGAGATAAGCGTCGGCCGAAAACGAAACCAGGCTGGCGTGCTGATCCTTCCAGCCGAAACGCCCAAGACGCGCGGTGCCGTCGCCTTCCAGCACCGGCACGAGCGGGGCGTCGCCGCGCATGTCACCCGGTTGACTGCTCCGAATCGACTGGAGGGTGCTGTTGGAAATGCACTCCACAAAGCCGTCGCCGAGCGTGTTGGTCGACATGCGGAAAGTCCGCACGTCGTCGTCGGGGGAGACGCGCTCGACGATGTCGGGATAGGTGGCGCGTGATTGAATGAGCGAGCCGCCTAACGACTCATAGAATTGTCCGTCGACCACGCGCCCGGTGCGATGTTCCGCCACCTGGCTGGCGCCGCCGGTCGCGACGCTTTGGTGGCAGGCCGCGCAACTTTGCGCGTTGTAGGTCGGTCCGAGGCCGTCAGAGATGTCCTCGACTTCTTCGTAGGTGAAGCGCGCTTCGTTATAAGACCGAAGCGGCATGACGTTGTCTTCGTTGATCGTGTCGTAGCGCGGTCCCTGCCGCATGAAACCATTCGTTAGGCTGTCATAGCCGGTCGGCGCTTCCTGTCCGGGGCCGCGGCCGACCCCGTGGAACCCGGCCGGGCCTTCACTGGCGACGGTGTTGGTGTGGCGAAATCGCTCCGCCCGGGTCTTTAGGGGCGTTCGGCGATCCTGCGAAAAGGCCGCCGTGGCGGCCAGGATGATCGTTAGGCCGAAGCCGATCAGAAGCGTCGGTTTCATCTTCTTCATTAGGATGGTCCTTCTTCTCGTCGTGGTTGGGTGCGAACCGTTACTTCCTTTTTCCTTCTCCCGCGCCAAGGCGATCTACGTATTCGGCGCGTGGAGCAACTGGTTCCAGACCCCGATGAGAAGAAAATTATGGCTCGAAGTCAAGAACTTCGATCTTCTCCCGTCAGGCCTGCCTCGACCTCGGACGTGCTGGTCCGCTCCGCGCTGATCCCCAGGAGCAGCTCCTCGAACTCGGAGGAATCGTTGGCGTAATCCGGATAGGCGCTGCCTGCGTGCCGGGGGCGATAGCGGAAGTGTTTGTAGGGCCAAAGCCAGCTTTCCGGCCTCGCGCGCAGGATCGGCTCGAAGACGTCCCAGCAGCGCTGCGCGATCTCGTGCGGCCGGGCGCCGGCGGGAAAATCAACCGGAGGATGCGCGATGACGCGGCAGGTCCCGTCGGGCAACGGCACCGTTTCCAGCGGAACCAGCAGCGTCCCGGCGCGTAGCGCGAGGACAGTGTGGAGAAGGCTTACGCACATCTTCAGGCCAAAGGCTTCGATGATCGTGGCCGCCTGCGTCGGGTGCAGGCTCAGGTCGATGAGCATGCCGGTCGCGCTGCCGCGCTTCACGGCCTTGAGCAATCGAAGCATCGATTTTTCCTGAGGGATGATGGTGCAGCCGCTGGTCTGGCGCAGACGGCTGAAAATGTCGGAGAGCAACGGGTTCTTGAAGTCTTCCGCCACAATGATCGACGGAATGCCCGCGAAGCCCAGCGCCAGTCCGGCCCATTCCCAGTTGCCGTTGTGGACGCATAACGCGATCGAGCCGCCCGGGCTGCGTTCGTGCCGTTCGCGGAAAGCCTCGAATCCTTCCAGGTGCAGATAATTGTGGAAGTTCGACGGCGTCAGGTTTTGCGCCCAAAAAAGATCGACCATGGTGCGCGCAAAATTTCGATAGGAAGCGCGGGCGATCTTCCTGCGCTCCGCCGGCGTGCAGCGCTCCCCGAGCGCGCACGCCAGGTTTGCCTCGGCCACCGTCCGTCCACGGCGGTCCAAAACGAAGGCGACCTCGCCGAGCGCGAGGCTAAGGGCGACGCAGGCTCGACGGGAAAGCCGCGGGACGCCCCAGGCCAGGAATTCCAGGCCCCGGCGTTCCAGACGGTGACGGAAATTTTTCCACGAAGACATCCAGCGTCTAATGAGGCCCGAAAAACCGTCCGCTGCTACATCAACCCGCGGCGCCGAAAATCTCCCAGGTTGCCGCCAGAGGAGCGCTCGATCAGATCGATCGTGAACTTAAGCAGGCAAACTTCCCATGCGTCGTCCACTCCCTGGATGACGGCACTGAGCGGTTCCTCGGCCTGGTTCACCCGTGCCTTCGTCTGCTCGATGACGGACGCGAGCGAGGCGCGCATCGTCTTTTCCACCACGTCGGTTTTCCGAAACTGAAAGCCGTAACGCAGGACCGCGAACTGCTGGCTGCGCTCGCGCAGTTGCTCCGCGTAGCGCGCCGCTTTCTCGCCGAAGCCCTCGAGCAGGAGCCGCGCGTAATGGTCGGGCGTGAGAATCTGCGGCCGTTCCGCGTGAATCCGGCCGTCGCGCACCCGCACTTCATTCACCTGGTCCATCAGCTCGCTGATGAGGTAGAAGCGAAAACTGGTGTGGCCAAAGGTCGCGATCTTGCCTTCCGGCGCGAGGATCACCTCGGTGTTCTCGATCGCGTATTGGAAATTATCTTCACTCCACATCTGAGGCGCGAGCTTAACACAGATCGCGCTCCGCAGAGCGCGGCATCTACAACTCGATCGGCTGCGGCGCGGCGGCCTTGCTTGCCCGCCACCGCGAAAAGGCATCGGCGGTGAAGATGGCGAGCGCGATCCAGATGAGGGCGAATGTCACCATCTGCGCGCGCCGGAACGGCTCGTGATAAGCGAAGACACCAAGAAAAAAAGTGCAGCTGGGCGAGAGATATTGCAGGAATCCAACCGTCGTTAGGCGAAGATGACGCGCGGCGTGGGCGAACCAGACGAGCGGCAACCCGGTCACGATGCCGGTGCTGATGAGAAGGCCATCGAGCCCCGGCGAGCCGAGCGCGAAATGCAATTCGCCCCGACTGGCGAGAAAAATGAGAAACCCGAGCGCGAACGGCGCGATCAATGTGGTCTCCAAAAACAATCCCGGAATGGAGGAAGCCCCCGAAATTTTTCGCAGCAAACCGTAGAGCCCAAAAGAAGAGCAGAGCGTCAGCGCCACCCAGGGCAGGCGTCCGAAACCGAAAGTCAGGTAGCAGACCGCGCCGCCGGCGAGGAGCACGGAAATCAGCTGCGCTTTCGTCAGGCGCTCACGCAGGATGATCGCGCCAAGGAGCACGTTGACGAGCGGCGACATGAAATAACCGAGGCTCGTCTCCAGGACGTGACCGGCGTTGACCGCCCAGATGAAAACGAACCAGTTGATCGCGATCGCCACGCCGCTGCCTGCGCAGAGGAGCGCCGTCCGCCGCGAACGCAGATTGCCGAGCACTTCCGGCCAGCGTTTTTGCCAGCTCAGGATCGCGATCATGAAGACGCAGGTCCAGACGAAGCGGTGCGCCAGAATCTCCGCGGCCGGGATGAAACGGAGCAGCTTCCAGTAAATCGGGACCAATCCCCAGGTCACGAAGGCGGCGACGCCTGCGACCAGCCCGGAGGTGTCGTTAGGCGGCTCGGGCGGTTTCATCGCGCGCTCTTATTTCACCGGAAATGCGCTGCGGGCAAACGAGGCGCTGCCCGACCGAGCGGGACCTAAGGTGGTTCGCGATAGGGTTTGTTCGCGGCGAAATCCTTCAGGCGTTGTTCCATTTCCGATCGACCCGGCGCGAGCGGCGGGAGTTTCTGGAGTGCTTTGTCCTCCACGGCCTGCGCCTGCCGAAAGTCACCCGCTTCCGACCACGCCGCCGCCAGGGTATCGAGGGCGTAGGGATTGCCCGCTGAGTAGTCGACCGCGAGCCGCGCTTCGCGCCGGGCGCTGGCGCCGTTGCGATATTTTGCCTCAGGACAGGTGGCGAGGAACCATGCCCAGGAAAGGTGTGAATCCACCCGGCCGGGAAAGGTGCTGACCGCTCGCTGCAATTCCCTCCGCGCAGTCTCATAATCACCGGAGCGACCTTTCGTTAGGGCGCGTCTCGTCACCACCCAGGAGCTTTCCGAGTCGCACGCGATCGCCCGGTCGTACTCCGCGACTGCGTCCTTGTATTTGTGCTCCTTTTCGTAAGCATAGCCGCGCGCATAATGGGCGAGCGACAGGTGCGGATCGCGACGAATCGCCTCGATTACATCGCGCAGGGCGGCGCCATATTGTTTTATCCACGCTTCCGTTAGGGCGCGCCGGGCGTAGGTGTAGGCATCCGACCTGCCTTGATCAATCGCGGCATCCAAGTCCTCGAGAGCTTTCGCCGGTTCAAAAAAATCCAGCCAGATCTCGGCTCGCGCGGAAAGCAGCCGAGTCGATTCCGGCTTGAGCCGCAGCGCGTCGTCCACCGCGGCCAGACCACGCTGCTGGTCGTGTCGTCGCGCAAAAACAACCGCCTGGCCGCGGTAGCCCTCTTCGTTTTCCGGATCGAGCCGCAGCGCAGATTCGAAGCTGGCCAACGCGGAATCGAGTTTTCCTCCATCCAAATAATAATCGCCCCGAGAGGCGTACCACTGAGGATTATCGGGATCGCAGCGGATGACTTCGCTCATGTCGGAGACCGCCTCGTCCCAGCGCCCGAGATGGTCGAGGATCAGGGAGCGATTCCGATAGGCGTCGCGCAGGCTGGGATCGAGTTCCAGCGCACGGTTGTAATCGGCCTGCGCACGATCAAACTGGCCGAGCCGATGCAAGGCGACGCCGCGATCGAGGACGATGTATTTGAGCTGCGGATTAAGCGCGAGGGCGACATCGTAATCCCGAATGGCGTCGGTCTCGCGGTAGAGATTGGCATAACACCATCCGCGATTGCCCAGCGCCATGGCTCGATCCCTCGTCTGCAGATATCCGCCCAGGGCCGCGGTGTAGAGTGGCACCGCGTCCTCATATTTTCGTCGCCACGTGAGCGCGTTTGCTTCGCGGAGATCCTTCGTTCCGCGATAAACGCTGACCAGGAATTTCGTCGCGAAGAACGTCCCCACGCCCAGGAAACTGAGAACAACCAGGGCTGCGACGGCACAGCCTAACAACCAGCGCCGCTGTCGGCTGCGGCGAGCAGCTTCATCAGGCGGTCCGGGCTGCTCTTCCTTCGGCGGTGCCGCTCCGCCGCCTGGGGGAAGATTGCCGCCCTCGGTGGCAAATTCTGGCGGGGGATCGGCGCTGGAGTTCATCGCGCCCTTTATTTCACGAAACACGAGGCGACGCAATCCGCCGGAGAATTGCGCGAGCCGCCCGTCGCGTGGACGCTGCGCGGTGATTCCCATCACTGAGAAACTACTCTCCGGCTCCGGCGGCTGGCAGGCGATGAAGGCGGCGCGCGAGCTGGTTAAAGCTGA
>DASXYO010000005.1:0-1687 GCA_036502465.1 Chthoniobacterales bacterium
ACTCATCGCCATCCTAGTGTGCTTCCACCAATGACTTGGACGCAAGTCCCCTTCCGATCGTTCATCCATGGTCGCCCGGGCCCACCATGCGCTGAAAGCGCGCGTCGCTGCGCAGCGGATCCCAACTCGGATCGCGCCGCAGTTCGTTTACGGTGATGCCGGCTGGAATTTGCAGCGATCGTTGGAGCAGATTGAGCGCGGTCGCGTGACCGCCGCACCGGACCGCGATCCGCGCCCGCGTCCCGCCAGGATCGGTCCGTCAAAGGCGTCCTTCGTTTCCGGCAACAATTCAACCGCGCGTTTCCCTGCGGCGTTGGCTTCGTCGCAACGCCCGAGCCCGGCGTAAATCAACCCGAGAAGCGCGTGACGTGGTCCATCATCCGGACTCTCGCGCACGGCGCCCTCCACCGGGTGCAGCGCTGCTTCGAAATTCGCCTTCGCTTTCGCTTCGTCCTTCGTTAGGGCATAAACTGTCGCGAGGAGGTACGCCTTGGAAATCGGCGCGCTTGTTTCGCCGCGAGATTTCTGCGCCGGGCTGCGCTCGAGGATCTTGATCAGCTCCGGGTAATCGTGCTGGTAAAGTCGGTAGTTGTAACGTGCCAGTGTGATGGTTCCGTTCGGGTCTTCGTTCTCCGGCCAACTGGCGAGCAGTTGTTGCATCGGCTGAAGATTGCCATCGCGCAGAAAATCGACCCGGGCCCGCAGTTCGCGAATCGTCAACGTGTCGGGCGCGGCTTCTACCGCGCGATCGAGCACTTTCTTCGCCTTGGCGTAGTCGCGGGTTGCGACATAATTCCAGCCCATATTCTCGAGCAGAATCGGATCCTTCGGATCGAGCGCGATCGCCTTCTCGTAGCTGGCCGTGGATTCGTCCCACTTCCCCTGGCGCCGCTTGATCGCCGCCATTAGGCGGCAGACTGAGGCGTCGTTAGGCAAATCGTGCTGCGCGATAGGTAGAGGAGATAGGCGTCACCATTCTGCGTCCGCTCGCGCTCAGTTCGTTCCTGTTTCCCGGCCGAGAGAGTCGCCTGTAAAGCGGAAGCGATTTCCTGGGCCAGATCGGTCTGGATGGCAAAGACATCCGTTAGCTCGCGATCGTAAATCTGCGCCCAGATGTGTTTGTCGTTCGACGCGTCGATCAGCTGCACATTTACCCGCACTCGCTTTCCATCACGTCGCACGCTTCCCTCCAGAATGCTCGCGACGCCGAGCGTCTTGCCGATTTCGCGCGCGTTGTGCGCCGCCTCATTAAAGGGCAGGACAGCGATCGATTTGTCGAGCGGGGAAGCGCTACGCGCGAAAAGGAAGTAGCCGACCACGGCGGAAATCGTTAGGCCAGCGAGGGCGAGCACAAAAAGATTTTTCCGTCGCCCCGGGTAGGCGGGCGGACAATTCTGGTCAGCCACCGGTTCCGGAGTGATATGAATTCCAGCCGGCCCGAAATCAAAGGCCCATCCCAAAACGAGCGCGATCGGAAATCCACCCAGAATGAGGAGGACGACCAGACGGGTCGACCAATCGGGGAAATTGAGAATCGGAAAAACCGTGACCGCGACCTGGATGATCAACCATCCCGCAACGGCATAGCCGACCGCGACGCGGTAGACTTTGCGCCGCCGCAACTCACAAAAGAAACCGTATAGCCGTGAGGCGTGGAATGAATTTCCCAAGTGAGGCCACTGTTTTG
>DASXYO010000006.1:0-2226 GCA_036502465.1 Chthoniobacterales bacterium
TGCCGGATGAGCTCGACGGCTTTGGCGAAGGTCGCGATCTCCGAGTAGCCGCGGTCGTCCGTATTGACCGGCGACGGCTCCGGATCGGCCGCGCACAGGCGATCGGCGCCGCAAAAAAGGAAGAGGCCCGCGGCGACGACGGAGGTGAGCGTGCGAGAAGGCAGGAAACGCTTCATAATTGTCATACTTGGACGCAATCAAAACGATTGTCGTTCATTCCGCCGCTTTTGCCAATCGGCGGCGGCATGACAAGCTCGATCACCCCTTCTAAAGTGGGCCGATGAATTCGTTGCGCCGGCATTTCCTTCTTCTCACGTGTTCCTTCGGGCTGGCGCTCCCCGCACTGGCCGAGGAATCCGCGAAAACGAAGGCGAGCGACGCGGACTTCGACAAGATCGCGCTGGATTACATCAGCGGCTACCTCTCCGCGCGGCCGCTCCAGGGCGTGGCGCTCGGGTTTCACCAATATGACGGCAAGATTGGCGACTACAGCCGGCTGGCGATCGATGCCGAAGTGGAGCGTCTGCAACGTTTCCAAGGCGACCTGGCAAAGCTCGATGCGAGCAAACTGAGCAAAACCGCCGATATCGACCGCCGCATCCTGCAGGCGTCGATCGCGAGCCAACTATTCCGGATCGTGGACATGGGCATGTTCGAGAAGAATCCCATGACCTACGCGAGCGCGTTGGGCGTCAACATTTACATCAAGCGCGATTTCAAGCCGCTCGAGGACCGGGTGCGCGACATCGTCACGATCGAGGACCAGGCGGGCAACATCATGACCGCCGCGAAGACGAATCTCGCGCCGGTTTTACCGAGGCCATATGTCGAGCTCGCGATCCAGATCGCGAACGGATCGGCCGATTTTTTGCAGAAAGAATTGGCCGGCGCGGTCAAGGACGTAAAGGACGAAGCGCTCATGGCGGCGTTCCAGGACTCGAACAAGAAGGCGGCGGATGCGCTGCGCGATTTCGCCGGCTGGCTAACGAAAGAAAGACTGCCAAAAGCGACGGCGGATTTCGCGCTCGGCGCCGCGAAGTATCAAAAAGCGCTGGCCGGCACGGAGCTGGTCGATCTGCCGCCGGGGAAGCTGCTCGCCATCGGTCTGCAACGTCTCAAGGAAGAGCAGCAGATTTTCGCAAATGCCGCGAAGATCATCGATCCGAAAAAGCCGGCGATCGAAGTTTTCAAACAGATCCAGAACGAACATCCGAAACCGGGTGAGCTGATCGCGGACGTGGCGAAGGACCTCGACCAGATTCGGCAATGGGTGATCGATCATCATATCGTCGGGATTCCGTCCGACGTGCGCGCGACCGTCACGGAAACACCGCAGTTCGATCGCGCGACGACTTTCGCCTCGATGGATACGCCGGGGCCGTTCGAGAAAAAGGCGACGCAGGCCTACTACTACGTCACGCCGACGGAAGATAGCTGGAGCGAAAAGCAGAAGAACGAATGGCTGACATCGTTCAACTATTACACGGCCGACGTCGTCTCCATTCACGAGGCTTATCCCGGGCATTATGTGCAGTTTCTGCACCTGAACGCGTCGTCGGCGACACAGGTGGAAAAGGTTTTCGGTAGCTATGCGTTTATCGAAGGCTGGGCGCACTACACCGAAAAAATGATGCTCGATGAAGGTTTCGGAAGCGTCCCGAATCCAACGCCTGAACAAAAAGTCCGGGCCGCGAAATATCGGATGGCGCAAGCCGACGAAGCGCTTCTCCGCCTCTGCCGGCTCTGCGTTTCGATCAAGATGCACACCCAGGGGATGTCGGTCGCGGACGGCGCGAAGTTTTTCCACGAGAACTGCTACTACGAAGAAAAGCCGTCGATGTCGGAAGCGATGCGCGGGACTTTCGATCCGGGCTATCTCAATTACACGTTAGGCAAATTGCAGATCCTGAAACTGCGCGACGATTACAAGGCGCAGGAAGGAGCGAATTTCTCGCTCGAGAAATTCCACAACGAAATCCTCAATCACGGCGCGCCGCCCATCCGCCTCCTGCGGGAGATTCTGCTCAAGGATCCCACCAAGTGGGACGCGGTCCTCTAGCTATCCTCGTCTTCTTCCAGTCCGCGCAATTCCGGCAGCATGGGCTCGGGATGGTTAGGCGATTCTTCCACATCGCGAAGCTTCTTGTTCAGCACGCGTGAACGTTGATCGACCTCATCGAGTTTGTTCGAAGCTTCCTGGAGCTTCTTCTTCACGCTGTCGAGCAC
>DASXYO010000007.1:0-26019 GCA_036502465.1 Chthoniobacterales bacterium
CTCGAGCCCGAGCCGGCGGTGCAGCCGAAGCAGTGTGCGCCGGTCTGGATTTCGCGATGCTCGACCTGATCAGGGTCGAGATCCCAGAGATGCAGGCCGCGCGCGCCTTCGCGCCATTGCATCTTGAGCATCTGGTTAAAGTCGCAATCGAAGACTTCGCCTTGCCAGCTGACGTTGATGGTGTTGCGGCACATGAGGCCTTCGACGGTCGCGGGATTAAAGGCGTCGTTCAGGAGCAGCATGTAATCAGCGAGCTGATTGTTGTTCTTCAGCCAGGAAGCGAAACGCGAAACCGGCAGATTCGTAATTGTGAAAAGCCGATTGAAGACAACCCCGAAATGATCTTTCAATTCGCGCTTGTAGACGGCTTCCAGCTCTGCCTGCGGCCCGGGGAGAAAGGCGCCGTTCGGGTTGTAAACGAGATGAAGCGGAAGATTAGAATCGATGCCGTAGCCTAACGAATTAAGGAGTTGCAGTCCTTTGATGCTGGTGTCGAACACGCCCTCCCCGCGCTGGGCGTTGACGTTTTCGGGCGAATAACATGGCATCGAGGCGATGATCTCGATCCGATGCCGGGCCAGGAATTGCGCATAATCCTCGAAACCGGGCTCGAGCAGGATCGTCAGGTTGCAGCGGTCGATGATGTGACGCGGCGGTGAGAGTGCCTTCAGCCGCTCGACCAAATATTTGAAGTCCGGAATCATTTCCGGCGCGCCGCCGGTCAGGTCGACGGTGGGGATATCGGTCTTAGCCAGCCAGTCGAGCACGCGATCGATTGTTTCGCGGGTCATGATTTCCTTCCGCTTCGGCCCGGCGTTCACGTGGCAGTGAATGCAGATCAGGTTGCAGAGCTTGCCGACATTGATCTGCAGGACCTCCGTCCTTGTGTGACGGAGCGGGAGCGAATGCTCGCGCAGCTTAAGGGAAAAACTATTACCGGCCGTTAAATTCATGACGGGTTTAGGCCAGGACGATTATACGCGATAGGCGGGCCGAAAGAAGACCCGATAAATTCCTCCGCCTAACAATCCGCCCACAATTGGCGCGATGATGTAAACGGTCAACCAGCCGGAGCCGTTGGCAGCAAAAGGGACGCTTTTCCATCCCGCGAGGGAGGAGAAAATTCGCGGCGCCAAATCGCGCGCGGGATTGAGGGCGGCCATCGTGAGGGGACCGATCAGGGAAATGATCAAAGTGACGGTAAGCCCGATCGTGGCCGCGGTCAGGATCTGCGGGCGGGTCGCGTTGCGGTCGTCAGTCGCACAAAAGATGACCAGGACCAGGATCGCAGTGCCAACGAGCTCAGCGGTGAAGGCGTGTCCCGGAGTCATGGTGGCGCGTGCTTCTTCGGTCAGCGCTTTGCCGCCGGGATTCGGGAAAAATTCGCCGAAGACCATCGCGGTCGCTTCGCTTCCTGGCGCGCCGCGCGTAATGCCGTGCTTCGATTCATACCCGGCGATCGCGCCGCTGAAGATGGAGAAAAGAACTGCCGCGGCGGCGAAGGCGCCGAGCATTTGCACGAGAATGTAAGGAGCAACCAGCTTGATGGGAAAACGCGACCACGCCGCCGAGGCGATCGTGACCGCGGGATTCAAGTGCGCGCTGCTGAGCGAACCGGTGAGATAGATGGCGGTCGCAATCCCAATGCCCCACACGATCGCCACCTGGAAAACGCCAACCTGCGCGCCAGTCGCGACGGCCGCGCAAACACTTCCGCAACCGAAAAAGACGAGCAGGAACGTCCCGAAAAATTCTCCGATCGCCCATTTCGGAATCGGGGCGTGCGCGACCTCGACCTCCGCGCTGACGTGCGGCGGCGGCTCCGGGCGCGTGGCGCGGATGGTTTCGCTCATCGTAGTGCCTCGTTCTAGCAGCAACTGCCGCCATCGCAGCAACTGCTCGCTTCCGTCGTGACATTATAATCCTGGCCCTTCGTTTCCTTCGGGTGGCGGCGCGCGGTGTGCGAGCAATCAAACGGCTTCGCCTCGGCTAACGGAATATCGATCAGCGGCTCAACGAATTCGAAGAACTCGCGATAGGGCGGCTTGCGATAGAGGCTGTAAGTCTTGTCGCACACGGCATAACGCACACCGCGCTCCATCCGGTGGTTGTCGTCGTCCAGCACCTCGCGGAACGGTCCGCGGTAGATGACCGCCTGGTTTCGTTCAAAGCACGGCCCCTGTTTCCCCTTGAAAGCTTCAATCGTGACGGAGCGGAATTCGAAACCTTCCACCGTTTGCCACGGTTTCTCGTCGCGTTTCAGGATTTGGATCCCGTAGAAACCGGCATCGCTGAAGGCGAGGAGAAAACCTTCCTCCGTCAACGCTCCCGAGATGCAGCCGCTCCAGAGTTCCGGATCGCTCTGCAAATGTTCCGGCACTTCTTCGTCGGCGACGATGTCGGAGATGACCGCGCGGCCGCCTTTCTTGAGCACGCGGAAAATTTCCTCGAACAATTGCCGCTTCGATTTCGGCTCGACCAGGTTGAGCACGCAATTGGAAACGACCACGTCAACCGAGTCGGTCGCGACGAGCGGATGTTTCACTCGCAATTCCTGGGCGAGCTCATCCGCGCGCAAGAAAGAGGCCGCATCCGTGATCGGGCGCGCCTGCAGTTCCGCGTCGAGTTTCTCGAGATCGAGCGCCAGGTCCTGGATGCGGCCTTTGCGGAACTCGACATTGTTGTAGCCGATTCGCTCCGCCACGATCGGCGCGTTGGTCCGGGCGACGTTCAACATCTCGTCCGTCATGTCGATGCCGATCACCTTTCCGTTAGGTCCGACGACTTGCGCGGCGATGAAACAGATCTTGCCCGTGCCGCTGCCGAGATCGAGGACGGTCTCTCCTTCACGCAGATACTTGCTCGGGTCCCCGCAACCGTAATCGCGCTCGATGACTTCCTGCGGAATGACCTTGAGGTATTCCGGATTGTAATCGACCGGGCAACAAAGCTTCGCCTCGGCGGCCTTGGCCCCGGCTGCATAACGTTCCCTGACGGCAGTTTCAGCGCTCATTGTGCTCATGTGAATGAAGGATTCTTTGGTTATGGATCGGATGCGTAAGAGCGTCTCTCGGACGGAAAATTCCCGTGCTGGAAGTCGCCGCGCATTTTGCTACGCCCGGCATACGGGAAAGGATGCCAGATCGCAAGATTTTATGGATTTGGCGTCCCTGCACGGCGAATGCGTTTTGCTACTACAAACTGGGCTGCGAACAAGTTTGAACGGCGAGGCTTCATGTGAGACTAAGTAGGCCGTGAGATCCCGCCCCACATCCCGGCTAGCGCACGGCGCCATCGCGCTCCTAACGATCGTGGCCTGGTTCGTTGCCTCCGATCATTGCGCCCTGGCTGGCATTCTGCTGCGCCCAGTCGCCGCGCCTTCCGCGCAGGAATCCTGCCCCGGCCATTCTTCAAAACCGGAGAAAAAACCGGCCCAGGGCGAATTGCCATGCTGCAAAACGCTCGTCGCCGCGATGGCACCGGCGAAGGTTGCGCCCAGCTACGATTCGACCCTCTTTGTTTTGCAGGCCTGCCTCGCGGCTGATTTTCGGCTTGCGGCGGGGGACTTTGCCGCCCCTTCAACTGAGCTTGATACGGGGCCGCCGCAGATCCGCAGTTTCGCGGAATCCGTCCTGCAGCGGAGCCTGCTCGCGCACGCTCCGCCTCTCCTGGCCTAACGACCGATCGCTCGCTTCACGCGAGTGCTCGTGGTCGCTTCTGTTCGCGCCTCGATGGCCCACCGCCGTCGTTCGGCGCCTGCCCGTTTTTCCTTTCACCGATTCCTTTTTTTATGCCTGAAAAATCTCATCTCCAAACCAGCCGGATTGCCGGGAGGGCGCTTTGCCTCACGGCGATGGCGCTTGCGGGCTGCGCTGTGAGCCTGCCGCCCGCGCCCGCTGCCAACCCGGCCGATGCTCGCGCGCCGGAAGCCGAGAGCACGCCGTGGCGTCCGACGCTCGTGGCCACGTCTCACACTTTCCTTTCCCCGCAAGCTGATGATCGCGAACAAAAGAAAAAGCAGATCGAGATGAAGAAAGAGGAGCCGGCGTTAGACCCGGCACCGGTCTCCAGTGCCGCCTATTACACGTGTCCAATGCACCCGGAAATCCACGAATCGAAACCGGGTCAGTGCCCGAAATGCGGGATGACGCTGGTCAAAAAGACCGCAACGGAGGAAACCAAGCCATGAGGGTTCGCCTGATCTTCCCCGTTGTTGCGCTGCTGACCGGCGGCTGTGCCGCGCCTAACGGATCGTTTGAGCGTGTGCAGGGAACCGTCGCCGAGCGAAACGGCCGGCACGTCCATTGGAACCGCGGCGGGCCGGAGGATGCGCAAATCGAGCAAGGTGTGCAGGCGCTTCTGCGCCGTCCGCTTACCGCGGAGCGCGCGGTGGAGGTGGCCCTCCTCAACAACCGCGAGCTGCAGGCGCGTTTTGAAGAAGTTGGGATCGCGCAGGCCGAGGTCATCCAGGCCGGTCTGATCACGAACCCTAATTTTTCGGCGAGCTTTCGTTTTCCCGATCGCTCGCCGAACGGGACGAATATCGAATATTCTATCGCGCAGAATTTTCTCGAGCTCCTCGTTCTTCCGCTGCGCAAACGCATTGCTAATGCGCAGCTCGCGCAGACTGAGATTCGCGTTGCCGATGAAGTGCTGAAGCTGGCGGCCGAAACTCAGATCGCGTTCTACACCGCTCAGGCGCGTCAGCAGTTGCTCGGCCGGCTGCGGGTCATTACCGCGACGAACGAGACGGCTGCGGAGTTTACCAAACGACTGCACGACGCCGGCAACACGAGCGACCTGGAACTGGCGAACCAGCAGGGGAGCTACGAACAATCGCGCCTCGAAGTGGCGCAGAACGAGTTACAAGTCCGGCGCGACCGCGAGCGCCTTAATCGCTTGATGGGAGTGTGGGGCGGTTACACGAATTGGACGATGGGCGATCACCTGCCGGAGCTGCCCGGAAGCGAAGGCTCATTGCAACATCTCGAATCGCGCGCCATCGCGCAGCGGCTCGACTTGCAAGCCGCCCGCATGCGCCTCGATCTCATCGGGCGCTCACTCGCCCTCCGGACCAAGACTCGTTATGTTCCGGCGGGGATAAGGATCGGGGTCGACACCGAAAAGGAGCCCGATGGCCAGCGCCTCACCGGACCGACCCTCGATCTCGAGCTGCCCATCTTTAATCAAGGCCAGGGCGAGATCGCGAAGCTCACCGCGCAGTATCGCCAGGCGCAACGCGAGCTCGAGGCGATGGCAGTCAATATCCGTTCCGAGGTGCGGGAAGCGCGCGATCAAATGGTCGCCGCCCGCGATCTCACTTCCTATATCGGAAGGAAACTATTACCGACCCAGCAGCTGGCGCTGAATCTCACTCTCCAGCAATACAACTTCATGCTCAAAGGCGCTTACGACCTCCTATTGGCCAAGCAGAACGAAGTCGCGGCCGAGCGCAGTTATATCGAAGCCTGGCGCGATTATTGGATTGCGCGCGCCGAGCTGGAACGCGCCATCGGTGGCAGTCTCACTGGCAAGTCTTACCTCGATTCAAGCAAACGCTAATAACACCATGATCACACGAAGAAAATTCTTCTCGGGCGCAGCCGCACTGTTTGGAGCGTCCGCCCTCGCACAACGCATCGCCGGGGGGGCGCAGTTGCTCGCGGCGCCAACTCCCGGGACGCCGGCGACCGGAAGCAGGATCAATTATCGGCCAGTCGTTACGCCTAACGGATCTAGCCTTCCCTGGGTCATGAAAGATGGAGTGAAGGAATTCCATCTCATCGCCGAGCCTGTCAGGCGCGAGTTCGCCCCCGGCATGATGGTGAATTGCTGGGGTTATAACGGACAGAGTCCGGGTCCGACGATCGAAGCCGTGGAAGGCGACCGGGTTCGCATCCTGGTGACGAACAAGCTACCTGAGCCGACCACGGTCCACTGGCACGGCTTTATTTTGCCTAACGGAATGGACGGCGTCGGCGGCCTGACCCAGAAGCACATTCCGCCCGGCGAGACTTATGCCTACGAGTTCCCGCTCGTCCAGCACGGTGCGCAGATGTATCACCCGCATTCCGACGAGATGACGCAGATGGCGATGGGGATGGAGGGCTTCTTCATCATCCACCCAAAGGACGGTTATGCGGAGCCAGTCGATCGCCATTTCGCCATCTTCCTCCAGGAATGGGCGATCGAGCCGGGGACCTTTACGCCGAAGCCGAACGTCATGACTGACTTCAACATCTTCACTTTCAACAGCCGCGTCTGGCCGGGGACTGACCCGCTTGTGATCAAGCGTAACGAACGCGTCCGGATCAGCTTCGCTAACCTGAGCATGGATAGTCATCCGATCCACTTTCATGGACATCGCTGGTGGATCGTGGAAACGGACGGCGGGCAAATTCCCAAGGCCGGTTGGTGGCCAGAGGCGACCGTCAACGTGCCGCCGGGCACGACGCGCACGGTCGAGTTTGTGGCGGATAACCCGGGTGACTGGCCGGTGCACTGTCATAAGAATCACCACGCCATGAACGCAATGAGTCATACCGTTCCCAATCTCATCGGGGCGAACCAGAAAGAGGTGGCGCGAAAAATCGGCAAACTGGTTCCCGGTTACATGGCGATGGGCGAAGCCGGCATGCACGACATGTCGGAGATGAGCGAGATGATGCCCGGCCCGCGCAACACTTTGCCGATGATGACCGGCACCGGTCAGTTCGGCCCGATCGAGATGGGCGGCATGTTCACGATCATGAAAGTGCGCGACGCGCTCACGAGTTATGATGATCCGGGCTGGTATCAGAATCCGCCCGGCACCGTTGCCTCATCGATTGCCGGGCCTAACGAAGAACCAAAACAATCGACTCGCCGCGACCATTCCTGAGGACAAGCTGCTTCATCGGAAAACAAAGCACGCCGATCAGAAACGCCCGGATCGGTTTGCTCCTGCGATAGAAATGTGTGGACCTGCATTTCATCGCCATCATTTGCCTACTCCTCGGCGCAGCCTCGTCACTTCTCATCGTGATCGATCTGTTCGCCGGTCACCAGCAACACATGTGGATTATGAATGTGGTCTGGCCGATCACCGGGCTTTACGCCGGGCCGCTCGCACTTTGGGGCTATTACACCGTTGGCCGCCTTTCGACTCATCGCGCGTTGCAGGAAACGAAGGCGCGGGGCGAAGAGCCGCTCGGAAAAAAGAAACCGTTCTGGCAAATGGTCGCGCTCGGGGCGAGTCACTGCGGCGCGGGCTGCGCGCTGGCCGATATCGTGGCGGAGTGGGGACTCGTTCTTTTTCCAGTCACGCTCTTCGGGATGAAGATTTTCGGAGCGTGGACGGTCGACTACTTCGTTGCCCTGGCTTTCGGGATCGTCTTTCAATATTTCACGATCGCGCCGATGCGCGGGCTGTCGTTAGGCGAAGGCCTCATCGCCGCGGCCAAGGCGGACTTCCTTTCTCTCACGGCCTGGCAGGTGGGGATGTATGGCTGGATGGCGATCGCCACCTTTCTGATCTTTGGCCACGAGCTGGAGAAAACCGGACCGGTCTTCTGGTTCATGATGCAGATCGCAATGCTGGCCGGTTTTCTGACCGCCTATCCGGTGAACTGGTGGCTGCTCCGCGCCGGGATCAAGGAAAAGATGTAAGCTCGTTAGGCAGAATATTTTTGTATCCGACAGCACCATGAAAAGGCGGGCCGGTCGGGTTAAGTTGTGGAAGGGTCGCACCGTTACGATCTCCAAACATGCCACCGCACGAAGAGACATTTATTGACCCGATCTGCGGGATGAAAGTCGATCGCGAGAATGCCGCCGCGGTCGTGGAGCGCGACGGAATGAAATTCTACTTCTGTTCGACGCATTGCCGTGACGAGTTCGTTAGCCCGGGCGAAAAATCCGGCGGCTCATGTTGTCATTCTGAAGAGACCGCTGCGGAAACCAACGCCTGGCCGGCCGCCAAAAAATATTTCTGTCCGATGTGCGAGGGAGTGGGAAGCGATGAACCCGGAACCTGTCCAAAATGCGGGATGGCGCTGGAACGCGACCCGGCCGTTCGCGCAGCGACCATCTACACCTGCCCGATGCATCCGCAGATCGAGCAGGATCATCCCGGCGACTGCCCGATCTGCGGGATGGCGCTCGAGCCGAAGAACCTAGCAGCCGCCGACGGAGAAGAAGAAAACGCCGAGCTGCGGGACATGACGCGACGCTTTTGGATCGGACTGGGCCTTACTCTGCCGGTGTTTGCTCTCGCCATGTCGCACCTGATTCCGGGCGTGCCGGCCTGGACGCAGGGAAATGTTTCGCGCTGGGTGCAATTCGTTCTCAGCACGCCGGTCGTGGCCTGGGCGGGCTGGCCGTTCTTCGTTCGTGGCTGGCGCTCGATCACGCATCGCTCGCTCAACATGTTTACCCTGATCTCGATCGGGGTCGGTGCGGCCTATTTCTACAGCGCGGTCGTCATACTCCTCCCGCAACTTTTTCCTCCGACTTTCGCCGCTCACGGCATGATCGGCATTTATTTCGAAGCGGCCGCGATGATCACAGTCCTGGTCTTGTTAGGCCAAATGCTCGAGCTGCGCGCTCGCAGCCAGACGGGAAGCGCGATCCGCGCCTTGCTCGGTCTTGCGCCGACTACCGCGCGCGTGTTGCGCGATGGCGAGGAAAAAGACATCCCGCTCGATCAGGTCCGGAAAGGTGACCAACTGCGCGTGCGCCCCGGCGAAAAAATCCCGGTCGATGGCCGGGTGCGCGACGGACGAACGAGTGTCGACGAATCTATGATCACGGGCGAACCGATGCCGGTGGAAAAGAAGACCGGCGACGATGTGACCGGCGGGACCGTTAACCAAACCGGCAGCATTCTGATGGAAGCGGAACGAGTCGGGAGCGAGACCATGCTTTCGCAGATCGTGGAGATGGTGGCGCAGGCGCAACGGAGTCGCGCGCCCATCCAGGGGCTGGCTGACAGGGTGGCGGGCTGGTTTGTGCCGACAGTCATTGGCCTCGCGGTCATCACGTTTTTTCTTTGGCTGAGTCTGGGGCCCCAGCCGCGGCTCGCGCATGCCATCGTGAATGCGGTCGCGGTCCTGATCATCGCCTGCCCGTGTGCGCTCGGCCTTGCGACCCCCATGTCCATCATGGTCGGCGTGGGCCGCGGCGCGCAGGCTGGCGTCCTGATCCGGAAAGCCGAGGCGATCGAGCTGATGGAAAAAGTTCAGACGCTGGTGGTCGATAAAACCGGCACCCTGACCGAGGGCCGGCCTGCGGTAACGCAGATCTTGCCTAACGACTCAATTTCAGAAGAGGAATTGCTCGCGCTCGCCGCGGCGGTTGAAAGCGAGAGCGAACATCCTCTCGCGGCTGCGCTCGTTCGCGGCGCGGAGAAGCGCGAGGTTCGTCTCGAAAAGGTAAGCGAATTCGAATCGACCACGGGCGGTGGCGTCAGCGGAAACGTCAACGGGCGTCGCGTGCTGATCGGCAAACCGAAGTTCCTGCGCGAACAGAATGTGCGCGGTGTTGAAGAAATGGAGCGCCGCGCGGTGGCTCTGCAGGACGAAGGCAATGGAGTTGTTTTCGTCGCGGTCGACGAGCAGGCGGCCGGCCTGATTGCCGTGGCTGATCCAATCAAGGAATCGACTCCCGGCGCGATCGAACAGTTGCACCGGCTCGGGTTGAAAATTATCATGCTGACCGGCGACAACGAACGCACCGCGCGTCGCGTCGCGGAAAAGCTCGGGATCGATGAGGTGGAAGCCGAAGTTGAGCCGCAGCACAAGAACGACCGGGTGCGCCGCCTGCGCGAAGACGGCACCGTGGTGGCGATGGCGGGCGACGGAATTAACGACGCGCCTGCGCTGGCGGCGGCTGACGTCGGTATCGCGATGGGTACCGGGACGGATGTGGCAATGGAGAGCGCGGGGATCACGCTTTTGCAGGGCGATCTGCGCGGGATCGAGAAGGCGATCAGGCTCAGCCGGGCCATGATGAGGAATATCAGGCAGAACCTCTTCTTCGCCTTCGTCTATAATTCGTTAGGCGTGCCGATCGCCGCCGGCATTCTCTATCCCTGGTTTGGCATCCTCCTCAGCCCGATCATCGCCGGCGCCGCGATGAGTCTGAGCTCCGTTTCCGTTATCGGGAACGCTCTTCGACTGCGCCAAACGAAGCTCTGATCGCCTGCTCGCAAACAGGCTTGACTACATTCCTTTACGGGAATATAGACACGGCATGAAATTGCATGAGTTGAAGTCGATTCTGCGCGCCAATCCCGAGGCATTGTCGCGTTTCGTGTTGCCGGACGGCGCACAAATCCCGGCCCACTTTCACCTCACCGAAGTCGGGCACGTCGCGAAAAAGTTTGTCGATTGCGGCGGCACCTTCCGTGAGCGCGAGGCGTGTGTTCTGCAAACCTATGTGGCGGAAGATTTCGAACACCGCCTGAAGGCGCACCGGTTCGCCGATATTCTGGAGCTTGGTCGCCCCGTCTTGCCTAACGATGATTTGGAAGTGGAAGTGGAATGGGATTGCTGCGTGGTCTCGCAGTACCCGATCGCCGACGCGCACGCGGCCGGTGGACACTTGGAATTTCGGCTTGGCTCCAAGCACACTGATTGCCTGGCCAAACAAAAGTGCGGTTGTGAGCCGGAGACCGGGACAGCGGCGTCGTCCTGCTGTCGTTAGGGGGATGAAGCTGGCTGAGATCTATCAATGCTTCTGCGAGCCGACCCGACTCCGGATTCTGCATCTGCTCACGCAATCGCCGCTCTGCGTATGCCATTTTCAGGATGCCTTGCGCGAACCACAGGTGAAGATCTCAAAACATCTCGCTTACCTGCGCAGTCGCGGGCTGGTGCAGACCAAGCGGAGCGGCAACTGGATTATCTATTCACTGCCGTCGAAACCGTCCGACGAGTTGGAGATGAATTTGAAGTGCCTTCAGGACTGCGCACCGTCCGATCCGGTTTTCGAGAAAGACTTGAAAAGATTGGCGCAGCTCCGATCAAATTGCTGCGAACCCCCGGAAGTTTTTGCAAAGTAATTAACCTGCCGATGTTCCATGAATAAACGTGTTCTCTTTATCTGCATCCATAACAGCGCCCGCAGCCAGATGGCGGAGGCGTGGATGAACGAAATTTGCGGCGACCAGTTCGAGGCGCAGAGCGCGGGACTTGAGCCTGGCACGCTCAATCCGCTCGCCGTCGAAGTGATGAGCGAGGTGGGGATCGACATCTCGCACAAGGGCACGCAGCGCGTCTTCGATGTCTGGAAATCCGGACCGGTCTTCACCTATGTCGTGACGGTGTGCGACGAAAGCAGTGCGGAGAAATGCCCGATCTTTCCCGGCCCGGCGCAGCGCCTGCACTGGAGTTTTCCCGACCCTTCCACGGTCGCAGGCACGCATCCGGAAAAGCTGGCGGCTGTGCGCAAAATTCGCGATCAAATCAGGGCGCAGATCGAAACTTGGTGCGACGAAATCTGCGCACCGGCGACGACGCTCTAATGGAAAATCGCCGCCTCCGCCTCGCGACCGTGGCTGACGCGGAGGGGATCAACACGATCTACAACCACTACGTCCGGACTTCCGCGGCCACCTTCCAGGTAAATGATGAGACAACGGAAGAGCGGATAAAGGAACTGCGCACACGACCGGCCAATCATCCGATGACCGTGCTCGAAATCGACGGCGAAATTGTCGGCTGGGGCGCACTGTCGCCTTTTCAATCGCGCTGCGCTTACCGGGAGACGGTCGAGCTGACGGCCTATGTGCGGCACGATGCGCAGCGCAGCGGATACGGCCGCGCCATCGTGGAGGATCTAATCGGGCGCGCCGGTGCATTGGGCTTTCACACCATCCTGGCGGCTTGCTGCGAAGAGTCGGTCGGGATGATTCGATTATTGAATTCGTTAGGCTTCGCGGAGGTGGGGCGACTCCGCGAAGTGGGGAACAAGTTTGGACGCCGGCTCGACGTCCTCTATCTACAGCTGTTATGCTAACCCAAGCGCGGGCGGAGAAGCGCGCGCGAGTCTGTGGGGGAGCAACGGAGGAGAATGTGATGATGAGCTTTGACGAGACCGACTATGGCGAGACTGATATTCTGAAGGGCCTGCTGGCCGGCGTGGCGGGCGGATTGCTCGCTTCATTTTTGATGGAACAATTCCAGGCGGCGTGGAGCGCGGCTTTGGAGGCGAAGAGTCCGTCGAAGAAGCGCGGTGGCAGAAAAGCAGATCCCGCAACCGTGAAAGCGGCCAACGCGATTTCGGAAAAGGTGACCGGGCGCAAAATCCCGGCCAGCTACAAGCCGGCGGCAGGCGAAGCGATCCATTATGGAATGGGCGCCAGTTCAGCCGCGATCTATGGAGTGCTCGCGGAAGTGGCGCCGCTTGTGACTATCGGGGACGGCGTCGGATTTGGCACTGGAGTCTGGCTGCTGGCCGATGAACTGGCCGTGCCCGCCGCGGGTCTGTCGAAGCCCGCGAAAGAAATCCCCCTAACGACGCACGTGTATGCGCTCGCTTCGCACCTCGTTTATGGCTGGATCACGGAGACGGTCCGCCGAGCGGTGCGCCGCGCGCTCTAGCGTGGCCGGACCGCTCAAGCGGCGACTGCGTGTTTCAGATGCGCCTGCGCGGACCGGAGCGGGGCGCGATGCGGGCGAACCACCTTGGCCGTCGGGAGGTTGCTCGCCTGCCGACGAAAAGCGGTCGGTGTCACACCGACGCGACGTTCGAACGCTCGCCGAAAAGCGTCGGAGCTTTTGAAGCCTACACTTTCCGCCACGCTTTCGACCGTCGTGCGCAGGCCAAGAAGGCGCCGGCGCGCTTCGCTCAAGCGCAGTTCTTCGACGAAGTCTGCCGGCGTGCATTCAAAGACCTGCTTAAAGAGACGGCTGAAATGGCGCGGGCAGAGACAGGTCCTTTCCGCGAGGGAATCGACCGTCATCCGTTCGTGAAGATGGCCGAGGATCCAGGCCGGCAATTCCGCGACCCGTTCGGTGGGATCGGCCTGGTAGACCGACGGCTCGAAATCGTCGCCGCCCACACCGGGGGGCCGCAGGCGCATGACGAGCTCACGCGCCACGTTTCGAGCGACTTCGCCGCCGTAATCCTCCTGGATTAAGGCGAGTGTCATCTCGATGCCCGCGGTCCCCCCGGCGGAGCTATAAAAGGCCTCATCTTTAAGAAATGCGACTGAACGACTAATCCTGATTTTTGGAAAGCGCTGGGCGACATCGCGCGCGAAGCGCCAGTGCGTCGTGACGTGCCGGCCGTCGACCAGGCCGCTTTGCGCGAGCGCGTAGATGCCCGTCGAGACGGATGCGATCCGGCGGGTCTGGCCGGCTTGCGAGTTCAGCCACCTCGCCGCGAGTTGGCGCGTCTCGGACCGGCGCAGTCCTTTTCCGCCGGGAATGATGATGGTATCGAATATCGGAGCCTCTTCTGCCGTGACGTCGGCCTTGAAATGTAACCCCGACTCCGAGGTGAAACTCTTATTGGCTAGTCCGACGATGATCGGCCGGTAGCAGAGTGGCGCGGATGCCTCGCCCGGATGCTGGGCGCTGGTCAATGCCTCCAGCGGGCCAGTCAGGTCGAGAGCCGCGACATCGTCGTAGCCCAGAAGGCCGATTAGCTTCGGGGTCCTTTCCTGGGCAAGCTTGGCGAAATAGGTCATGGCGTTAGGCGTGGAAGGGCGAGCCGTTGAGTGGAAAAAATCTGTCTCACACCTTTCAATGCAATATCCGCGCGGAAAAGAGCTCACACGGGGTGAATTTTTTTCGGGGGCGCCCGTTCCCGGGCAACAGACGCTATTCGAGCCGAATTGGTTTCCTGGTCTCAACGAGCAATCGCTCGAACCGCGGGTCGCCTCGCAGATCGTCCCAACTGGGGTTGAGCTTCAGGTCGCCGTAGCTTGGGCCGGCCGGCTGTTTCACGAGCGCCTCGAGCTGCTCGAAGGCCGCGTCCTTGTTTCCCAGCCAACCCAGAATCTGCGCCCGCATACCGGCGTATTCAGGGCCTTCCGCTCCGTCTCTCCAGGTCGGCACCAGTTGCACGGCTTCCTGGCTGGTCCGCAACGCATCGTCTGCCCGGCCCAACCCGGCATACGCCCAAGCGAGATTAATCAAACTCAACGGTTCGTGTGGATGTTTCTCCAGTAGCGCCTCCAGATACTGACGAGCTTTCTCGAAGGCTTGCTGACCTTTTTGCGTGTCGCCCTGCGAGCGGGCAATTGTCCCCTCCATTAAGTCGAGAACCTGGGATGACGGTGCCATGGCTGACTTGCGTGCCACCTCGATCTCCCGCATCGCCTCCGCGAAATCCCTCTGGTAAAAGGCAGCCTGCGCCAATTCGAAATGACTCTCTCCGCCTAAATTGTTCGCCCCCCTGAGAAAGGACTGGGCGCGTTCTGGCTCGCCTTGGGCGAGTATGGATTCCGCCTTCAGCGACCAAAAAGGCGCGGACCGGCTGGCGATGTTTTTGATGGCTTCGTCGGCCCGTTTCTCGGCCTCCGGATATCTCCGCAGCGACATGTGAGTCTGGATAATTTCGGTCGCGATAAAAGGATCATGCGGATCGAGTTCCCAGGCCTTTTCGCCATTGCGCAGAGCTTCCTTCCAATGACCGAGGCGGCGCTCGGTCAGAGCAGTCAGATCGAAGAACCGGGCCCGGCTGCCAGGCGCCGGTGGCGGCGCGGAGGCGAGTTCAGCCTGCGCCTTCTCATAGTCTCTCAAGCCATTGTAATAGTATTGGGCCTTCGCGAGGTGACTCTCGGCCATGTTAGGCGCAAGTCGCAACGCTGTCTCAGCCGCCACCCTCGCCTTTTCCAGGCGCTCTGGACTCATGTCGCCGCCAAAGCGATAAACATAGAGATGAGCATTAGTCAGGAGACAATAAGCGTGGGCGAACTTGGGGTCGCGCGCCACCGCCTGGTTTAACAGGTCGATCGTGGTGCCATACTCATATTGCACGAAGGCTTCCCGGGCTCGCAGGTATAAGTCATAGGCCTGCACATCCGCCGTCGGCTGGCTTTCAATCGCCGCCTTCTCCCGCGGCGATAACTTTCCCTTGAGTTGGGCTACGATTGCCTGGGATAGGTCACTTTGAAGGGCGAAAAGGTCCTCCAGTTTGCGATCATGCTGCTCGGCCCACACCTGCACGTCCGATTCGGTGTCGATCAGCTGGGCGTTGACCCGGACCCGGTCCTTCATTCGTCGCACGCTGCCTTCCAGAACGTAGGCGACGCCAAGATTTTGCCGAATCTCCCGCACGTCCCGGACACCCTTTCGATACTGCGAAACACCTGAGCGGCTAATGACCTTGAGTTCCTCAGCCTTGGCGAGATCGGTCAGGATGTCATCCTGGACTCCGTCGGCAAAGTAACTGGTTCCATCCGGAGCCGCAAAATCGTCGAATGGAAGGACAGCGATACTCCTGGGCGGCACTATCGCCGCGGGCTGACGGGACGCTTTCGCGGCGTGCGAGGTCATACCCTTGCGAAAAACAAGGAAGCCTGCGGCCAGCGCGACCATCAGGATCAGAGTAGTCAGTGCAATACGCTTGCTCGAAGGTTTGTGACGACCGGCAAAGCGGAGGAGGCGATAAGGAACAGTGTTTGGTCGCGCCCGAACTGGCTCGCCCGCCAGATAGTGTCGAATGTCAGTCTCTAAGTCTGCGACGGAGGCATAACGTTGCGCGGGATCCTTGCGCATGGCCCGCGTGATGATGGCGTCGAGGTCGCCGCGCAAGGCATGACGATCTTCAGGCGCGGCCGCGACGCTTGGCAAAATGGGCTCTTCCTCGCAGACCACGCGCTCCACTTCATCCAAGCCAGGATGCCGGGTGTGAAATCGATGGGGCGTCTGCCCGGTCAGGATCTCGTAGAGCAATGCGCCGAGGGCATAGATATCACTCGACGTCGTCACCTCATCACCGCGGGCCTGTTCCGGTGAAGCGGAGATAGGAGTTAGCCGCTGCTGTCCTGCGGCGGTGAGGGCGAGCGGATTTTCTTCCAGGAGCTTGGCGATGCCGAAGTCGAGCAACTTGGGCTCGCCTTCCGCCGTCACCAGGATATTGCTCCTTTTCAGGTCGCGGTGGACGACGCGCCGCCGATGAGCCACTTCGACGGCCGCGCAAATCTTCAGGAAGAGGGAAAGTCGCTGACGAAGCGGAAGGTGGTGTTCGTTTACATAGTTCGTGACCGGTGTGCCCGGCACATATTCCATGACAAAGTAGGGGAGGCCTTCGGCCGTCGTGCCGGCGTCGAACAGGGCGGCGATGTTTGGATGATCGAGCGAGGCGAGGACCTCGCGCTCGGCTCGAAAACGATCGAGCAGTTCGGCTGTGCTGCCATCGACAGGCTTCAATATTTTTATCGCGACTTCCTTTTCAAAATAGCCATCGGCCCGCGCCCCGAGATAAACCGTCGCCATTCCGCCATGGCCTAGCTCTTTCACAATGACATAGGCGCCGACGCGATGCCCGGTGAGCGAAGTTCTTTCCCGGCGGACCGCTGTGCTGGCGACGAGTGCGCATTCTTCCAGCCGATCGGTGCCGGCCGCAGAAATGGTATCGGCCGCGACGAGAAAGGACTCGGCCTCGCGGAGTAACCGAAGATCCTCCCCGCACTCGCGCTGCAGGAGGGAAGTGCGGGCAACGGGCGAATCTTCCTCCAGCGCGTCGGCCACGAGCTCTTTTAGTTTGCGCCAGCGTTCCTGATTCATGAGATGGAATTAGTTTCTAAAAAAGTCACTCAAAATGAAGTCAAGGATCAACTGGCGGCTGTTAACACTTGCCGCAACCAAAGTTTGGCCACAACCCAATCCCGTTTCACGGTCGCCGGGGATATAGATAAAAGCGCGGCGATTTCCTCAATCGTTAGGCCGCCAAAGAATCGCAATTCCACTATCTGTGCCTGGCGTGGATCGAGCGCCTCGAGTTCCCGCAGCGCTTCGTCGATTGCCGCCACATCAATTTCATGTCGCTGGTAAAACTCCAGCATCACTTCTGTTGGATCATTTCCTCCGCGCTTTGCCCTGCTTCGGGCAACGGCATGGTTGGTCAGGGTCTGGCGCATGAGGCGGGCGAAAATGGCGAGAAAATGCTTCGGGTTCTCCCAGGCCGCGTCTTTTTGCGCAGCGAGCCGAAGATAAGCTTCGTGCACAAGGGCGGTTCGTTGCAGGGTGTGCTCAGGCCGCTCATGCCGCAGGTAGCCAGCGGCCAACAAACGCAATTCGTCGTAGACCTGCGGCATCATTTCGTCGAGCGCCTTGGCGTTCTTGGTCGTGGCGTCTGCCTCCAAGGGACTCGACGACGGCGGGAGCGCAGCTGGTTTCTCCGGAGACGATTCCTCATCGCTCGACAGACCCATGTCTCGCCTCCTCATAAAGACGACCCCTTGTTCATCCCAAAGTTTTCTCTCGGTCCCGTTGTGAAACCTAAACCAACTTGGGCATTTGCGCGACGATAGACAAGAGCGCGTATCGAGCCGCCTAAAGCCGCCGTCGGAAGGGGCTGGGGGAAACGGCTCGCCGGGGAAAAAGAAAGAGGCAGCGGGCGAGCCCGCTGCCTCTCTGCAGATTAGCCTGATTCCCAAGGCTAAAATTTCTTCGTCAATTGAACGTAAACGAAGCGACCAGTCGGATCGTAAAGGAAGCCCGGATACTTGGTAGAATTGCCACCGAACCCGTACGCCTTGGGCGGATCCTGGCCAAAGATGTTATCGCACCCGAGCGTGATCGTCGTCCCATTGAGTACTCGCTGCCAAATCGGCAGACTGGCATTCGCAGTTTGAGACATCGAGCTGTCGGCCGGTTTGCCGGCCTTGTCGCGTTCGACGTCCTTGACATCTTTTGAATACCCGGCCACCGGCTGCTTTTCCACCGGCGCGACAAACGTGAAGTCGTAGGACGCCTGACCATCAAAGGTCCACGTCTGACTCACCCAGTGATTGTGAGAGTTAGGCAACAATTCGTGGTATCCGTCCACGAATCTGGCGGTGCCGACGAGGTCCCAGCCATTCCAGGCCCAGTCCAGGCGCTGAATTCCTTTCCACTTCAGGTTACCATCGACAGAGGTCGTGTCGGCGATGCCCGCCACTGCGACGCCTGCCAGCTGCGCCGTCCGACTATCCGGCGTACCTTGGAATTCAAAAGAATCAAGGTAGGACACCTGAGTTAACGAGGTGAAGGTACCGAAGGACGTCGGGTAAACGTATTGCATGCCAAAATCGATACCGGAAGCTGTCGTCGATCCGCTGTTGATAAAGGGCACGAAGATTCGATTGATGTAACCCCGGGAATCTCGTTGGACGATTTCACCCGGCAGCAATGCACCTTCTCCCTCGCGTTTCAGGATCGCAGGAATGTTGTCCAAGATGACTTGCCCAGTTTGTTCGGTATCCCAGAGATCGACGGTAATGGTCAGGCCATTAATAAACTTTGGAGTCCAAACAATACCCGCGGTAAAGGAGGTGGAGTCCTCCGGCTGGAGCGCCGGGTTACTCGTATCGACGATGTTTTGTTCTCTTTCCGTTCGGCTCGGATCACCGATCGGAACGGGGGGGCCGCCCAATGATGTTGGCAGTGTATCCGTGACTGGGGCCAGGGCCGAGGTCGGACTGCCGAAAAGTTCGATCAAGGACGGTTCGAGGAATCCCTTGCCGATCGTGGCTCGGACCGTGAACGATTCGTCAATTGGCTGCCACCGCAAACCGAACTTCGGCACGGTCACGTTGGTGTTGTTGTTCTCGAAGGCTTCGTAGCGCACGGCGGCCGTAAGCTCCGTGGAATAGAAGCCGGGGAAGTTGAGGATCGGACTGGTGATCGGAATGTTCGCCTCTGCATAGAGAGCCCAGTCTTTTCGCCCGGCCTGCGTACTAGCGCCCGGCGAGCTACTGGCGATGTCTCCGGTAAGAGATAGTTCGTCCACGTCCTGCGTGAGCTGCTCGCGCCGGAACTGGCCGCCGAAGGCGAAGCCAACTCCGCCTGCTGGCAGCTTAAAGAGGGAGGTCGTATAGATGTTGAGATCGAGGGTCGCGATCTCGGAGGTGTCGACATCTTTCGCGTGGATGGTGGCATAGGCCACGTCCGCAAAGTTGCTTGGAATTGGCGGACCGAAAAGGGCATCACCAAAGGGATTAAAGGCAGTTCCCCCTGCGAGGGCACCGCCCGCAGCGAAAACAGGCGAATTCTGATTCAGGATTTCCGTCAGGCGAGTAATGGAGATGGACTGCAGGTCCTGCGTTACCTTGATCTTATTGTAGCGAAAGCCGCCGTCGTAGCCCCAGGTCCCATCAAACAATCTGTCGCCACGCAAACCAATAGTGGCAAGAAAGTTATCCGTTTCGCTATCTATCAACCGGTTGCCGAATTCCAGGAAGCGAGCGCGGCTGCCTCCGGAGATGATCTGATTAAAAGGATTGAATGGGTTCACCGCATCGGCCGGCAAACCGGTCTCTTCATAGGTCGGTGTGTCCGGCGGAGCGACTCCGTTCAGGTTCGTTCCGGGAGGAATTGCGATAACTTTGGCACCCGGTGTATCGAAATCGTTCGTTGCAACCGGGGCAAGTTCGTTGTGAGAACTCGAGTTTTCATAGTAAATATCGCCGAATAGGACCATTTGCTCGCCAAAGATTTTGTGGGTGAAATTGGCGAAGCCGCCGTAGTTTTCGATATCGGGATAGGCGCCCGAGAAGAGGTTAAAGTCAAAGCCAGGAAGAATTGACGATCTCGGCCTCCGTGCGGAATAGGTGTAACTTGTCGCTGGCGAGTTGCCGCCTGATCCGTTGGGTGGTGTGCCGAAGATGATCGGCACCAGGTTGCCACTGGCGTCAACGGGCAAGGTCGCAGGGTCTACGCCGGCCGCCACGACCGCCGCGCTCGATAATTGCAGGTTGTAGGGCGTCGTGTTGCTGCTAAGGAACGGAGGTTTCAACGAAAAGCCACGGTCACGATTAAAGATGGAATTCCGATGGTAAAAATTCATCGTCCCGGTGATGCTTGTCTTGTCGTCGCCTACGCCATAGACTAACGAAGCCCGAAACTCGCCGGAGTCTTTATCCAGTGTATTGCCATATTCGACTGAAGCCTCCGCCCCGCGATAGTCGTGGCGCAGTTTGACGTTCACCACTCCCGCTACCGCATCCGCACCATAGGTCGTCGAAGCGCCATCTTTCAGGATTTCGATACTCTCGATGGCCGCCTCCGGGATTGAGCGCAAGTCAAAGAAGGAAACGACACCACCTGTCCCGATGGGATAAGGAGAGAGACGTCGGCCGTCAATCAGGACCAGCGTATATTGCGGTCCGAGGCCGCGCAGCGAGATCGCCGATGCGCCCGGAGTAAAGCCGGTGCCGTTGTTGGAAATTGGGACGCCTCCGCCGTTGGCGACTGGCAGATTCTTGATCAGCTCTTCTGCCGTGCGTTCGCCGGATTTGTTGATCAGGTCGCGGTTAATATTCAAGACCGGGTTCGGTCCGACTTCCTGGGCGGTCGGAATGTTGGAACCGGTCACGATGATACGTTCCGTTTCCGCCACCGCTCCGGTGGCATTGCTCGGTGATTGACTGCCGGGCGCCGGCGCGGCACCGGTCGAATCCGGTGCGTTCAACGATTGCGCCGGGCTGTCGGCGGCGGTTGTCGGGTCCTGCGCAAACGCGCTGCCCGCCATCAATAGAGTTATCCCGAGGCCGATCGTGAGAGCGGGCCGGAATCTTCCTGGATTGCTGAGTTGTATTTGGTTCATTGGTTTCTCGCTTGGTTTGGTTAGGTAACGAGCAAGTCATAAAGCGCAGTAGGAAGTCAGCGTTAGGACTTAAAACCGACAGTTCTGGACCTGTGACCGATACTCTTGAACAAGCAGCAACAACAGCTGTCGGCAGGCTAGCCTAACGAAATAGCTCTGCCCGGAAGTGCGCCGTTTAGCGCCGCGCCGTAGCAGGCAGGGCCGACCCCGTAGTCATCGACCTGGCTCCGTTTCCGGCAAGGTAACTCGCCGGGCCGGAACCGAAGCGGCGTTCGAAGGCCCGACGAAAGGTGTCGCTATCGCGGAAGCCGACCGAGTTGGCAACGCTGCGCAAGGTTTTGCCCCGGGAGGATAGGCGGCGCCGCGCTTCGTTAAGGCGCAGGTTTTCGACAAATTCCCCGGGAGTATTGCCGAAAACACTTTTGAAGGCGCGGGTGAAATGCGCCGGGCACATGCAGGCTTGTCTTGCCATGGCTTCCACCGTGAGATCCTGCTGTAGATTGCGCATAATCCAGGCGACAAGGTCGCCGAAACGGTCGATCGGCTGGCGAACCGGATCGCTCATTGGTTCCTCTGTCCTGGGCTCGGCTTTCCATCCGAGGTAAGTCATGAGCTCGCGCTCAGCTTCCCGCGCCACCTGTTGGCCGTAGTCCTCCTCAATCAACGCCAGCGCAAGGTCGACTCCACTGGTCAGACCCGCCGAAGTGTAAAAGGTCCCGTCCTTTACTAGGCGCCGCTTGTGATCGATCCGCAGAGTGGGGTAGCGCCGCCGCAGATCAGAAGCCGAGCGCCAGTGGCTTGTCACTTCGCGACCATCGAGCAATCCGGTCGGAGCAACGGCATAAATTCCAGTGCAAATTGAGGCGAGGCGGTGCGTCTCGCAGGCGCGGCTCATGAGCCATTCGGAGAGCGGTTCCCAGGTGTCGCGCCGGAGAATGCCTTGACCACCTGCCACGATAATTGTTTCCAGCGGCGGCGCGGTCGCGAGCGAATGTTGCGGATGAAAGATCATACCAGATTCGCCCGCGAAGGGCTTGAGTGTTAGTCCAATCAGTCGCACGTTGTAGCAAGGGATGCGCCCTCCAAATCCGTCTTCCAGGGTGGCCACTGTGAAGGCGTCCGCCGGTCCCGAGAGATGGGAGGCAATGACTCCGTCGAAACCGATGATCCCAATTGTCTTGGGACTCATGAAGCTGCCCTCATAGCCCGAGAATGCAGTAAACTCTTGGCTACGAGTAGGACATTAAAACGACGATCTCAGCTATCAGTGAGTGCCGCTGGACGAAGCCGCTGGCGCCCATGAACCACAAACGCGAGGAGCAAGGTCACAACCAGCGGGATAACGGCCTCCGCCGGGCCGCCGCTCATCGCGGTAATCACGACCGCTCCAACCATGATGATGATAAGTCCTATTGCCGCCAGCGTGGTCAAGCCTGGCCGAATGCCGAGCAAGGCGGGCAGGACGAGGCCGATCCCACCCAGGATCTCGCATACTCCGATAAAGCGGAGTAAGAGCCCAGGCAGGGGCATTTCCTGAGTCATCGTCTCGATTGGCATGACGAATTTCATGACCCCGGCGAAAATGAAGAGTGCCGCGAGCAGTCCCTGAATGATCCACAGTGCATATTTCATCTTCTTGATTCCTTTACACGATTCGTTGCCGCCTTTGCCAGATGTGTTTCGCCTGGGCACGCAAAATCTTCATCACATCGTGTTAGTGAGAAAGGTTCGCTTGCCTCGCCCGTGTGTGCTGTGTGCTGCTAACTCAACGATCGTTCCGCCCGCGAAAGGACATTCGACCGCTTTTTTTGCGTTTGTCTTGGCTAGGGTGCGTTCAGCGCGCCCACAATCTTATAGATGTGATAGGGGATTGTTCGCATGTCCTTGCCGCCATTAAACCGCGGCATCTCTTGAATTTGGGAGGCGGTGACATAGAGCGCGCCGTCCGGTCCCCAAGCCAGGCTGTCGGGCCAACTGAGACGCCCGTCGGCCGCGATCGGCTGCACCTTTTTCTCTTTTGGCTCGAATTCCACGACTGCGCCATGTTCCACATCGGTCAGGTAGAGTTTTCCGTTAGGACCCATGATCATCCCGTCCGGGGCGGGAGTTTCGATCATTGTCTCGACCTTGGTCGCTAACTGGCTTTCCGTTAGGCGAGTGTTTTGCAGATCGGCTGTCTTGATTCGGTAAAGAGTGTGCGCGGTGAGGGCGTGGTAGTAGAGCCATCCATTCAGGGTATCCAGGGCGATGCCGTCGGAATGGATCTGCGGTGGTTTTCCATTGTCTCCCAGCAATTCGCGGCCTTTTACCTGCAACGTGAAGTCCTTCTCCGCCTTGGTGGAATGATCGTCCTCCAGGACCCGCCGCGCTTTCCCGGTTCGCAGGTCCAACACAATGATAGCGCCGAGGCCCGAGTCGGTGATAAAGGCGGTCTGCGTTTTCGTGTCGACCCGGACGTCATTCAGATAGCTCTTTTTCGGCGCGACTTGTTCACCGAACGGGATCGTCTGCACGACCGCATTCTTAACCAGGTCGACTTTCACGAGCTTCGGCCCGCCATTGACGATCTCCTTCATCTTCGGGGCCGCCGGGTCGAGAATCCAAAGGCTGTCGCTCTCGTCGACATAGACACTTTGCACACAGACGAAATGTTTGTCCGGCGTGCCCGCTCGATTCCATTCTTCGTTCGGGTAGGCGACCGGTTTCCCATCGATGATTTCAGCCACGGAGAGAGTGTGATCGTCGGACCAGTTCGGAAAATTAACGAAGATCCGCCCGTGCTTGGAAACGGCGACCCCGGTCACCTGCTGGTCAGGAAAGCTTGCGACCATTTCCAGAGTCGCGAGATCCGCCGGGGTTGAAATAGCCGTCACCAGGCAGAGCAGACCGATTGAAGAAAAAAACAGAAGTTTCACACCCTCGATTCGTTTTTGAACTGGCAGGCGGTTCGGCGGTGAGCCATGGCGCTATTCGTTAGGCTCGGTCGTTTTGCGTCCCGTTTCTCCCAGGTAGGATTGCACTTCTTCGTCCGTCGTCTGGCGAAAGTTTTCGTAGAACTGACCGATCCCGAAAAATGTCTCGTGGATCAACCCGCAGACGACTTCGTCCGCCTCGCTTTGCATCTCGCGACAAGTCGTCTGCGAGGCGACCGGGACGGCAATGATCAGCCGGGCGGGCCGACGTTGCCGGACCGCGCGCGCTGCCGCGCGCATCGTGGCGCCGGTCGCCAAACCGTCGTCCACCAGAATGACCGTCCGGCCCGCCAAATTGGGGACGGCGCGTGCTCCGCGGTAACGTGCCTCGCGCCGGCGTAGCTCTTCGGTTTCACGCCTGACGGCCTGTTCGATTGCCTCGGACGCACGCGGGCCGAGCGCGGCGATCACGTCCTCATTCAAGACCCGCACACCGCCAGATGCGACCGCACCCATCGCGAGTTCCTCCCGTCCCGGAACGCCCAGCTTTCGTACCACCAGGACGTCGAGCGGCGCGGACAACGCGCGCGCAACCTCGTAACCGACCGGCACGCCACCGCGCGGGAGCGCGAGCACGAGAAGCCCCGGCTGCCCTCGCCAAGGTTCCAGCCTTCGAGCGAGATATTGGCCGGCGTCGGCTCGGTCCCGGAATTGCATCCTTCCCTTGTTTCGCAGATGCGCTCCCGACCGGTCGCTGATGCCTTGTCGTTAGGCGAAAATTCTTCACTTGGATTCGCGGGCAAAGCAGGCGAGGAAATTCTGCCCGCCGATGAAAGCGCCCGAATTCCAACGCACAGCCTCCGTCCCGGAGGATCTCACCGGACGTCCGCGCCGGGTCGCGACGGGCGGCGTTTCGTTGCGGAAAACTTTCTCGGCCTTCCAGTATCGGAACTACCGTCTCTACTTTTGGGGCCAGCTTGTTTCTCTCATCGGCACCTGGATGACAAGCACGGCGCAGGGCTGGCTGGTTTACCAACTGACCGGTTCCAAGGCGTTGTTAGGCGTTGTCGCCGCCGCCGGCACGGCCCCGATGCTGGTTTTCTCGACTCTCGGGGGCTGGGCGGCCGATCGTTTCCCGAAGCGCTCCGTCCTCATCTGTACACAGGTTGCAATGATGATTCTCGCGTTCGTTTTTGCGGCGCTGGTTTGGTCGGGGCTCATCCGGCCGTGGGAAATTATCGTCCTCGGCCTCTGCGGCGGCGTCGTGATGGCGTTCGACATGCCGGCGCGGCAATCATTCGTCGTCGAGATCGCGAGTCGCGAAGACTTGATGAACGCGATCTCGCTCAACAGCGCGATGTTTAACGGCGCGCGTATTATCGGCCCGGCGATCGCTGGTTTTCTGATGGCGAAGGTGGGAATCGCTCTCTGTTTCTTCATCGATGGCGTCAGCTTTCTCGCCGTCCTGTCCGGACTCCTCATGATGCGCCTCGCGCCGCACGCGCCGGCTCCGGGACGGGGCGGACCGCTGGCGCAATCGCTGGAAGGTTTTCGCTATGTTTGGAATCACGTCCGGGTGCGGACGATTTTCGCGCTCTTCGCGATCGTCGGCATTTTCGGCTGGTCGTATTCGGTCCTGATGCCGGCCTTTGCCCGCGACGTGCTTCATCTGGGCGAACAGGGCTACGGCTTTTTGTTAGGCGCGAGCGGCGTCGGAGCGCTCGTCGGCGCGCTCACGACCGCGACCTTTGGCAGCAGTATCTCTTCGCGCAAACTTGCCTTCGGCGGCGTCTGGCTTTTTTGCGCGATGCTCCTGATCTTTGCCTTCAACCGCAACCTGACGATCGCGATGATTTGCCTCGCCGGCACCGGGTTTGGGATGATGCTTTTCTTTTCCACCTCGAATACCACCGTGCAGACCATCGTGCCCGACGAAATGCGCGGCCGCGTAATGGGAATCTGGGCTTTGATCTTCGGCGGGATGATTCCCTTCGGCGCGCTCGAAGCGGGCGCGGTGGCGCACTACGTCGGAACTTCCGCCACGCTCGCGATCGGCGCCGTGATCTGCGCACTAGCCGCGTTTATCACACTCATCATCGTGCGCCGGCGCGATGCGCAACTGGCCGCTGAGGCCGGCTAGACGGGCGGCCGACGTCGGTGCCAGTCGGTGCCTCGCTCGAACGCATGCGCGACCTGCAGGATACGTGTTTCGCCTAACGACGGGCCAAGGATCTGCAGGCCGATCGGCAGTTGCGTTCCTTCCGCGCTGGAGGCGAAGCCGCAGGGAATGCTGATCGCGCAAATCCCCGCGAGATTGGCGGCGATGGTGAAAATATCGGCGAGATACATTCGCCACGGGTCGCTCGAG
>DASXYO010000008.1:0-16997 GCA_036502465.1 Chthoniobacterales bacterium
TGGCAACGGCAGGAAATTTCCGCGCAACAACTCGTCGAGCAGCTCGGCGCACCGTCGCGGAGCGATTGGATGCGCCGCGCGCTGCGACCTGATCTCGTGCAGGTCGCGCTCGGTTCGCCGCGCGAGCTCCTGCGCAAAATCCAGGCGGGCGCTGCCCTAACGGAAAGCGAACGGGCACTGCTCCCGACGGATTACCGGCCGCGACCGGAAGCGTTCGATAATTTCGTCGACCGCGTTTCCACTTCGGCGCGCCTGCGACGCTACAACGTCGAGCACCTTTACCGCATGCACATCGCGGCCGAGCAGATAATCGCGGAAAGCATCGTCAGATTCATGCACGACAACCCGAATGTGAAGCTGCTCGTCTTCCTGCCGGACGACGCGATGATCAATCCGCGCGAAGTGGCCGACTACGCGGCCCAGAAAACTTCGTTGCGGCAGATGATCCTGGATCGCTCGCAGACGTCACCCGGCGAACGGCCGCAGCTACTGGCCGGCCGCTGACGGCGGACGTTCGAGGTCGTAAATCGTGCCCCAGAATCCAGTCGCCACGACCGCCGTCTGCCCTTCCCACGGATGTCGACTGGTGGCGTATTGGAGTTTCTCTTCGCGTCCCCAGAAAAGATAACGCGCGTGCAGATTTTTGGCCCGTTCCCGCCAATCCGGCGCGCCGAGCATGAGGCCTTTCAGCTGCTGCTCAATCGCCCCGTAGTCGAATCCCTGCGTCCAGAGATGGCCTCCGTAGCCGAGAACGACTTTGCGGCCGTCGAGCAGGAGCGGGTGATTGAAGGTCGGATAAGCGGCGAAGCGTTCCTTGATCGGGATCTTGCGCAGGACGCTCGCAATGGCATCCAACTCGATGCGGTTCGCGATATCGAAACCGGGTGAGCCAACCACCAGACCGCCGAAGAGACTAACGAATCCGGAAAAGAAGAGGCAGAAGCAGACGCCGGCACGAATCGGCCAGAGTGTTTTCGCGATCAGCTCGCTCCAAAGAAACGGCAGGGCAATAAAGTAGGCCCAGATGAAAAGCTTGGTGTTGTCCCAGCCCCAGGGCGCGGTCTTGACGAAAAGCGCGAAGAGGAAAATTCCCGTGGCCGGAATGACGAAGGCGAAGGCCGGGGAGAAAGCGAACTTGGTCTCGGGCGGTCGAGGTGCGGCGGTCCCTTCCACATTGGGTTCGGCTTCATTTTCAGGCGGACTCTTGCTCAGTTGCCATCTTTTCCACGCCTGCCAGACGACGACGCCAAAGAGCGCGATCATCGCGGGCAACGTTAGGCCAAAGTTCATGATCCAGAAGCTGACGGCCGAGGTGGAAAAGCCCGGATCGCTTTGCAGCCAGCCGGGCGCCCAGGCGAGGATCGACTTCGCCTGGAAATGGTCGGTGATCATCCAGACAATCCAGGTCGCGGGAATAAAAGCGGCGGCGAGCAGGATGGCGACTTGTTTGCGCATCTCCCAAGAGCCGATGAGCAACCAGCAACCGAGCACGACGGAAAGCGCGAGAAAAGTGTGAACGTGGAAGAGCGGCATCGTGGCGTAGAGCGACCACTCCACCCACCACGGCAGGAAGCCGCGGCGTCCGCCCGGGGTCTCGTTAGGCGAAGTGGGGTAATATTTCCGCCGCCAATGCAGGAGAAGGATCAGGCCGGCGGGAATCGCGTAGAGCAATCCGCGCTGCGTCACAAACATCGTTAGGGGGATGCTCTTCCAGGCGATGCGTTCGCCTTGGTAGTCGATGAACTGGTGCTTCTGAAAAAAGGCGAAGCCGGCGAGGCCGCCATTGAAGAGAAACCCCGCGACGCCGAAGGGACCGCCCCAGCGGTAGAAGCCGTAGAAGGTTGCCGCCGAACCGAGCAGACCAGTCCAGACCAAGGCGCGCACCAAATCGATGTGCTGAAGGATGAGAAGCGAATCGAAGAAATCGATCCCGGCCGGATAGCGCAGCGAGCTGTAAACGTGGATCGGGTTATCCGGCCAAAGCGCGACACCGTTCGCGAAATATTTGATGTAAGTGATGTGGAGGGAGAGATCGCCGAGATTGTTCACCGACTGAATCTTCAGGTTGGCGCCGTCGACCCAGAGGATCCAGCAGAAGGAACGGACCGCGAAGATCAGAAACACAATCCCCACCGCCCACGCCCAGAAATGCCACCGACGGGGCGGCGCGGCGACGACGGCTTGCGGCTCGAGTTTCATCCGACGCCGCGCTCGTTTCGATTTCGGCAGAGGCGTTGTGGGCGCGAGGCCGACCCTTTTCCGCCGGGAAAAGGGCGCAGTTCCGAACCAGGCATAGATTGCCGCCGCCAGACCCAGAACCAGCGCGAGCCCGGCAAAGCCCGCGTTGAGCCCGCCGCCCATGATCCCGAGGATCAGGCCCGCCAGCGTGGCGACATTGACGAAAGTCAGCCCGGCCGACAAGACCTTCATCGTGCTCCGGCCGGCGTGGGAAGAGGCGTTCCAACAAAGTCGGGTTTCCTCTTGGGGAAGAGTTTCCCGAAACTCTTGGCGTTTAGGTAGAGTTTGGAAGTGTCCTGGTAGGGACGAATCCTCATCGGCTCGGTGAAGTAACTCTCATGGAGCTTTTTCTCCACCTCCGCCACCCGGTCTTCCTGCACGACGAGGAAATCAGCGTCGAACTTGCCGGGTGAGTTATTTTTCTCGTAGTAACCGACATTCGGGAAATCGCCGAGCAACCACGGAAAAGGATAAGTGCTCGTACGAATGAAGTGACCCACCATCCGGTAATTGAGCGGGTTACGGACCATGCGCATGACCGGATTCATGAGCTTGAAGATGTCGGTGTAGGTCTGGACATAGACATAGGGCTCGGTGTCCGTGCTGAAGCGGAAATAATTGAGGAGGATCGCCATCCCGAAGGACATGACGAGCGCGACTACAACGACGCTTCGTTGCAGGCCGCGCATCAGGCCATCGCTGATCTTGAAGTTGCTTCCTGCGAGCCACCATCCGAATCCGCCGCCGAGGAGCGCGAAGCCAATCGCCGAGGCGAACAGTCGCTGCCCGATCTCGCCACAGGAAGCGCTCGTGCTGGTCGCCGCGAGCGTGATCGTGGCCGTTTCGCGCAGGTAAATTCCCCAGGTGCACGTCGCGCCGCGGACGGCGCTCGGCTGCACGAAATAACTAACGAGCACGCCAAAGGCAAAACCGACCGCGCCCATCGCCACGATGACAAACGCCTTGCGCGGAATCTTCAGGGACGCTGCGCCGGCCGCAAAAACGAAGAGGAACGGCCAGACGATGCTGATGATAATCCAAGGCGTCTTGTAATGAATGATGCTGTAAGCCGCGAAGACGCCGACGCCATAAATCGCGAGATAGCGGATGACGAAATTCCGAAAGAACTGACAAACCCCGCAAAGGAAAAGTCCGACCAGGACCGGCCATTCGTAGCGCATCACCAGCTCGAGCCAGTACGGCCACGGCTTTTCGTGGCCGTTGCCGTTCGAGCCTGTCTGATACCAAACCGCGAAAGTCCCGTAGAGGCCCTTCAATCCCGGCCAATTAAGAAACGTCCCGGAATAAAAGAAGACGATGAAAAAAATGCCCGTGCCCACGACCATCGCGAGATCGGCCAAATCCCATTGCTGCGGCGCGCGCTTCACGTCCGGCATCGGAGTCAGCCGGTGCGAAATCCAGAGGACGCCGGCCGCGATCAGCCCGCATCCGATATGGATGATGTAGGTCTCCTTCGTCAGGATCATGCCGGTCACGCCGATCCCAACGCACCAGAGATAGCCGCGCGTGCCGGATTTCCAGAGCCCGATCAGCCCGAAGATGAAGAGCATCGAGAAAAAGAGCAGCCACACTTCGTGGATCGAGTAGCGGCCGTAGAAAACGAACGCCGGCGAGATCGCCATCGCGAAGGCGGCGATGCGCGAGATCCAGCGCCCGACAAACGGCTCAAACTTTAGGGTTAGAAAAATCGAAGCGATACTGACGAGCACGACCGGCAGCCGCAGCGCCCAGATGTGCCGCCCGAAAAGCGCCTGCGCGAGGAAGAGCACGTAGAAATGCAGCGGCCCGTGATAATTCGTCGGGTCGTAGCGGTAGAACCCCGTCTTCATCATCTGGTCCACGAACCAGCCGTTGATTCCCTCGTCGAAATGAGGCGGCTTGATCGTGAGGAGCAGGAACCGGAAGACGGCGCCGAGAGCGATGATGCCCCAGAACGTCCAGTCGAGTCGCGCGAGGCGTTCCGCCAGAGGCGGCGGCGGCGGTTCAAATTCCACTCGCGCGGGTTGGTCTCCGCTGCTAGGTAGCGCGTCAATGCGCATCTTGGTGACAGGCGGCTGTGGCTTCATCGGGAGTAACTTTATTCGTTACATTCTGCAACATTACAAGCCGACGTATGTGACGAATGTGGACGCCCTCACCTACGCCGGAAATCTGGCCAATCTCGACGGCGTGGTCGAGGAGCACGGGGAACGCTACGAATTTTTCCAGGCCGACATCGCCAATGCCGACCAGATGGACACCCTTCTGCACGAGGAGCAGTTCTACGCCATCGTCAATTTCGCCGCCGAGTCGCACGTCGATCGGAGCATCAATTCCCCGCAGAATTTCATCCACACCAACGTCGTCGGCACGAGCATCCTGCTCGACGCCGCCCGGCGCCACGGCGTGCAGCGCTTCATCCAGGTCTCGACCGATGAAGTTTACGGGTCGTTAGGCGAAACCGGGAAGTTCACCGAGCAATCGCCCCTCGAGCCGAGCTCCCCCTACTCCGCGAGCAAGGCGAGCGCCGATCTCCTCGCCCTCGCCTGCCACCACACTTTTGGCCAGGAAGTAATCGTCACCCGCTGCTCAAACAATTACGGCCCCTACCAATTTCCCGAAAAATTGATCCCCCTCATGATCATCAAGGCGCTTAATGACCAGCCGCTCCCGGTTTACGGCGACGGGAAAAACGTCCGCGACTGGATCCACGTCGAGGACCACTGCGCCGCCATCGTAGCCGCATTGTTCAAGGGCAAACCGGGCGCGGTTTATAACATCGGCGGCGACGGCGAGATGGTAAATCTCGACGTAGTTAGGCTGATCCTCGACCGGCTCGGCAAACCGCACAGCCTGATTTCGTTCGTCACCGACCGGCTCGGGCACGACCGCCGCTACGCGATCGATTCGAGCTTCGCGAAGCGCGAGCTGGAGTGGCACCCACTGCACAACGCCCGCGAAGGCATTGCCACCACCGTCGATTGGTATCTCGACCATCGCTCCTGGTGGGAGAACCTCCTCGCCCGGACGGAGCGCTTCGACTAATCGAACAGCGCCGGGCAAGTCGCTGCCCCACAGGTCGTTTTGATGAGGCGAAAACCTGTCGTCTCAGAATACGACCGAGGCATCTACTAGTTCCGATTCCTAGCATTATGGAGATTCTATGAATCTCACTTTCGCCAGACAGATCCTCCAAGCCGCCGAGATGAATCCAGACGGCCGTCTCGAACTGCATGGTCGCAAGATGCGACATGAGGCCGAGCTCATGGAGGAAGCAGGCTGGCTGGAACTGACAAAGCCGAAGGGCGCGCGGTCCGCGCTGGTGGCTCGCTTGACCGAAACCGGACGACGGGTGAGCGGCCTTTTCCGGGACGACGCCGTCGCCCAGCGGCTCCGCGACGCCTTTATGCCGCGGACGATTCGGTAGGCGCGCAATCGTGCGCGAATCGCGGATTCGTTAGGCCGGGCTAATTTCCCCCGCCGTTCAAGGCGTCGGAGACGCCCTGCAGGATGTCGCGCACGGCTCGCGCGCCGTCCGGTTCGTCGACCGGTTCGCCGCGAATCGCTTTCCGCGCTGGCCGCCGGGCCGCCGCGACCTTGGCGTCACGGCAGCGTCGCAGGACGGCGATGTTGTTTTTCTCCACGTCGGAGAATTCTGCTTCGATGTCGTCCATCGAGACATCGGTGCGCGGTTGATACCAGGAAAAATCGGCAAAGGTGGCGCGGACTTTGGCGTCCTTGAAGTTCGCCCCGTGGCGCGCCAGCATTTCGTTGATCGCATAACGAATGTCGGACAACTCGAGCTCGTTCGCGTCGGCGACCGTGATCTCTTCCTCGCGCGTGGCCGGGAACTTCTCGCCCTCCAGGTCGTTCGATTCCTCGGCCGGCGCGGCGGCTTCGCCCTCCGCTGTCTCGCTCGTCTCGGTCGTCGCATCAGCTGACTCGTTAGGCGAAGCGTTGTCCGCTTCGTTGGAGGCCACCTCGGCCGGCGGCTCGACTTGCTTGGTCGTCACATCGTAAATGCAGGTCCAGGGTTCGGGCAGGTTGGTGTCGTCTTTGCTGGGAATGGGCGCAACGGAAAGCGTCACGCGATGTGAATCCGGCTCCCAGGAGATGCCGTCGATCGTCACGTGACTCCGGTCGGCGTCGGCGTCCCGTTGGGTGGCGCTAAGATAACTTTGCCAGACAACATCCTGCAATCCGCTGCCGGCGGCGCGCAGATCCTGCGGCACTTCATATCTCAAGGGTGCCGCGCTGGTGCGGTGAAAAAGTTGCGCGCCAGCTTCGGCGCCGTCGCGAGTGTTCACCACGACCCATTCGTCATCCGGCGAAATGACGGCCCAGGCGTTCCGCTTGTATTGCGCGAGGACGGTGGTGTTTGCCGGGTTTTTCAAGTCCTGTAGCGCGATTTGCTTCAGCCCTTTTTCGCGGTCGCGCATGTACTGAATGCGCAGCTTGCCGCTTGGCGACGGAACTTGCCGCACAACCTGCATGCCGGGTTTGGCGGCCGGCGGAGCTGGTTTCGCGGCGGCTGGTTTGGTCTGCGCAGTTGCCGGCGCACTCTCGGGCGCGGCCGCGGCCGGACCCTGTGCCGCTGGGCCGGTGTCGCCTAACGAGTCCGTCAGGCAGAGCGCGAACAGGAACGAGGCCGCAATGCTCGCGGCCAGGAGGCGTCGGACGACGCGGTTTGCGATCGCAAACGAAGAAGCATTCATGGCGGGTATTTGCGGCCTTCCGCGACCGCAAAGTCAATAAAAAAACATCCTCGCCGGAGGTAAGGTGCACTGGCCCTGCAAAATAGCCTTGCATTCATTTTCCCACTTTGCTGCACTGGCGGCCTGCGGAGAACCCATATGAAAAAGATCATTTGCCTGCTCATCCTGCTCGCGCTCGCGCCCGGTGCCCACGCGGATAAAAAAAAGAAAAATAACAGCGGCGGAGGCGCGCCGGCCAAAGCCCCGGCTGGTGGCGGCGGAGGAGGCGGTGGGAAACGCCCCGGAGGCGGTGGCGGATTTTCCGGCATGCAGCACTCGGGGCAACACTCGGGCCAGCCCGCGAATCGCTCCGGTGGTTCGCATACCAAGACCCATTCCGCGCCGTCCACGACTGGTCGCGCAGGCGGAGGCGGCGCCGGGAAAAACAGCTCCAATCCCCTGATGCGCAAAGGCGGCGCAGCCGGCGGGAACAAGAACGCTTCCAATCCCCTCACTCACAAAAATCAGGCGGCCGGCGGGAAAAAGGGAAATGCCCTAACGAAACAAAACGGTGGCAAGCAGGGCAACTTGAACGCGCGCAATGGCGGCAAGCTGAACAAGAACAATCCAAACGCGCTCCACAACAATCGCGGACAGATGGCACAGAACGGCCGCGGCCTGAGGAACAACGGCGGCAACCGCAACTGGCAGCGGGGCAATCACGCCAACTACCGCGTGCGCAGTTCGCACGACGTCTTCCATAACTACCGCGCCGTGCGTCACGACCGTTATTGGTACGGCTCCCATTACGACCGGGTCGTGGTGGTCGGCGGCGGCTATTATTATTGGGACGCGGGCTATTGGTATCCGGCTTGGGGTTATGACCCGGCGTTTTCCTTCTATGTTTATGACGGTCCGATCTACAGCTACGACAATCTGCCACCCGACCAGGTGACGATGAATGTCCAGACCGCGTTACAGGACGAAGGCTACTACACCGGCGAGGTGGACGGACAGGTCGGCCCGAAGACGCGCGACGCGCTCGGCGCTTACCAAAGCGATCACAATCTCGAAGTGACCTCGGCGGTTGACGAACCAACTGTCGAAGCGCTCGGCCTGTCGCAGAACACGTAGGCTTCGCGGCTTGCAGCGTCCGCTGTCCTCAGCGGACAAGCGATTGTGCGCGAGGGAAGAGCGCACGCTGCATCGTCGTTAGGCGGACCGATCGTCACGCAAAGGCGGGGATGCCGGTGATCTCCTGCCCGAGGACGAGGAGGTGAATGTCGCCCGTTCCCTCGTAGGTCTTGACGCTTTCCAGGTTGCACATGTGCCGGAAGCATTGGTGCGAATCGAGAATCCCGACCCCGCCGAGGATGTCGCGCGCCACGCGGGCGGCGTCGAGGGCGATCTCGACGTTGTTCATTTTTGCCATCGAGATGTGGAAGTGCTTCGCCGTGCCGGCGTCTTTCAATTGCGCGAGGCGAAGCGCGAGGAGTTGTGCCTTGGTGATCTCGGTCAACATGCGCGCCAGCTTGGCCTGTACGAGCTGGAAGCTGGCGATGGGGCGCCCGAATTGTTCGCGGCCGATGGCGTACAGCCGCGCCTCGTCGTAGCAGGCCATGGCGGCGCCGAGCACGCCCCAGGAGATGCCGTAGCGGGCGTGGTTGAGGCAGGTGAGCGGCGAACGCAGGCCGCCGCTCTGCGGGAGCAAGGCGTCCGCGGACAAAATGCAGTCGGCGAACTCGATCTCGGCGGTGAGCGCGGCGCGGAGGGAGAGCTTGCCTTCGATCAACCGGGCGTTGAATCCCGGGGTCCCCTTCTCGACGAGGAAGCCGCGGATGGCTCCCGCGCTTTCCGGATCGACGCCGGGTTCGCCGTCGAGCTTTGCCCAGACAACCGCGACGTCAGCGATGGTGGCGTTGCCTATCCATTTCTTCGCTCCGCTCAGCCGGTAACCATCGGCGGTCTTGCGCGCGCGGGTGCTCAGCCCGCCGGGATTGGAACCGAAGTCTGGCTCGGTGAGGGCGAAGCAGCCGAACTTCTTGCCGCCGGCCATCTCGGGCAGCCAGCGGGTTTTTTGTTCCTCCGAGCCGAAGAGATCGATCGCCGTCATGGCGAGCGAACCCTGGACCGAAGCGAAGGTGCGCAGGCCGCTGTCGCCGCGCTCGAGTTCCTGCATGATGAGGCCGGCGGCGACGTTGCCCAGGCCGGGACAGCCGTGACCTTTGATCGCCGGGCCGAAAACACGGAGCTGCGCCAGCTCGGGCGCGAGTTCCATCGGGAAAGTGCCCGCGTGGTAATGCTCGGCGACGATCGGCAGGAATCGTTCATCGACCCAGCGGCGGACGTCGTCGCGGATCTTGCGCTCGTCGGGGGTCAGCAGGGCATCGAGATCGTAGAAATCGGGTGCGTCGAAGGTTGTCATGGCTCGGATTCCGCGGCCAGTCTAGCAGCGCCCCCGAATAGGCTCCACTGCGGAATGAACATGGTTTCAATTGACAGATCGACGCCTAATCTCCGACTGTCGGAGTCATGTCTCTAACGCATCGGCATTCTCGCATCGTCGCCAAGACGGGCCTACTCACTGCAGTCTCGGTTCTCGCGAGCCTGTGTCTCGCTTCCGCACAAAGCGTCCCGCGCCAGCCTCTCCCCACCGAGGAACTCGAAACCTACGATAACCCGCCAGCGTTGCTTTGGCGGACGGGCCAGTCGCCGCGCATGATCTCGCAGTTCAACGCCTTCACGAGCTACCAGGTGAATGTCGATGCCACCGGGCACAACATCACCGGCGATGCCGCGAACGAGCCTTCCATCGCGGTAGATCCGACGAACGGGAGCAAGATGACGATCGGCTGGCGGCAGTTCAACAGCGTCGCTTCCAACTTTCGCCAGGCTGGCTGGGGCTACACGACCAACAGCGGCACCTCGTGGACTTTCCCCGGCGTGCTGGAGAACAATGTCTTCCGCAGCGATCCCGTGCTCGATTCCGATGCCAGCGGCGGCTTCTTCTATCTCAGCCTGCTTGAAACTTTCTTTGATACCATGTGGCGCTCGCTCAACGGCGGCATGACCTGGACGAATCTCGCGCCGGCCAAGGGCGGGGATAAGCAATGGTTCACGATTGACAAGACAAACGGCATCGGCCGTGGCGCGCAGTATCAAAGCTGGAGCACGAGCGGGAATAATTACGGCGGCCGGCAATTCACCCGCTCAACCGACGGCGGCTTGACCTGGCTGAACCCGATTAACATTCCCAACACCCCTTCCTGGGGAACGCTCGACGTGGATAGCCTCGGCATCCTTTACCTCGGTGGGGTGAATCTCGGGACCGGTCAGGCCTGGTGCGAACGCTCGAGCAACGCGCGCGATATCAGCGCCACGCCGGTCTTCGAGCAGAGCACGTCGGTCAACCTCGGCGGGAGTATCGGCTTTGGTGAGCTGATCAATCCGGACGGGCTGAGTGGGCAGGTCTTCCTCAAGGTCGATCGCTCCGGCACAAGCACGAATAACAATGTCTATATGATGGCGAGCGTGGTCCCGAACGGCGCCAGCACCGGCACCGACGTGATGTTTGTCCGTAGCACCGACGCGGGCCACACCTTCAGCGCCCCAGTGCGAGTGAACGATGACCCAGTCAATCATAACAAGTGGCATTGGTTAGGCACGATGGCGGTCGCGCCTAACGGACGAATCGACAGCGTCTGGCTGGATTCCCGCAACGCGACGAACAACACCGATTCCCAGCTCTTCTATTCCTACAGCACCGACGGTGGGATGACCTGGGCACCTAACGTCGCCGTTAGTAACTCTTTCAATCCCTTCCTCGGTTATCCCCAGCAAAACAAGATGGGCGATTACATCACGATCGTCTCCGATAACACCGGCGGTAGCGTCGCTTACACCGCTACCTTTAACGGCGAAGAGGATATCTACTATGTGCGGGTGGCTCCGACCGGCAGCGGCGGTCCGACGTTACAAAGCGCGGCCTCGGTCAAAGGCGGCTTTGCGATTGACTTGCCACTCATCGGCAGCCCCGGTATCGAATCGCGCAGCGGGGGCAACCAGGGATATACCCTCAACTTTACCTTCAACAATAACCTCACAAACGTCGCCAGCGTTGCGACAAGCTGTGGAACGGTAACGAGCAGCATGATCGATGGAACGGATCCGCATCGTTATATCGTCAATCTGTCCGCCCCGACCTGTAACGCCGAGGATGTGGTCGTCACCCTTACGGGAATCACCGACGACCAGGGTGGCACACTTCCGTCTGCCTCGGTCACAATGGGCCTGCTCCTCGGCGATGTCGACGGCGACGGCACCGTCACCAAGACAGACTATAATGTCACGAAGGCCGACAGCGGCCAGACAACCGACGGCACAAACTTCCGCGAAGATCTCAACGCAAATGGGAAGATCGATCGGAACGACGCGAAGAGTGTGAGGCAACAGATCGGCACCTCGCTCCCCTGACCCATAAGGCGAATCGCGGAAGCGGCCGCAAGCAATCTCCCTCGGGCGAATCGCGCCTGGGCCCAAGTGCCACCGCATTTCGGGTCCTCGCAGGATCGGAATGACGCAATTGTGCCGGTTTTGGTTTCCGCACGAGGTTCCGCGGCGACTGCGCGGAAGAAAGAGTTTCCAGAGGTACCGCCCCCCACACCCGAAGGGTATGAAGGGCGGCTGTTCCCCCCAGAACACCCAATGTTTAGAACAACGGATGGAGGGGCGCAAGGGAAATATTTTGATATTTTTTACCGGCCCGTGATGGACCTTCGAACCGGGGTGTTTGCCTCATCGTTAGGGAGAGATTAGGCGCTCCCACCCTTCGCCTCCGCGTCCGCTCTCGCGAGCCTTTCCATCTCCGTCACGACGCGATCCAGTTCATCGATCAGGGCACTCTCGCCGTGCTTGCGAAATGCCTTCACCAGCGCGCGGTAATACCAAAGCGCGCCTTCCTTTCCTGCCTTGAATCGACTCCAAACCTCATCACCCTCTTCGCGCAGATTGTGCACGATCGCCTGCGAGTTATGGAGCTTGTCGGCCGCGGAGACCAGCCGAGTGGAAGCGGAGGCCGAATCCAAATGCGCGATATACTTTTCCTTCCGTTCACGCCAAGGCGGTTTGGGCGTCTCATCGGTATCCGTGCAGCCCGCCACGATCTCACCCACGGACGGGCCAAATTTCTCTTCAATTTCCCGCTGGCGCGCGGGTCCGCCGCGATCTTCCACCGCGTCGTGCAGCAGCGCCGCGATCGCTTCCGTCTCGTTTGCTCCATATTCCATGGCGATCGCTGTCACCCCGAGCAAATGACCGATGTAAGGGATTTTGGTTTTCTTGCGCAATTGTCCGCCGTGAACGCGGGTCGCATAGACGAGCGCCTCTTCAAACTTGGGAGAGAGTTTCATGAACGAAGGCTAACACGGCAAAAATGTCTTGACCAAGTGAACCCAAATCCATTGAAATGATTGTGATCGCATTTGTCCGCTGCTCGATCGGGCGATTGAATCCCCATCCAACCATAGTTAGGGGCGCCGCCCCGTTACCGAAGGAGTCACCATGCACCCATCTACCACGCTCATCCAGCCACTGTCCTCCGCTCGCTCGACCGGGAACGCCTGGCCTAACAACAGAAGGAGCCCTGAAATTCGATCGTTCGCGGCCGCCCTGCTCGTTTTCTGCGCCGCGCTCGTGCTCGCACAACCTTCCATCGCTGACACCTTTATCTTTGCCGGCACCGGCAACCTTGTGACCGGTCGTGCCACGCAAACCGCGAACCTTCTGCCCGACGGTCGGGTCCTCGTCGCCGGCGGCGCCAGCGGCAAAATGATTTTCTCCAGCGCCGAAATCTACGATCCCGCGACCGGCACCTGGAGCACCATTCGCAGTATGAAGACCGCCCGCTTCCGCCACGCCTCGGCCACGCTTTTGGACGGCCGCATCCTGGTCATGGGCGGACGCGGCAAAGTGGGCGCGACTGTGAACGCCGAACTCTATAACCCGGCGACCGGTGCCTGGCACGCCACGGGCAGCATGGCTGTGGCGCGCGCACATCTCACCGCGACCCTGCTCCTCGATGGCCGCGTCCTCGTCACCGGCGGCGGAGAGACTGGCGCGGGCGCTATCTCGAGCGCGGAAACCTACGATCCAGCGACCGGAATATGGTCCGACGCTGGAAACATGGCCTATGCGCGTTTCCGTCACGCCGCCAGTTTGCTGGCCGACGGCCGGGTGCTGATCACAGGCGGGAATAGCGTGACTGGTTCACTAGCCACGGCGGAAATTTATGACCCGATAGCCAATGTCTGGACTACCACCGGCAACATGACTGAGCCCCGTTACCGGCAGACCTCCACTCTCCTTCCTAATGGACAAGTCCTGATCGTGGCAGGCCAGAATGACACCTACAACCTCTTTACGACCGAGCTCTATAACCCGGAAACGGGAATTTTCACCGCCACCGGCAATCTAGCCACGCCGCGGGCATCGCACACCGCGACACTTATGCCTAACGGAATGGTGTTAGCCGTAGCCGGCCAGGGCGGGCCGGTCGTGACAACCGAACTTTACGATCCCGCAACTGGCATTTGGACGCAACAAGGCAGCCTGCAGACAGGGCGCTCCGCTCATACCGCGACCCTGCTCCCCGATGGCCACCTGGTCATCGCCGGGGGGTACGGCTACGACGGCGAAGCCAGCTCGATTCAGCCTGACTTCGCCAATCACAAGTCGCTTTCTTCGTGCGAACTGGGATCGGCTACATCGGGCCCCGGCTCGCTTTTCCAATAAGGCGCCCGGGTGGCTGAGTCGCGGCCGCTCTGGTGACTGAAAGACTGGATCGCGATAGTTAGATCCGGCCCGTCCACAAACCCCACCCTGCGGTTACTTCACCGGTTTCATTCCAAGCTGCGCGAAGAGGAAGCTGTAATAATCAGCCTGCTGATTGATTCGCTCGCTCAGCGCCGTGCCAATCCCATGGCCGGCACTGGTCGAGGTGCGGAGCATGATCGGATGATCCGACTTGTTCGCCGCCTGTAGGCGGGCCGTCATCTTGCGCGAATGATACGGCGCGACCCGCCCATCGTTCGCGCCCGTCATCATGAGCACCGCCGGATATTTCGTGCCGTCAACTACGTGATGATACGGCGAGTAAGCGTAGAGCGCCTTAAACTGCTCCGGATCCTTCACCGTGCCGAACTCAGTCACGTTGAAGGCGCCGTTCGGCGCCAACTCCACCCGCAGCATGTCGTAAATGCCGACCGCCGAGACAACCGCACGCATGAGATCGGGATGCTGGGTGATCAAAGCGCCCATCAGCAGGCCGCCGTTGCTCCCGCCCATCAGCGCGAGCTTGTCCGGGTTCGTATATTTCTGGTCGATCAGGTATTTCGCCGCGGCCGCAAAATCATCGAAGACATTTTGTTTGTTCGTTAGGTTTCCGGCCTTGTGCCATTCCTCGCCATACTCACCGCCGCCGCGGATGTTCGCCACGACATAGACGCCGCCGCGGTCGAACCAAAGCCGCCGAGTGAAGTCGAAAGTCGGCGACATGCTGATCCCATACCCACCGTAGCCATAAAGCAGCGTCGGATTGCTTCCGTCGAGTTTCGTTCCTTTCCGACGCATGATATTGAGCGGCACCTTGGTTCCATCCTTTGAGGGCGCCATTTCGCGCGTGACTTCGATATCGGCAAATGAAACTGGCGAAGTGCTGGCCATGGCTGTCTTCTTCGGCTCTGCAGTTCCGGCGGCCACTTCGAACCAGGCCACGGGTTCCGTGTAGCTCATTGCCCTAAAAAGCAGCCCGCCATCTTCCTGGGCCACGATTTCCTGCACGTTGGAAATGGGAGGCACCGGGATGGTGACGCCATTCTTCCCGTCGAGATCGAAGCGCCGCACCTGCGACGGCCCGCCTAACAAATCTACCACGTAGAGCGCCTTCTCACCCGGCTCCAGTTGTTGGACGACTGCTTCACTCGCCGGGACAATCTCGACGGCCTTGCTTAAGTTAGGCGTCGGCAGCGGCAACCGCAGGACCTTGCCGCGCGGCGCATCGGCGCGCGAGAGCAGGTAGAGCGCGTCGTCGTGTCCCAGCCGCGCCTCCTTCGCTTGATCGGCGAACTTCGTGATCTGCTTCCACTCCCCGTCCGGTCCCAGCAAATAATGCGCAAAATCGCCGCCATCGCCGTTCGCCACCGTGGCCAGCACATACTTGCCGTCGTACGACGACTCCAGCTTGACCTCCGCGATGCGCGGAAAGTCCTTCCCGATCGCATAGGTGTCCTTGCTGTCCAGCGTGCCGAGCTTGTGGAAATAGACCTGCTGATAAAAGTTCAGATCCTCCTCTGCCCGCTCTCCCTTGCGCGGGAACCGCGTGTAATACACGCCCGTCGCGTCCCCGTTCCACGCCGCACTTCCGCCGGCCGTCGGATATTGCACATGCGCGATCGTATCGCCCAGTTCCTTGCCGCTCGTAGCATCGTAGAAATGAAGCGTGCCGTCTTCGCTTCCGCCTTTCGAGAGCGAGATTGCGACCTTTTTCCCATCGAGCGAAGGCTCATACCAGTCGATCGCCGTCGTCCCTTTGCTGTCGAGTTGATTCGGATCCAGCAGGACCTTTTCCGATTTCAAATCGTCCGCTGACGTCAGCCTAACGAGCATCGGCTGCTGCTTCGGCGGCTGGAACTTGATTGCGAATAAAGCCCCGGGCCGGACGATGATCGCAGAATAACTCGGCGACGTCTTGGCATACCAATCCTTGAGCTGCTTCTCGATCGTGGCATGCGACGGCAGGCTGTCGAGATAAGCGCGGGTCAGCTTGTTCTCCTCGTTTGACCAGGCCTTGACCGCTGGGTCGTCATCATTTTCCAGCCACTGGTAATCGTCCTCCACCTTCGTCCCCTGGTATTCGTTCATGACCGGCTTCTTTTCCGCGACCGGCGGCGCTTTCGGCTTTGCCGCCTGCAGATTCATGCTCAATAAACCTAACGTTCCCCCAACAACCAGGCAGCCAGCGTGCAATCTCATGGCAAAGAAGAACGGGCCAAATCTCCCGGCGCGCAACTAAAAGCCAAAGACTTCGCAGCGTCGCTGTTACGCCTGACGGAACCTTTTGGTCGACATCGTGGCCCGTCAGCCAGGCCGAAGGGATTTTGAGCGTAGCCAAGGCGTCTTAACTGCGAACTTCGTGATACCACCGGGACTTGCGTCACCGATGGATGTCAGATCGGTCTGTCGTTCCCGGTGCTCGCTTTCGCAGTCGGCCTCTCGCTCCTCACTGGCCTAACAATGGGCTTTTATCCCGCGTGGCAAAGTCCGCGCGCAGATCTGGTCGATGGCCTCAAGGAAGGCGGTCGCGGCTCGAGCGGCAGCGTAAAGCAGCAACGCTTCCGCAGGATTCTGGTCGGTGCGCAGGTCGCGCTCTCTGTCACCTTGCTCGCCGGGGCCGCGCTCCTCATTGCAAGTTTCGTCCGCTTGAATCACCAAGACCTCGGCTTCCGTGCGGAGAATCGGTGGGTTGAGTTCGTAACTTTGCCGGCCGCTCCTTACCCGGACATCGCCGCGCCCTCGCATGATGTTGCCCCGGGCTACTTCAAGACTGGGTCATCCCCCTCATCGCCGGGCGCGATTTCGACGCGCACGATCTGACCAGAACGTCATGCTGATCAGCCAAGCAGGCGCGCGCAAGGTATTCGGAAACGAAAATCCGATCGGCGAAATCCTCCTCACCACGAGCAGCAGTGTGCCGGCCGAGATCGTCGGCATCGTCGGTGACGTGCGCTCGGAGCGCGTCGCGCAGCGCAACGAGATGGAATTCTATCGCCCGTGGGCCCAGGAGAACTTCCCATTCCTGACCGTGACGGTCCAGAGCACGCTACCCACGCGTGAGATCACGCGCCTGACGCAGAAGGCGGTCAACAGCATCGATCCCGCCGTCGCCATTGCGCAGCCGCAGATGATGCGGGACATCGTCGCCCAGGCACTCGGGCAGGCGCGTTTGAGCACTATCCTGCTAGGCATTTTTGCTGGCGTCGCGCTGTTACTGGCGACTGTTGGAATCTACGG
>DASXYO010000009.1:0-12776 GCA_036502465.1 Chthoniobacterales bacterium
TCGTCCCGCATGCTTTCGTGGCTCTGGTTCATCAACTCGCCGAGCACCTTGGCGTCGCCAGCTTTCATCGCGGCGGCGGCTCGCTGCGTGCGATCGTTTTCAGTCACGACATGCCGGGCGCGGCGCCGGGTAATGTCATCCAAGCCAGAACCGCGCGTGTCGATCTCGCTCAGGCTTACATCGCGCAACGCCTTTACGCCAAAGAAATGGGCGGCCGCCTCGCATTGCCGGCGCCGTTCGTTGTAGGCCGAATCAACCAAACCGCGGCGTGTTCCCGTATCCATCACCACGATCGAAACGCCCGGCGGCAGCGGCACCGCTTCGGTGGAGAAATCACGGCAATCGATCAGGACCGCGTGTCCCTCTCGACCGATGGCGGAAATCATCTGATCCATGATGCCGCAATTCACGCCGACCCATTGGTTTTCCGCCTTCTGACAAAGCCGAGCCATGGTCGGACCGTCCCACCCAAGTTCCCCAATCGCTGCAAAACCGCGCGCCACCGCCAGTTCAAAGGACGCCGAAGACGAAAGCCCGGCGCCCATCGGCACATCGCAGCTGCTGACCCCTTCCCAACCGCGCAGATCGTAGCCCGCTTCGCGCAAAGCCCAGGCCACGCCCTTGGGATATTCGTGCCAGGCGGCGCGACTCTTCTCCAGATTCGTTAGGCTAAACTCGATCGTTTCGTTCTGTTCGACCGAATGCAAATGCACGCGCTCATCCTCGCGCGGGCGCAATGCGATCCAGGTCGCGCGGTCGATCGCCATCGGCAGAACGAAACCGTCGTTGTAGTCCGTGTGCTCGCCGATCAGGTTTACTCTCCCGGGCGCGCGCACGACGAATTGCGGCGCCGTCCCGAAGCGATGGCCGAAGCTCTCCCTGATGGTTAGCAGACCAGATGACTCCGCCACACCGCCAGCATAACCCCGCGTCGGTCCCCCGCACTTTTCCCGACAACCTAAATCGCTTTTTCGTCTGCTTCGCCGGTGCGGATGCGCACCGCGCTTTCGACCTCGAGGACGAAGAGCTTTCCGTCACCAATCTTGCCGGTCTTGGCGGCGCCAATGACGGCCGCGGAGGCACTCTCCAAAAGGTCGTCCGGCAGCACAATCTCCACTTTCAGCTTGGGCAGGAAATCGACCGTGTATTCGCTCCCGCGATAAATTTCCGTGTGCCCTTTCTGGCGGCCGAAGCCGCGCACTTCGCTCACGGTCATGCCCTCGATCCCGAGCGCCATCAGCGCCTCGCGGACCTCCTCGAGTTTGAAAGGTTTGATGATCGCTTCGAGTTTCTTCATAATCGTTAGGCACGCTCATGCCTCAGAACCGCTTACGCTGGCGCGGCGATGCTTCAATTTCATTTCAAGAACGTTTCAAGTTTGTAAAACCTGCTCGCGCGGGAGCGAAATGATGATTCGAGTCGACATCTGCAGGGTGCTCTCCGCCCGCACCGTTCCGCCATGCAGAGCGACGACATGCCTAACAATGGATAAACCGAGCCCGGTCCCGCCATACTTCCGGCTGCGCGCTTTGTCGACTCGATAGAACGGTTCGAAAATGTGCGGCAGATCTTCTTCCGGGATACCGGCCCCGTTATCTTCCACGCTGATCTCGATCCGATCCTCCACCTGCGCGGCGCGGACGCGAATCTGCCCTTCCAGCGGCGTGTATTTGAAGGCGTTGTCGAAAAGGTTGTGCATCACCTGTTCGAACCGGAAGCGATCGACCCGGATGCGATCGACGTCGTCCGCGATCTCGAGAACAAAAGCCATCTCCTTGCTCGCCAGCGCTGGCTGCCAATCCTTCGCCAGCCGGCGCAGGAAAGCGCGCAAATCGAGCTCACCGTAATCGAGCACTTCACTGCGCGAATCGAAACAGGCGAGCGTGAGCAGGTCGTCGAGCAGCGCCTTCAGCCGCGTCGCGTGCTCCTGCATGATCGCAAAAATTTCGATCTGTTCGGAGCGCGCCATTTCCGGGAAATCGACCAGATTCTCGATGTAGCCGGCGAGAATCGAGATCGGCGTCCGCAATTCGTGCGACACCTTGGCAATCACTTCTGTCCCGACTTCTTCGAGCGCGCGCTGGGCGGTAACGTCGCGCAGGAGAAAGAGCGTTCGCGTGCCCAAGCGGCTGGACCGAACCGCGAGTCGCCGCGTCTCCGGGCCGACTGGAAAGGGAATTTCGCACACCTCGTTTTCCGACATCGCAGGCCGCGCTTGCCTAACGACTTCAGAAAACCGCCGGCCTGCTTCGTTCGCGAAAAGAATTTCTCCCTCCGCGTCGAGCAGGAGCACTCCTTCCTCGATCCGCCCCAGGATCTCCCGCCACAAGTCGTCCGTCATTTCGCCGGTGTCTCGACAAAGCGGTAACCAAAACCGCGCACCGTTTCGAGATGAGCCGCGGCGCGCCCCAGCTTGCCGCGCAAACGCGTGACGTAAATGTCCACCGTGCGCGATTCGATCGCCGCCGCGTAACCCCAGACGTCGCTCAACAAGCGATCGCGGCTTTGCACGCGCCCGACCCTTTCCATCAGAACGGTCAGGAGTTTGAACTCGGTCGCGGTCAGAGCGAGCGGATGGCCGTCCACTTTGGCGGAAGGTGCGACGCGATCGATCACGATCCCGCCAATCTGAATCGAGTCGCCGGTGGTGGCATGCCCGGGCAGTTTACGAATCTGCGCCTGCACGCGCAGGACCAGCTCGCGCGGACTGAAAGGTTTCGTCACGTAATCATCCGCGCCCAGCTCAAGTCCGTGGACGCGATCGCGTTCCTGCGCCTTGGCGGTCAACATGATGATCGGGATGTGCTTGCTGCGTGCGCCGCTTTTCAGGCGACGGCAAAGATCGAATCCCGAGACGCCAGGAAGCATGACATCGAGCAGAACCAGAGCCGGTTTCCAACTGAGGACGCGGGCCTCGACTTCGCTGCCGTGCAGAACCTCTCCGACGACAAATCCAGCGCGCCGCAAATTGCTCTGGACGAGCCGAAGCATGGCCGGCTCATCCTCCGCCACGAGGATTCTGATTTCTTTGCTCACGTCCTTTTCAGTTCGTTAGGGAAAATGACCTCAATATTTCTCCAGCGCGATCATTTCCTCGAAAGTTTGCCGGCGGCGAATAGTCCGGAACCGGTCGCCTTCGACTAGAATTTCCGGGAGCAGACCGCGCGTGTTGTAGTTCGACGACATCGCCGCTCCGTAGGCGCCGGCATTCAGGATCGCGACGAGATCGCCCGCCTGAATTTTCGGAAATCGGCGTTTGGTTCCGAAAACATCGGACGATTCGCAGACCGGTCCGACCACGTCATAACTCTGATCGGCCTCGCCTTCCCGCACCGAAATAATTTCGTGATACGCACCATAAATCGCCGGGCGCGCGAGATCGTTCATGCCAGCATCGAGCACGACGAAACTTTTTCCTTCGGTGTGTTTGATAAATTGCACTTCTGAAATAAGCGCCCCGGCCGAGGCGGAGATGGAACGCCCCGGTTCGAGAAAAAGCCGCAGGCCTAACGGCCGCGCGTGCTTCATCACTTCACCCGCGTACTCGCCGACCGGGACTGGCGTTTCATCCTTGTAGCGAATTCCAAGACCGCCGCCGAGATCGATGCGCCGAATCGGAAACCCGTCCGCGAGCAGCTCACGCGCTAGTTCGGTAACTTTGCGGAATGCCTTGTGAAACGGAACGAGATCGGTGATTTGGCTGCCGATATGACAGGCGACTCCCTGGACTTCGAGATGCGGGAGCGCCTTCGCTTTCCCATACGCCCGGCGCGCTTCCTCCCACGGGATACCGAACTTATCCGACTTGCGGCCAGTGGAAATTTTCTCGTGCGTCCCGGCATCGACATCCGGATTCACTCGCACCGAAACTTTTGCCCTAACGTTTCGGGGCGCCGCGATTTCGTTGATCATCTCGAGTTCTTCGAGCGACTCGACATTGAGCTGGCCGACGCCTGACTCGAGCGCGAAGGCGATCTCTTCCTTCGTCTTCCCGACCCCCGAAAAAATGATTTTCTCCGGGGCGATGCCGGCAAGGAGGGCGCGCCGAATTTCTCCGCCGGAAACGGTGTCGGCGCCCGCGCCTTCGGCCTGGAGCAACTTCAGGATCGCGATATTCGAACAGGATTTGACCGCAAAACAAATCGTCGCCGACGCGTCGGAGAATGCGGAGGCATAGGCGTTGAAATTCTCGCGCAAGCGCCCGGTCGAATAGACATAAAAGGGAGTTCCGGCCTGGGCCGCGATTTCCGCGATCGTGACTCGTTCGCAGACCAGTTCCTGGTTTCGATAAGTGAATGACATGCCGGTAAAGCTTCTCCCGCCCGAGGAACCGGGGCGCAAAATGCTGGTCAGTTTCACGTCGCGCTGCCAAATTCGCCAGCTCGATGTCGCCGTGGAAAATCGTTCTTTTCGTCGCCGCCCTGGCCGGTCTGCTCTGGTCCCTCGCCCCGCAGCGAGCGATCGCGCCTAACGAGCCAGGCGTGATCGAGATCTACTACACCGGCGACGCCGGCGCGAACAAGGCGGCGTTCGACGAAGCGTTTCTCGATTTCGAAGCGCAGAGCCGCGCGCTCCATGAAAAAGATCCGCGCCGCCCGATCTACCGCGTCGTCAACGGGCAAAGCGCGTCCCGCGATCAGACGGCCGATCCGACGCGTTTTCTCGTCAGCGTGGCGGGCGGGCAGCCGCCGGATCTCCTGTTATTCGATCGTTACGCGATCAGCGAATGGGCGGCGCGCGGTGCGTTTACAAAGCTCGAACCGTTTCTCGCCCGCGAGGCTCAGAGCAGCGATCCGGACGCGATCCGCGCAGAGAATTATTATCGCTCCTGCTGGAAAGAAGTCGTCTACGCCGACCCGGTCACAGGCGATACCGGCACTTACGGAATACCGGAGCGAGTCGATGATCGCGCACTTTTTTATAACAAGGATCTGCTTAAACGCGCCGGTTTTGTCGATGCGGAAGGGGAAGCGCGGCCGCCGAAGAATTGGGCCGAGCTTTCCGAGATGGCGGCGAAGCTGACGGAGCGCAACGAACGGGGCGCAATCACGCGACTGGGCTTCGCGCCTAACTATGGCAACGCCTGGCTCTATCTCTACGGATGGATGAACGGCGGGCAATTCATGACCCCGGACCGGCGCCACGCCACCTTGAACGATCCCCGCGTGGTGGAAGCGCTGCAGTGGATGACGAAGGTTTATGATTCGTTAGGCGGAGCGGCCGCGGTTTATGGTTTTCAAAGCAGCGCACAGACCGGCCAGCTCGATCCGTTCGTGCAGGGGAAAGTGGCGTTAAAGATCGACGGCTACTGGACTTTTCCCGAAGCACTCGCGCAATTCGGCGCGAACCTGAACTACGGCGTGGCCGCTCCGCCGATGCCGCAATCTGCGATCGATGCCGGGCGCCCCGGGATGAGCTGGGTAAGTGGCTGGTGTTTCGCCATTCCATCCACCGCGCGAAATAAAGGAGCGGGTTGGGAGCTGCTGAAATACATGTGCAGCCGGCGCGCGGCGGAAGTGATCGGCGAAGCGAACCGCCTGCAACTCGGGAGCCAGGGTCTTGTTTACGTCCCGACGCAAAACGCCAATCGCAAGATCAACGAATGGCTTTACGAAAAATACGTCGCGGGCAACCCGGCGATCCCGGCCAAGATGCGCGACGGCGTGAAGTTGTTGAACGACCTGATCGATACCTCGCCGATCCGGCCGGTCACGCCGGTCGGGCAGCTCATGTTCAACGAGCAAAAACGCGCGACGGAGAACGCGATCTTCCACAAGCTCTCGCCCAAAGCCGCACTCGACGACGCGAACGAAAGTGTGCAACGCCAGCTCGACCGCGCGCTCAGTCCGCCGCGCGGTTCGATCGTGCCGTGGCGCTATTTCGTTGGCGTTTATCTAGCGCTCGTCGCGCTCGGCGCCGGCCTGATTTATTGGTGGGAAACAAAACCGAGACGCGGCGGGGTGGCGGCGGTGGAAGGAACGCGGAGCCATTATTTTCGCTCGCAATGGCGCGGAGGCTGGCTTTGCGCGTCGCCCTGGATCATCGGCTTCATCGTCCTGACGGGCGGCCCGATCCTTTTCTCGATCATCATCAGCTTTTGCGATTACGACGTTCTCAATCCGGCGCGTTTTGTCGGCCTCGCAAATTATCACTGGATGTTGACGGGCGACCGGCTGTTCTGGAAATCGGTCGGGAACACGGCCTACATGATCATCGGGATTCCGTTAGGCTTGGCGCTCAGTCTCGGGATTGCGCTCCTGCTTAATCTCGAGATCAAGGGTGTCGCGATCTGGCGAACGTTTTTTTATCTGCCGTCGATCGTGCCGGTGGTGGCGTCGAGCATTTTATGGTTTTGGATTTTCAATCCGAACGCCGGAATGCTGAATACGTTTCTCGCCAGCTTCGGCGTGCATGGGCCGAACTGGCTGCAGGACGAACACACGAGCAAGCCGGCGCTCATTTTGCTCGGGCTCTGGAGTTCCGGCGGCGGGATGATCATCTGGCTCGCGGGGCTGAAAGGGATCAGCGATAGCTATTACGAAGCGGCCGAGCTGGACGGGGCGAATGCCTGGCAGCGCTTTCGCCACATCACGCTCCCGCTTCTTTCGCCCTACATTTTGTTCAACGTGATCATGGGGCTGATCGCAACCCTGCAGATTTTCACCCAGGCCTACATAATGACGGAGGGCGGGCCGGTCGATTCGACGCTCTTCTACGCCTATCACCTCTTTAACCAGGCCTTTCGTTTTCTCCAGATGGGTTACGCCTCGGCGCTGGGGTGGTTTTTGTTCTTGGTCGTCTTCGGCCTAACGATGATGCAACTGAAGCTCTCGAAACGCTGGGTGCATTATGAGGGCGAGTGAGCGGGCTATAAGATGAAAACGCTCCGCACTCTCGTCATCTATCTCCTGCTCATCGGGGGCTCGCTCGTTTTCGTCTGGCCGTTTCTCTGGATGGCGGCGACTTCGGCCAAGCTCGATCGCGAACTCTTCAGTGAGACGATCCACTTTTTGCCGCAGCGTCCGATCCCGCGTCTGCAATCGCCTTACGTTGACGATCGCCTTTACGCAGACCTGCAGGGCCCGCACCTCGAAAACGCCCTCGGGCTGATCGAGAAGGACCTGGGTTCCTTGAATTATTCCTGGCCTAACGATCTCGAGCGCACGGTGTTAATCCGCCAGAGCGCGCGCGGAGTTTACACCCGGCTTCTCAACGTCCTGCCCGGCGAAGTCTGGGAATGGCCCCCGGCTCAACTCGACGCTCGACTGAAGTCGGAAATTTCTCCGGCGCTGGTCGCCGAAATCGTCGCGCAGTTGCGGCGCGTCTTTTGCCTGGGAGCCTTCCGGGCGGAATCCTACGACCAGCAGGAGGATGTTTTGGTGCCAGCAGATAAAGCCGCGACCGCGTGGCAGATCGGCGGCGATGCGGCCGCACAACTGGTTCCAGGTGGCCTGCCTAACGAATCCAATGCAGAGCTGCGTTACGATTTCTCCAAAGGCGATCGGGTGACTCTCACGCAGATCTTCCACACGAGTTTTCCCCTTGCGCGTCTGCATCGGCTGCAACTGTCGCTCCGTTACGACAACACCTGGCACAGGCTGAGAATTTTCGTCGAGAAAGAGGGCCGGCGTTACGAAGCGGCCCGGGCGTTGCCGCTGGCGGACTACGATTGGGTTCTCGACACCTGGCAGGAACGCGGCCCGGAAGATCGCCCGACCAAGGTGAAGACGTGGACTTTGCTCGAACCCGATGGGGCCTCCCCGATGAATGCGCCTAACGAAATCAAAGTCACGTTCGAGCTGCAAAAAACGAACTGGCTGGGCGCGTGGATGGCCAAGATCGAGCGCAACTATCGCCAGACTTTCGATTACGTTCCCTTCTGGCGTTACTTTGGGACGAGCGTCTTCCTCGTCATTCTCAATCTCGTCGGGACACTTTTCAGTTGCTCGTTAGTCGCTTACGCCTTTGCCCGGCTGCAATGGCCGGGGCGCTCGATCTGTTTCGCGCTCCTCCTTGCGACCATGATGATCCCCGCGCAGGTGACGATGATCCCGCAGTTCCTCATCATGCAAAAACTCGGGTGGTATAACACCCTCCAGCCGCTCTGGATCGCGAGCTTCGTCGCACCCGCCTTCTACGTTTTTCTACTCCGGCAATTTCTCAAAGGCGTGCCGCGCGACCTGGAGGACGCGGCCCGGCTGGACGGTTGCGGATTTTTTCGCATCTACTGGCACATTATGTTGCCGCTCGTTAGGCCAACCCTCGCCGCGATCGCGATCTTCACTTTTCTCGCGACCTGGAATGAATTCATGATGCCGCTGATTTATCTCGCGGATCAGCGGCTTTATCCGCTTTCGTTCGGGCTTTATGCCTTCCAGGTACAGGTTTCATATCCGGGCACAGCCAAGGGAATGGGAATGGTGATGGCCGCTTCGCTTCTCATGATGCTGCCGGTCGTCCTCATCTTCCTTTTCGCGCAGCGCTACTTCCTGCGCGGCGTCACTCTCACCGGGCTGAAGGGCTAATCGTTAGGGCGCCTTGTCTGCCTCGACGTCGATTGAGATCGTGACCTCATCCCCCACGACCGCGGTACCTTCGACCGCCTTGCTCCAGGTCAGGCCGTACTCGCTCCGCTTGATCGGCTCGGGCGTGACCTGCCAGCCGCTGATCGCCTTACCGCCCATCCCTTTGCCTTTGCCGAGAAACTTGGCGTGCAGCGTGATCTCTTTCGTCACCCCGTGCATCGTCAGGTCGCCGATGATGTCGCCGCTGTCGGCGCCTGTTTGCTTCACGCTTTTGCTCTTGAAAGTTATCGTCGGGTATTTCGCGACATCGAAAAAATCTGCGCTCCGCAGATCCTCGTCCCGCTTGTCGTTCTTCGTGTTCACGCTCGTGGCATCGATCGTGGCCGTGACCGACGATTTCTCCGGATGCTCCTGGTCGACGTGGATCGTTCCCTCGAACTTCGTGAAGCCGCCGTTCACGTAACTGAAAAAGTGGCGAACCTTGAAACTGATCGAGGAATGGACCGGATCGAGCTTGTATTCCTCAGCCCGGGCTGAGGAGAGGCTGCCGCAAAAAGCGGCGAGCAAGAGCAGAGAAAAATACTTTTTCATGCGCGGACGTTAACGAACCGCGCGGCGCGGGCCAGAGATTTCTCCGAACGAAAGGTTACACCAGTGCCCGAAGCAGGCCGCCGCGAGCGCGCGGCATCCGGCCAAAAAGTGATGCGAGGGCGGCGGCCGGATCGCTCTTGAGGATGGCGGCATCGTGAACGCCGGCAAGGCGCGCCAGCTCGGCTTCGAAATGGTGCACCGCGCGCCGATTCGCGTCGTGGTTGTCGAGAAATCCAAACGCGCGTTGCAGGAGACGGAAGAGTTCCGGCGCGGGGTGTTCCAGCTCGGTGCTGATCTCGAGCCATTCCACGAAATAGGAGGCCGCCTGGGTGCGCAGATAATTTTCCCGGATCCCGCCAAAAGGATTGCGTAATACGACCTCGGTCAGCGTGTGCAGATGCGAACGGCGGCTGCGCTTGATCTGGATCTCGGCCTCGAAAAAAAGATCGAGTTTGCCCGCGAAGACACTCTTCGGCCGCCGCGCTCCCTTCGCCACCGTCTCGATCGTGCCGAGCGATTCGGTGCACCAGGAAACAATTAGGCTGGTATCGCTCAGTTTTCGTTTCCGCAGAAGAATGGCGTTGGTTGTTTCCATCGGGTACGGCCTGCCAAGGTATCGCTTTCGGCGAGCGCAGAAACGTTTTTCCCCTCGGCAACCGGGATTTGCCCGAGCGGCCGCTAGGAAAATCTGGGAGTCGGTCTTTGGCTTGCATTCGGACGCGTGGCTGCCGTCGCACCTGCGAAAGATTCCGCACAGGAACATGAAAAAAGCACTGATTACTGGAGGCGCAGGATTCGTCGGTTCCCACCTCGCCGACTTATTTCGCCTAACGAACGGCAGATCGCACAGCTCAAGGTGCGCGACTGGGAAGTGCGCGATGCGGCTGGCGAAGCGCTCCAGCCGATCCCGACGAACGAGACGAAGTGTCCGGCTTTGCCTTCAGTCTACGCGATCTCCAAGTGCCACCAGGAACGCCTTTGCCTGAGTGTCTGTCCCGCCTACGGGATCGAAGCGGTCGGCCTGCGCTCGATCCGGACTGGAAAAAATTCGGCTGGATGATCGGGATGGCGGCGCACTGGGCGAAGAAGCGCGGCTGCACGACCGCGCTTGGCGGGATGATGCCAGTCGATCGGCATTGGCTGCGATTAATCAAGAGCTACGGTGTTCTGCGACAGATCGACGTGGTCGCGATCCATGGGTTTCCGGGAATGTGGGAGGGCGACGAATACTGGTGGGACTGGCCCGATCATTGGCACGGCTGGGACGAGAAGATCGAGACGATCGCGCGCGGGAGCGGCGGCAAACCGGTCTGGATCACCGAAACCGGCTTTGCTACCTGGGACGCGGAACTGCAGAAGCCGGACAGCTTCGACGAGCAATGCATCATGTCGCGCCACGCGGCCGCGATCGCCGCGCCGCGCGTCTACTGGTATTCGCTGATCGATCTCGCGCCGACGCAGCCGGCGATTGAGATGACGGAAGACGGTGGGCGAATGGATCACCGGGAATATCATCTCGGGCTCACGACACACACCGGCCGACGCAAACCGGCTTTTTATCTCCTCCGGGAACTGGTGCGGGAGAGCGAAGAACCGGAGTCTACGGGGCTCGAACCCGCAACCTCCGCCGTGACAGGGCGGCGCTCTAACCAATTGAGCTAAGACTCCTCGAAAAGAGAGCCAACCGTAGGGTGCCGAGCCGCTCCCAGCAACCGATTTTTGCCCGGCTCGGAGGCGGCAAGTTTGCGGCCTGAATCCTGCATGCGTATCATTTTTAAGCAGCGTCAGTGATAAAGAACGATTGGGCATGAGCGACGAATGGAATTCAACCCCGGCCGCAGACGGCCAGCCTAACGACGGCGACGCCATCAGCCTGCTCGAGGCTTTTGACCGCGCGGTCGCGCTCCTCCCGCCGGATCATTTCGCCCGCGAGCGGCTGATCGCTCTCCGGGCCGAGATCGAGGAACAGGAGCAGATGGTCGGCGACGCGCGCGACATGATCGAGAAACTGGAGCAGGTCATCAAAAAGGTGACCTCGCCGGCGAATCGGATCGGTACTTTCCTCGGCAGCCCGGAGCGCGGCACGGCGCAGATCGTGGTCGGCGGCGCAGATTATTATTGCAACGTCGATCCGCGCATCAGCCTCGCGAAATTGCAGAAAGGCACTCGCGTCCTGGTCAACGAAGCATTCGTCGTCGTCGGCGATCTCGGTTTTGAAACGGCCGGGCCAGTGACCAAAGTCGCCGAAGTCCTGGGTGAAGATCGCATTCGCGTCGGGGCAGAGCACGGGACGCAGTCGTTAGTCCTGCAACGCTCCGCGCAGCTCGCGAAAGCGCCGCTCAAGTCTGGCGACGACGTGCGGGTCGATGCCAATTATCGCGTCGCGCTCGAGCTCCTCGCCAGCCCGCAATCACGCGATCATTACCTCGACGAGGTGCCGGAGCTCCCGTGGGAAAAAGTCGGCGGCCAACAGGAAGCGCTCCAGGCGATCCGTGACGCGATCGAGCTGCCGCTCCTGCACGAGGAACTCTTCGCGAAATTCCAACACGCCACGCCGAAAGGCTTCCTCCTTTACGGCCCGCCCGGCTGCGGCAAGACACTCATCGGCAAAGCAACCGCCTACAACCTAACGAAGCAACTTCGCGGCAAATCGGGCGCCGACATGCGCGAGTATTTCATGCACATCAAGGGCCCCGAGATTCTCAACATGTGGGTCGGTGAATCGGAGCGGATGGTGCGCGAAATCTTCGCCACCGCGCGCGAGAAACGTCGCGAAGGTTACATGCCGTTTCTCTTTATCGACGAAGCCGAAAGCATCCTCGGCACCCGGCGCGCTTCGCGCTACTCGAGCATCCTTTCCACCCTCGTCCCGATGTTTTGCACGGAGATGGATGGGATCGATTCGCTGAACGAAGTTGTCATTATCCTCGCCTCGAATCGCGCCGATTTGATCGACCCCGCCATCCTGCGGCCGGGCCGGATCGATCGCAAAATCAAGGTGAACCGCCCGAACAAGGAAGGCGCGCGCGAAATTTATCGGATTTACCTGACCGACGACCTGCCCTACGACGCCGCGCTGCTCGAAGGCGCGGAATCGAAAGCGGCCGCGATCGATGCACTCATCGGGCGATTGCTCGAAACGCAGTTCTCGAAGAAGGAAGAGAATCGTCTCCTCGAAGTGACATTGCGCAGCGGCCGCAAGGAAGCGCTCTTTCGGAGCGACGTGATCAGCGGCGCGATCATCGCGTCGATTGTTGAGCGGGCAAAAGGAATGGCGATCAAGCGCTCCATCGCGAGTGGGAAGGATGAGGGAATCAGCGAAGCCGATCTTCAGGTCGCGTATAACGCCGAGTATCTGGAAAACGAGATTCTGCCCGCGACCGACATCACTGAGGATTGGCTCAAACTGATCGATTACGACCCGGATAACGTGGTCAAGATTTCGCCGGTTCGCCTGCTCGACCGCGCGAAGGCGAAGACCACTTCGGGAGTCATATAGCGCCTCGCGGCTTCCGGGGAGCGCACGCGACTCGCGTGCTGGCAATGGCGACCTCGCCATTGCGAACTTTGCCAGGCGTCTTAACGGAAGAGTGTTCCGGCGAGTCGCCGAAACCAGCGCGCGAGTCGCGCGCGCTCCCCGGACATTTCCGCTCGCGCCGA
>DASXYO010000010.1:0-9431 GCA_036502465.1 Chthoniobacterales bacterium
CAAATGAAGTATCTTAATCATCAGCGTCTGAATAACTGCCAACTCCGGCTGCTTTTTGCTCTGAAAAGGGTGTGATAAACGACTGTTGATAACGCCGGAGAGTTGATCTGGGAAAAGAGGTTCTGTCGCCGATGCGGAAAGATTATTGGAACTTATCGGAAGTTGTTGGCCTGTTTTTGGCGGCGAGCCCTGCTCATTCCACCGCCGCAAAGAGGTTCGATGATTTGTTGCCGGCCAAGTTTGAGCAAGCTTTTGGCGACCGATGTGAGATATTCACGGAGTGATCAAGCGAATCCTGGTGCGATGTCCGGTAACGAAAAAGCTGAATGTAACCGGAGTGGTGATTGAAGAGGATGTCTTTGCCTCAGCCAAACTTAAGCCAGGAACCGTGGCCTGCGTGCATTGCGGCGAGAAGCATTCCTGGAACAAGAAGGAAGTCATTCTCGCTCGTTAGGCAGGATCGCTTTTCAAGACGGTCCCATTTTTCTCGTGGGCCTGCGCGCTACGACTGATTGACGGGAAGAGGCCTTGACGCTAAGCGCATAAGACGGTGGATCTCCTCGACGAACTCCAGAGTCGCCTGGTCTGTGGCGACGGCGCGATGGGCACGATATTGCTCAATGAAGGAATTCCCTTAGAGCGATGCCTCGAGGAACTGTGCCTCAGTGAGCCGGAGCGTGTGCTCAAAGTTCATCAAGACTACGTAGCGGCGGGAGCGCGTGTCATCGAGACAAACACGTTTGGCGCCAACCGGGTGCGTCTCGATCGCTTCGGTTTCGGCGAGCAAACAGAGGAAATCAACGCGGCCGCAGCGCGACTCGCACGCGAGGCTGCGCGAGCGAAAGATGTATTTGTGGCCGGCAGCGTAGGTCCGCTTGGGATCGGCGCCGACGAAGCGCAGACACGCGGCATTGATCGCCGGGCGGTGTTTCGGGAACAGGTGACGGGGTTACTCGACGGCGGCGCAGATGCGATCTTTTTCGAGACGTTCCTCGACGGCGACGAAATGGAGATCGCGCTCGCAGCAAAAATGGAGCTCTCGAAGGCGCCGACTATTTGTTCGCTGGCCTGCGACCAGGAGGGCCGACTTCCTTCGGGGCTCACGCTGGTCGAAGCTTTTCGCAAGCTGACGGCACTCGGCGCGGACGTAGTGGGTGTGAATTGCCTCAATGGCCCGCAGGCGACGGTGCATCTCCTCGAGAGAATTCCGCTGGATTTCGTGCTCTCGGCTTATCCGAACGCCGGATATCCGAAATACCATGAGGGCCGTTTCATTTATTACACCTCGCCGGATTATTTCGCGAAAATGGCCCGTGAGATGGCGGACCAAGGGGCGCGCTTGATCGGCGGATGCTGTGGAACCACGCCGCGGACAATCGCGGCCATGGCGGCGGTGCTGGCTGACCTGGCACCAACCCGAAACAAATCGATCAGCGCCGTTCGCGAAACAGCGCGACCGCCCAAGCCAAGAATCGTTCCGCCGACAGAAGAGAGCTTACTGGATCGGATCGTGGCCGGGCATCGCGTGATTATTTGCGAGCTGGATCCGCCCAAGACTCTTGCTCTGGAGAAGTATTTCACTGGCGCGCAGGCACTTGTACAAGCCGGGTGTGACGCGATTACCTTGGCGGACAACTCTCTCGCCATCTTGAGAGTCAGCAATCTCGCGATCGGGGCAATGCTAAAGGAGAGGTTCGGGATCACTCCTTTGCTCCATATGAGTTGCCGCGACCGGAATGTCCTCGGTCTGCAGAGCGAGTTGCTCGGGATGGCAGCCCTTGGAATGCGCCACGTTTTACCGCTGACGGGCGATCCGGCGAGAGTAGGTGATCATCCCGGGGCCGCTTCTGTTTACGATGTGAATTCGGTTCAACTGATCGGCATCGTCAAGCGGATGAACGAGGGATTCAACCACGCGGGTAAATCCCTGAGCGCCTCCACTCAGTTTGTGATGGGTTGCACCTTTAATCCGAATTCGAAGAATCTCGACGCCCAGGTTTCGCGGCTCGAGCGAAAGATCGCGGCCGGCGCCCAATATGTGATGACGCAGCCTGTCTTTGATCTGCGCGTGCTCGACGAAATGGTGCGGCGGACGCAAGGCTTTGGCGTGCCTATCTTCACCGGCGTCTGGCCTTTGCTGAGCGGGCGACAGGCCGAGTTCCTGCACAACGAAGTGCCTGGAATTATCGTGCCGGACCAGGTGCGGCAGCGAATGACGGGAGCAGATGGCGAAGAAGGCGCGGCGCGAGGGCTCGAGATCGCCCGCGAAATTTCCAAGGGGGCGTTGGAGAGGTTCCCGGGTGTTTACCTCATCACGCCATTTCTGAGATATTCGGCGACGGTCGAATTGGCGGCGTTTGCGCGCAGCCTGTGAAGTGGGCAAATTGCGCTGATGTCAAAAGTCCGGCGCGCCGTTTATCTCCAAGTAGCCGGCTTGCTTCTGGTCTCAGCCGCATTTTTTGTCGCCGCGCGGTACTTTCCGATCGCTGACTGGATCGCCAAAGTTCAGCAAAAGGTCATGCATCTGGGAGCTTGGAGCGCCGTTTGGTATCCGATTCTCTACGCCTGCTGCAACGTCTTACTTTTGCCCGGGGGCCTTCTTAGCGTCGGGGGTGGGTTCTTCTTCGGTCTATGGTGGGGCTTTTTGATCGTCCTGGTAGGGAACGTAACTGGCGCTGCTATCGCATTCTATCTCAGCCGAAAAGTCGGTCGGAGCTGGCTGCGGAGAAGGCTGATGCGGAATCCCACTCTCGAAGCCTTGGAGCCGGCGGTGGCTAGGGAGGGCTGGAAAATCATTTTGCTCAGCCAGTTACATCCTTTGTTTCCAACCAGTTTACTGAATTATCTCTATGGTTTGACGACGATTCGTTTTCGAACCTGTATCCTTTGGGTTGCCATTGGGCAGGCACCAGGCCTTTTTCTTTACACCTACATCGGAACGCTTGGACAGCTCGGACTTAATCTGATGCGTGGCAAGAGCCATCCGCGGGTGATCGAGTATTGGGTGTGGGGAGGCGGTTTGTTGATTTCCGCGCTCATACTGTTTGTGCTCGGTCGTATTTCTCTCCGACTGCTGCAAGAGGCAGAAGGGAAAGCCTCGCAAGAGCGCGAAACGTCGGAACAGCTGCCCGCGGGCGAAGTGATCTCAGCCAGGAAAGCATGGGCACAGAGGTAGATTTGGATTTCCTGGCGGCCCGGGCGTGGAAGGCTCGCGAAAATGCCTACGCGAAATACTCACATTTTGCGGTTGGCGCGGCCCTGGCTACTTCGTCGGGCGAAATATTTGTTGGATGCAACGTGGAGAACGCTTCATTCGGTCTCACGATCTGCGCCGAACGGGTGGCAGTCTCCAGCGCGATCGTTGCGGGACATCGAGAGTTCGAGGCGATTGCAGTGGCGGCCGAAACTGAAGAGCCCGTCGTGCCGTGTGGGGCGTGTCGGCAATTTCTGGCTGAATTCAATCGCTCGATGCGCGTCTGCTGCATCGGTCGCGGAGGAGCGTCTCGGACTGTCCTTCTTTCGGATCTCCTCCCATCGCCATTTTCGAGTTTTGCCGGGTCGTGAGGTGATTCCACGTGGAACAATATTTTCTCGCCAAGACTTATGATGTGATCGTTGTCGGCGCTGGCCATGCCGGAATCGAAGCGGCCCTGGCATCATCGCGGCTCGGAGCTCAGACACTATTGCTCACCCAAAACGTGGATACCGTGGGGCAAATGTCTTGCAATCCGGCGATCGGAGGGCTCGCAAAGGGGCACATTGTCCGGGAGATCGACGCGCTCGGGGGTGCGATGGGAATCAATGCCGACGCGACGGGTCTGCAATTTCGTCTGCTGAACCGCACAAAAGGACCGAGTGTCCGCGCTCCGAGAGCGCAGTGCGACAAAAAGGCATACCAATTCCGCATGAAGTGGCTGCTCGAGCAGCAGGACGGGCTCGATGTGAAGCAGGGCGGCGTGGCGGAAATTCTCGTCGAGAGGGGCCGCGTGGTTGGGGTGCGCTCGGATTTCGGCTTCTCAGTTCGCGGTCGGAGCGTCGTCATCACGGCGGGGACTTTCTTGAGGGGACTGCTGCATGTCGGTAACGAAAGCTGGCCGGGCGGTCGGATGGCGGACAGCGCCTCGCCTCTGAGTGATAACCTGCGCGCCCTTGGCTTTGCCACGGGACGCTTTAAAACCGGAACGCCGTGCCGCCTAAGCGGTCGTTCGATTGATTTTGCCGCCTGCGTCAAACAGCTGGGAGACGATCCACCGACTCGCTTCTGTTTCATCCCAGCGAGCGAGGAGTTTGGCCACCGCGAAGAATTTTTGACATTGAATCGGTTTGAAGACGGCGGGTTCCACGTGGAACAACTGCCGTGTTGGATCACCTCAACAACCCCTGAGACCCACGAGATTATTCGCCGTAACCTGCATCGGTCGCCTTTGTACAGCGGGCGAATTGAGGGGACGGGCCCGAGATACTGTCCATCCATTGAAGACAAGGTCGTGAAGTTTGCCGACAAAGCCCATCATCAGCTCTTCTTGGAACCGGAGGGGCGACAGACGGAGGAATTCTATGTCAACGGGATCTCGACCAGCCTGCCCTACGAGGTTCAAGTGGAATTCATTCATTCCATCCCGGCGCTGGAGAAGGCTGAAATCATGCGCCCCGGTTACGCGGTGGAGTACGATTATTTCCCGCCGACTCAGCTTCAACTCACCCTTGAAACGAAGGTCGTGGGCGGCCTCTATTTTGCGGGACAGATCAATGGGACTTCCGGATATGAGGAAGCCGCGGCGCAGGGATTGATCGCTGGCGCAAATGCCGCCCTGAAAGTCGCGGGGCGGGAACCGCTTATTTTGAATCGCAGCGAGGCCTACATTGGCGTTTTGATCGATGATCTGGTGACACAGGGGACTCAGGAGCCCTACCGGATGTTCACTAGCCGCGCAGAGCACCGTCTTCTCCTTCGCCATGATAACGCGGACCAGAGATTGACCCCGAAGGCAGCTGCTTTTGGCCTGGTAGGACAGCGACGGAGCCAGCTCTTGCATGAAAAGTCCGCTCGGATCGAGGGTGCAAGGCAGATTGCGGGCGCGACCCGCTACAACGGCGAAAGCCTACTGCACCTCATGAGGAAGCCGGAATTCACCCTCGCGCAGCTCTCCGATACCTTGCGTGAGCAGATCGACCCGCACATCTGGGAGCTGTTGGAGACTGAGGTGAAGTACGAAGGATATATTCGTCGCCAGGACGACCAACTTCGTTCGATGCGCTCCGCCGAGGCAGTCCGCATACCGCCCGAGTTGGACTACGCGGCGGTGCCGGGACTTCGTAATGAGGCCCGTCAAAAGCTGGGTGGCCTCCGACCTGAAAGCCTGGGACAGGCGGGCCGGATCAGCGGCGTCACACCAAGCGACTTGGGAGTCTTGAGCGTTTGGCTACGAAAGAATAACCTAACTAATTGTTAATCAGAGTTCTACGAATTTGACATCGCCTATTTTCTGCTACCTTTTCGCGATCAGTGTCGGATACCTTTTTGGCTCTTGCCCGAATGGCTACCTCGTTTCGCGCGCTCGTGGGATCGATATTCGCGAGCACGGCAGCGGCAATATTGGAGCCACGAATGTCCTGCGGGTTCTAGGCAAGAAATGGGGCTACTTGGTTTTCGCACTCGATGCGCTAAAGGGCTTCGTCGCCGTGCGTCTCGCTTTTGCGATTGCCGCCGGCGCCGTGATCGGAACGGCTCAACGCGAACTCCTGGGGATCGCGGCTGGGCTGGGCTGCATTCTCGGCCACACTTTTCCGGTCTGGCTCCGCTTTCGGGGCGGCAAAGGAGTCGCCACCTCAGCCGGCGTGCTTCTAGGGCTCATGCCGATCGCCGTCTTCTCCGTCCTGGCAGTTTGGATCGTCCTTTTCAAGATTACTCGGTATGTCTCGGTGGCATCGATCGGCGCCGCCGTCGCGCTACCACTTTTCGTGATCGCTTACCACCGTTTTGGCCTCCTGACGGGCGCGAGTTTGCTGCCATTTTCGATACTGATCGCCGGCGTCGTGGTCTGGCGGCATCGATCTAACATGCATAGACTCCTCCACGGCAAAGAGCAGCGCTTCGGCGAAAAGTAACTATGCGACAGACAGCGATTTTGGGCACCGGCGGCTGGGGAACAGCGCTCACTCTCCTTTGGGCACAAGCGGAGCATGAAATCATCCTCTGGGGACACACTGCGGAGCGTGTCGAAGAGATCCGTCGGACCCGGCAAAACCCCGACTACCTCCCGGGCGCGCAGTTGCCGGCTAATGTTAGCCTAACGAGTACACTATCCGACTGTGCGGGGGCCGACCTGATCGTGTTTGTCACGCCATCTGTGGCGCTTCGCGAGGTGGCGACCGCGCTGCAAGCAGAGATGTCGAACCCCGCCGCCATCCTCATGAGTTGCACGAAAGGGATCGAGCACGGCAGCGGCATGCGGATGAGCGAGATTCTCCACGAGAAATTTCCCGCGAATCCTGTCGCCGTTCTCTCCGGACCGAACCTCGCGGTGGAAGTGGCGCGCGGCCTGCCGAGCGCCACCGTTCTCGGCTGCCGCGACCGAAGCGTCGCGGAGGAACTTCAGGCCTTGCTGGGAAGCTCCCGGTTTCGCGTTTACAGCAGCGACGAAATTGTCGGGATCGAACTGGGCGGCGCATTGAAGAATATCTTCGCCATACCCGCCGGCGTAAGCGACGGCTTCGGCTTCGGCGATAACTCAAAAGCAGCGCTCGTCACGCGTTCACTCGCCGAGCTTCTCCGGCTCGGAGTATCGATGGGCGGCGACGCCCGCACCTTTCAGGGACTGAGCGGGGCCGGTGATTTGATTGCCACCTGTTTCAGCCAGCACAGCCGCAATCGCCAACTTGGCGAACAGCTAGGCAAAGGCAGAAAGCTGGAAGAAATCACGAGCGGGATGAAGACCGTCGCGGAGGGAATCCCAACCGCGCGCAGCGCTTTCGAATGCGCCCGCAAGGTCGGCGTGGAAACTCCGATCATCGACCAGGTCTACGCCGTTCTGCATGAAGGAAAATCTCCCGCGCAGGCGATGCAGGAATTGTTAGGCCGCGATCAGAAATCCGAGTGCGGCTAAACTTTCGCCGCGGCTAGTTGGCCGATGACGGCCGGGAAGAGTTCCCGCTCCGCCACCTGGATTCGCGCGTGCAGACTCGCGTCAGTATCGTTAGGCAGAATCGGCACCTCGCGCTGCGCAATAATTTCGCCGCTATCCACCCCGGCATCGACGTAGTGCACCGTGCAACCGGTCACGCTCTCGCCCGCCGCCAGCGCCTGCGCCCAGGCTTCGCGTCCCGGGAATTTCGGGAGGAGTGACGGATGCAGATTGATGATCCGCCGCGGAAAAGCCTCGAGGAGCGGCGATTTTAACACACGCATGAATCCAGCCAGGACGACCAGTTCCACGCCCGCCTCACGCAACAGCCTAACGAGTTCTTCTTCCCGTTCCGGTTCCAGCTTCGTCCGGAATTTCCCGGGCGAAAAAAAAACCGCCGGCACGTTAAACTCCCGCGCGATCGCGAGAATGCCGGCATCCGCGACATCGGAGACCACGACCCTACAGTTCGCTTCCACCTTACCGTCGCGGATTTGCTCGAGGATCGCGCGACAATTGGAACCTTTGCCGGAGCCGAGAATACCAATCGCGAGTCGCTCCATCCCGTTACGGCCGCATCCGCTCGATCAGTCCAGTGGTCGATTTACCAGGAACCAGCGGCAGGGTCTTGATCTCCGCGCCGACCTTCTTCAGCGCGGCGACTTCTTCGGGGTCCAGACTCTCCAGCGTGTAATCGCCGCCCTTCACGTAGATCGCCGGGCGCACCGCCTCGATCACCGCCGTCGCGCGCATCGCCGGGAAGATCGTGACAAAATCCACGCACTCCAGCGCGGCCAGGACTTCTGCGCGATCTTCCGCCCCGTTCAGCGGGCGGCCCGGTCCCTTCAGCGCCTGCACCGATTCGTCGCCGTTCACCGCCACCGCGAGGCAGTCCCCCAGCTCTGCCGCCTGTTGCAGGTAACGCACATGCCCGACATGCAGGAGATCGAAGCACCCGTTCGTTAGGACGATGCGGCCACCCTTGCCGCGAATCTCCTCCGCCCGCTGCGCCAATTCATCCAAGGTTAAAATCTTCGAATTCATCTCCTTGTCGATCCGCTCATTCTCGCCGACGGATTCAGCCGGTCAATCAACCGGCCTCGTTAGGCGCAACACTCGCACCTCTGGTTGCGCAAAGGCCGGCCCATCCTCGCCGCCGAACCGCCTCTCGTTACTGGAAAGAACCAGCTCCCACCCATCTTGTTCTGCCAGCGGCGGCATGCGGTGGCCGCCGGCGAGATCCGCCAGGATGAGCCATTGCTCGGTTTCCGGTTGGCCAAAACTCATGCGCGAGATGCCCTCCAGCGCCGGCAACACTTCGAAGTTTCCGCGCGACCGATTCCGCAGCACCGGCGACTCGCGCCGTAGCCGCAGACACTCGCTGTAGAGCAGCAGAATCTGGGCGTGGCGTCCGTGCTTCGCCTCCGGCCAATCGAGTTTCGAACGCAGAAAAGTTTTCTTGTCCTGCGGATCGGGAATTCCGGTCCGCGCCTCCGGATCGCGAAAATCGGCGAAGCTGCGGAATTCCTCGCGTCGGCCCTCCGTTATTTTGCGGCCAAGTTCCGAATTGTGATCGGTGAAATAAAGGAACGGCGTCGAGGCGGCCCATTCCTGTCCCATGAGAATCAGCGGCGTATAGGGCACCAGGCAGAGCAGCGCCGAGGCGGCGCGGAAAGCCTCCGGCGACACCAACTGGTTCAAACGCAGGCCAAACGCCTGGTTCCCCACCTGGTCGTGATTCATGATGCAAAAGACAAACTGCTCCGGGCGCAAATCCGCCGCTTCCCCCGGCTGACCGAGCCGCTGCGGCTTACGTTGCTCGCCCGCCAGGAGCCAGCCGTGATCGAGCGTCGCGGCCAATTCATCGACCGTCCCGCGATAGGATTTGAAATAACCCTCGCGCGTCTTTGTCAGCATGACGCGCACGACGTGATGAAAATCATCCGACCACTTCCCGTCGAGCCCGATCCCGCCCTCCTGTTGCGGCCGCAGGAGCACCGCCTCGTTCCGTTCATCCTCTGCCACGACAAACGCCCCTAACGAGTGAAGACGCTCCGCGATCTCGGCCAGGACATGCTTCTCCGAGGCGTCCGCGATGGCGTGCGTCGCATCGAGCCGGAATCCGTCGACATGAAATTCCTCCCGCCAATAAACCGCGTTCTCGACAAAAAAATTCCGGACCGGCTGGAGCTCGAAATTGAAGCCGTCGCCCCACGGCGTTTTATGCGACGGGTTAAAATAATCGCCGCTGTAGCTGCCGAGATAATTCCCGTCCGGCCCGAGGTGGTTGTAGACCACGTCCAGGAT
>DASXYO010000011.1:0-7177 GCA_036502465.1 Chthoniobacterales bacterium
AAGGACACCGCCGGCCCGGCGATCAATCCGATGATCAAGGTCGTGAATATTGTTGCCATTCTCATTATTCCGATTTTCTTTTAGTCCTCGCCTAACGAGAGGACATCCATGGAAAATCCGGACTTTCAGCTGGTTCCCGCCCCGCAGCGGGAGGTGCCGGCCGTGGCCGACCCGGGCGCGAGCCCGTTCAAGATCGTGGTCGATCCGGAGATGCGACAGCAACTGCGCCGCGCCCTCATCGAGTTGATCGATAACCACGACGAATCGCTCGCGGCCCATTATTCCGACGGCAAGCTGGCGCTCGAGTCCTACAAGGAATATATCGAAGTCTTTGCCCGCAGCCTGAAGGAAACGATGGAGAGCAGAGAAGGGGTTTCCTATCTACTGCGCGCAGTCGGGTTCGACGTTTCACCCGAAGAAGTGAACCTCCGTCCGGAACTGCGCTGGAAGGCCGCTCCCCGGCCCTAACGAATCCTGCGAACGCCGCGCGAGATTGCAGTCCCTTGCAATTCCCGCTTGTCTCCGGTCGCCGACTGTGAAGAATCGGCTTTGCTACACATGGCTACTGTCCTGCTGATCGAAGATGACGCCGAAAGCCGGCGCACAACGGCGGAGCTTTTCGCACGGGACGACTGGAACATTCTCGAGGCAGGCGACGGCGAGGTCGGGATCAGCCTCGCCTTGGAAAAACGGCCGGAGCTCATCCTCTGCGATCTGCTGATGCCAAAAGTGAACGGCTTTCAGGTTTGCCGCGCCATTCGCCAACAATTGCAGCGCAGTAAAATCATCATCGTCTCGGGACGCGATTACGGAGTCGATCGGAAGAGCGCGATCGAGGCCGGGGCCGATGAGTATCTCGTCAAGCCAATCTCTTGGGAAAAGCTGCGCGAAGTCATCGAGCGGGTCATGCCCGAGGCCGGCGCCAGTCAACCGACCGGGCCGTTGCCGGAATTCACGCCGCCTTCCACTCGGCTGCGTTTCTGGGGCGTGCGCGGTTCCATTCCAGTCCCGGGGTCGTCGACTGTAGGCTATGGCGGTAACACCAGTTGCATCGAGGTGCGCGCCGACGGTGAGATCATCATCCTCGACGCTGGCTCCGGGATGCGTGAGTTGGGGATCGCACTCGAACAGGAATTCGGCAGCCGGCCGATCAAGCTGACTCTTCTCATTTCACATACTCACTGGGATCATATCCAGGGGCTGCCTTTCTTCCTCCCCGCGTATAACGAGAAAAACTCACTTCGTCTCCTCGGTTACGAAGGCGCGCGCGCCGGCCTGGCCACAATCCTCGCCAGCCAGATGGAGACCTCGGTTTTCCCCGTTAGTCTGCGTGACATGCCGAGCGCGATCGAGATCGAGGAACTGCGCGACATGGAATTCAAGATCGGCAAGGTGCGCGTAGAAGCGCGCTTCGTGAATCACCCTGGGATCTGTGTCGGGTATCGCCTTTTCACGAAGAACGGATCGATCGCCTATATTCCCGATAACGAGCCGTATGACGTTCTCAAAAGCAGCCTGGCCGGTCGCCCCAAAGCGGAGCGTGAGAAAGCACAGGCCTACGCCGCAGCCGCCCGCGCCAAGCTAATCGATTTCCTGCGCGACGTGGATGTGCTGATTATCGATTCGCAGTACACCGATGAAGAATATGAGAAAAAAGCCGGCTGGGGTCACGGGTCCCTGAGCAGCGTTGTCTCGCTCGCGCTCGACGCTGGGGCGCACAAGCTCTTCCTCTTTCACCACGATCCGACCCGCGATGACCGGGCGGTCGACGCCATGGTGGAGTCAGCCCGCATGCTGGTCCTGGAAAGCGGCAAACCGATGGAAGTGGATGCGGCCCGGGAAGGCGCGGAAGTCTGGTTAGGTGCGAGGGCCTGAACTTTCGTTCTCGCCTTAGCCGCGCAGGGCCGAAGTAAAGCGAATCAACTCCGCCGCGACCTGCTCGATGCGCCTGGCGATCTTCTCGTCCGTCACGGTTTCATCGTCGAAGGCGTCGGACGTGGCAAAGACGAAACGCGGAATGACGACACAGCGGAAATCCAGCATCAAGCTATTGGCGTAGGCCATGACTGACATATAACTACCCATTCCGCCGGCGGCGCAAACAAAGCCCACGATCTTATCCTGCCAGGCGCTCCCGGTTAGCTCGATCATATTCTTGGCTGAAGCGCTGACATCATAGTTATAAACCGGCGCCGCCACGATGATCCCGTCGGCTGTCTTAATCGCGGCGCTCAATCTTTGCGCCGCGGGGTGCGCATAACAGGCGTCTGCGTCGCACAGCGGAAGGTCAAGCTCGGCCAGATCCAGCCAGCTGCAGTCTGCCTTTTTCTCCTGTAGATATTGAAATGCAATCCGTCCCATCTTACGGCTCCTGCTGGATGGATTGCCACTCGAGCTGACGACCAGATACTTCGACATGACAGGTGATAAAGTTGCTTCAATGCCGGGTCAAGCCGTGGGCCGTGGCGTTAAAGCCAGCGACGCATCTTGAAGTAAACAAGTTGTCCGACCGCGATCGTAATCATCGCGCCGAGGCAGATATAGTAGCCGTAAGGCTTGGCTAACTCGGGCATGTGTTGAAAATTCATCCCGTAAACGCCAGCAATGAAGGTGAGGGGGATGAAAATCGCCGAGATAACAGTCAGGGTGCGCATGATTTCGTTCGTGCGCAGCCCGATGCTCGAGATGTGTATCTCGGTTAGCCCCGATAGGACGTCGCGATAACTTTCGACGACATCCATGAGCTGGACGCTATGATCGTAACAGTCGCGCAGATAGACCTTGGTCTCGGGCCGAATCAGACCCGGATCTTCATGGAGCAGGAGATTGGTGACATCGCGCAGCGGCCAGACCATTCGCCTGATCTGGGTGAGCGTCCGTTTGTGCTCGTGCAGACTGCCAACCGGACGGTTTAAAGGGTTATCGACTAATTCATCCTCGATGATGTCAATTTCGGCTCCGATCGACTCGAGGACAGGGAAGTAATGGTCGATGATCGCGTCGAGCAAAGCATAGGCCAGATAGTCCGGTCCGGCGGTTCGGATGCGACCTTTGCCGCTCCGGATGCGGGCCCGGACCGGTTCGAAAACATCGCGCTCGGGTTCTTCTTGCAGGGTAATGAGAAAGGTCTTGCCAAGAAACATGCTCACTTGTTCACCTCCTATCTCGTTGTCCTTATCGAGATAGATCATCTTGGCGACGATGAAGAGATAATCGTCGTATTGTTCGACCTTGGGTCGGGCGCTTGTGTCGAGCACGTCTTCCAGCGCGAGCGGGTGAAGGTTAAAACGTTCGCCAAGGATGCGGAGAACGCTGAGGTCGCCGAGGCCGTCAATGTTGATCCACGTCACCAGCTCGTTGTTGAGGTGGACAAGGAGTTCGTCGCAGCCGGCATCCCTCTGTTCCTCCAGGCAATCGGGGCCGTACTCGATGAGGGTAATGACGGGCGGCACTTTCGGAGCATCCTGGGAAAGCCTGAGCAGCCCGGGTGCTTCGCCCGGCACCACCTGGCGTCGTCGTTTAAACATTCCGCTATCGTGCGCTGGCTGGCCCTCGCAGCGCAAGCGCGATTCAATCGCTTGCCGGGGCCTTTAGCTTGCGCTCGAGGATTTCGCCGGCCACAGCCGGGTTGGCTTTTCCCTGGGAGAGTTTCATGACCTGCCCTTTGAGAAAGTTGAGCGAAGCCGAGTTTCCGGCCTGGAAATCAGCGACCGGCTTGGGATTCGCCGCGATCACCTGATCGCAAAGCGCCTCGATCGCGCCCGCGTCGCTCAATTGCGCGATGCCCTTTTCCTCCACGACAGCGCTGGCCGATCGGCCGCTGGCAAACATTTCGGCGAAAACTTCTTTTCCCTGGCGGGTGCTTATCTTGCCCTCGTCGATCAGGTTGACCAGTTCGTCGAGCGCGGTTGGCGGAAGCGGAGATTGTTCGATCGTCAGCCCCGCATTCGTTAGGGCGCTGAGCAGGGCGTTCAGGATCCAGTTGGCGATGCTCTTTGGTCGGTGCGTACTTTGCACGGCGCTTTCGAAATAGCGGGCCAACTCGAGATCGTCGGCCAGCACTCCCGCATCGTAGGAGCTCACTTCGTATTGCTCGATGAATCGAGCGCGCTTTGCGCCCGGAAATTCCGGCACGCGATCACGGACCGCTGCGAGCAAGCGCTCGCTCCGGACCGGAAGCAAATCGGGATCGGGAAAATAACGATAATCGTGCGCCATTTCCTTCGTCCGCATAACGAAGGTCTGTCCGGCATCGTCATCCCAGCGCCGCGTTTCCTGGCTCAGCGTCTCGCCGCGGGCCAAGGCCGCGCTCTGCCTTTTCACTTCGTGAGCGAGCGCGCGTCGCACCCCGCTAATCGAGTTCATGTTCTTGATCTCGATCTTGGCTCCCAATTCGACCTGATCTTCCGGTCGCAATGAAATGTTGCAGTCACAACGCAATTGCCCCTTCTCCATGTCCGCGTCGCTTACTTTGCCGTAGGTCAGGATCTGCTTGAGCGAGGTCAGGAACGCGAAAGCTTCTTCCGGCGAACCGATCTCCGGTTGGGTGACGATTTCCATCAGCGGCGTGCCGGCACGATTGAAATCGATTCCGGTGCTGCTCTCGAAATGGAAGCTCTTCGCGACATCCTCCTCGAGGTGAATCCGGACCAGGCGTATCTCTTTTTCGGGGCCGGTCAGGCCCTTTTGCGCGTCTGTCGGGTAGGCGAAAACATGCAGCGGGACCCGCCCGTTCGTGCAGAGCGGCGTCTCATATTGCGAGATCTGGTAATTCTTCGGCATGTCGGGGTAGAAATAATTTTTCCGGTCGAACTGGCAGATCGGCGCAATCTCGCAACCGAGCATCAGACCAGTCAGAGTCGTTAGGCGAAGCGCCTCCTCGTTCATCGCCGGAAGCGCACCTGGCAGGCCGAGACAGATCGGGCAGGTGAGCGAGTTCGGCTCCGCGCCAAACTCGACCGCGCATCCGCAAAACATCTTCGAGCATGTCTTGAGCTGCACATGGACCTCGAGGCCGATGCTGCTGAGGTAGTTCATGTTCGGGAAGAGTCTCGCACGAAGGTCCCAAAGAAGGCCGCACGTCTCGCGACGATCTTGTAGGGCAAGCGCCCCGCTTGCCAGAGCGAGAAGGCAGGCGGAGCGCCCGCCCTACAATTCATCTGCGAGCTCATTTCTTCAGCGAATAATCGAGCGCCTTTTGGAAATCGAAGCTTTTCACTTCGGCCGCGAGCGCCGGGTCGTTCAGGGCCTCGATCAGCTTCGGATTTTGCAGGAGATCGAAGTAACGCTGCTGCTGAATGAGCGCGATGATTTCCGGATCGTCCCGCAGGGCAATAATCCGGGGATTTTCCGTGAGCTTTTTCGCCCCGGGATAGCTGAGGAATCGCTCCGCGCTGCGAGGATTCGAAGCCACCGTTCCAACTTTCCCCAGTGTCTGGTAAGTCTGAGCCGGGACGATATCGACGGCTTTGACCGTTTCCCCGAGAGGCCCGAGCTCGATCGAATTCTTTAATTTGGCCAGGGATTGAATCATCGGTGGCGGTTCGTTAGGGGGAAGGTGCGAACGCGTTCCCAGCGCCCCCGGTGAGCGAGTCGCGACCGGCTCAGGCGCGTGGACTTCGGCGCTGGCAATCGCGCCAACCGAGCGAATGGCGACCACCACCAGCCAGACGCTGAAAAGGCCGAAGAAAATTCCGAGAGCAGCGCCGCAAATCCCGTAAACCAGACGCACCAGGCCGGCACTCTGTTGCCCCGTTCGTTTGAAAAGGATCGAGCCCAGCGTGCTGATGGCGGCGAAAACGATCAAGGCGAGGACGGCTCCTGCTACCAGCGAAATGACGAGATCGGGCACGCGCAAAAACGGCCGCAGGATTGGGAGAAAAAGCCGGCCGCCAAAAAGTCCCGCCGCGTAGGCGGCGACCAGCGCGAGCAGGCGCACCAATTGCCTAACGATTCCGAGCCGCCAGCCACGCACGATTTCGAATGCGACCAGGATGACGGCGAACGAAAGGAAGATCGTCTGCCAGAGCGGCGAACCGGCGGTCATGAAATGCTGCGCTGTCGTAAGGCGTGGTCGCAAAGAACCAGCGCCGCCATCGCCTCGACCATCGGCACGGCGCGGGGCAGAACGCATGGGTCGTGCCGTCCGCGGGCCGCGAGCGTGGCTTCTTCCCCGGCGGCCGTCACCGTTTGTTGGGCGCGGGCGATCGTGGCGGTCGGCTTGAACGCCACTCGGAAGACAATGTTCTCGCCGTTGCTGATCCCTCCTTGCACGCCACCGGACCGATTCGAGGCAGTCCGGACTTTGCCCTCGCGCATCTCGAAAGGATCGTTGTGTTCCGAGCCGCGCATTCGGGTGGCGGCAAACCCGGAGCCGATCTCGAAGCCTTTCGTCGCCGGAAGACTCAACATCGCCTTGGCCAGGTCGGCCTCCAGTTTGTCGAAAACCGGTTCGCCAAGACCGGGCGGCACGCCGCGCGCCACGCCCTCGACGATCCCGCCTAACGAATCTCCCTCCGCCCGCGCCCGCTCGATTGCGCGGATCATTTTCTCGGCCGCCGCCGCATCCGGGCAGCGCACGATATTGGCCTCCACCTGTTCGCGCGTCACGCGGGCCGGATCCACGATCGCGCTGAGATCATAAACCTGAGTCACGTAAGTGATGATCTCCAACCCTGGGTGCAACTGCGCCAGGACCTGTCGCGCAACTGCGCCGGCCGCGACCCGGCCGATCGTCTCGCGCGCCGAGGAGCGGCCGCCGCCCTGCCAATTGCGAACGCCGTATTTCGCCTCGTAGGTAAAATCGGCATGCGAGGGACGGAAGATGTCCTTCATTTCCCGGTAAGCCTCCGGCCGGGCGTCCTGGTTGCGGACGAGAATCGCGATCGGTGTGCCTAACGTTTGCCCCTCGAAAACACCCGAGAGAATCTCGCATCGGTCGGCTTCGTCGCGCGGCGAGACGATCGCGCTCTGGCCCGGTCGCCGGCGATCGAGCTCGCGCTGGATCTCGGCTTCGCCTAACGGAATGCGGGGAGGGCAACCATCGATCACCACGCCGACGCCGCCCCCATGCGATTCGCCGAAGGTGGTGATGCGGAAAAGTTGACCGAAGCTGCTGCCCATCGCAGCGCCAGTCTAACGAAACCCGGGAGATTGCAAAGGAGAGGCCTCCCGACGT
>DASXYO010000012.1:0-3035 GCA_036502465.1 Chthoniobacterales bacterium
ATCGCCAGGATCGGGAGCCCGCGATCGAGCGCGTTTTGCACGGCTGCAAACTCCCATTTGTCGCGCGGCAGATCGGCCTCCTCGAGGACCGAGGGATCGGGCACCGGCTGGCGCAGATACTCTTGCGCGATGTCGTGGCCGCCCGTCAGGAGAAGCGCGTCCATTTCCGCCAGGTCCACCGGATGGGCGAGGGCGTTGTGGACCTTGATCTCCGGGCGCGCCGCCAGGATCGGGTTAAAAAACTTCTCGTCCTTGGGGCGGATCCAACTGGCCAGGTTCGGCATCGGCGAACTTGCGACTGCTGGGCATCCCTGTAAAGCGGCGCTCCGGTGAGGCGAGTTTGTGATTGACCCTTTGAGCGCGAAGGAGTTTCTAGCTGAGAACAAACCAAAGGAGTTCCTATGGCCAAGAAAGCTACCAAGACGACCGCGAAAAAATCTTCCGCCAAAGTCCGCGACCTGGCGACGCGCAAAGATCCCAAGGGCGGCGCGCAAAAGAAAGAGGATCCGCAATTGGGCGGCAGCACCCGTAGTCGGACCGCGAGCCGCACGAACAAGAACCGGCTCTCGTAAAGAACCGCGCTCGAAGGGCGGAAACCGGCGCGGCAATCGCTCGGGTAGCGCACCCGTCCCGGGTGCTGGTCGCGGTGTCCCGCCGCGACGAACTTCTCCGTTCGCGGGGTGTAACGCCCTATCGATTTTCCCCGGCAGCCTCATCAGCGCAGAGCAAAGTTCGCGACGGTGAGACACCGTCGCCAGCACACGGGACGTGCGCGCTACCCGGAAAAAAGCGGCGCGCGTGCGGAGCGCGCACTTCCCGCTATCGTTCCTCTTCATGCCGGTTCTTGTTCAAGCTGAGCCCGCCCTCACGACGAGCGATCTCACCCATCGCTACGGCGAGCGCGTCGCGCTCGATCACCTTTCGCTTTCCGTCGCGCCCCGCGAGATCTTCGGCCTCCTCGGCCCAAATGGCGGCGGCAAGACCACCCTTTTTCGCATTCTCTCCACGCTCGTTAGGCCAACGAGCGGCTCCGCTTCCATCCTCGGGCTCGATCTCCTGCGCAACACCGCGGCCTTGCGCAGCCGGATCGGCGTCGTCTTCCAGGCGCCGAGTCTGGATAAGAAATTAAAAGTCCGCGAAAACCTCGCGCACCAGGGGCATCTCTACGGAATCTCCGGAGCCGCGTTGCGCGAGCGGATCGATCATCTCCTGCTCGAGTTCAACCTGCGCGACCGCGCCAGCGAGCTGGTCGAGACGCTCTCCGGCGGATTGCAGCGCCGGGTCGAGATCGCGAAAAGCCTTCTCCATCGCCCCGAGCTTTTGTTGCTCGACGAGCCCTCCACCGGGCTCGATCCCGGGGCGCGGATTGATCTTTGGCAAACCCTCTACCGTCTGCGCGACCAGCAAAACGTGACCGTTTGCCTAACGACACACCTGATGGAAGAGGCGGCGCGCTGCGACCGGGTCGCAATTCTCGACCGCGGCCGGCTGGTCGCGCTCGACACGCCCGAGGCGCTTTGCGCCGGGATCGGCGGCGACGTCATCAGCGCGCGGACGAAGGACGCCACCTCGCTCGCCGAGCGGATTGTCGAATCGTTAGGCGTGGAAGTCAGCGTCCTGAACGACGAAGTGCGAATCGAGCAGCCGGAAGGCGCCGCCTTCATCACGCGCCTGATGGAAGCGTTCCCCGGCGAGATCGACGCCGTCACCCTTTCCAAGCCGACCCTGGAAGACGTATTCATCGCCAAGACCGGCCGGCGCCTGAGCGAAGACGACGCTACCTGAATGTGAGAGGGCCTTTGTGCCCCGATCAGCGGTCGCAGCGCGGTTCAGTGGGGCACGGTGGCCCCTTCCACATTTTCCGCCATCGCCGCTTGTTTACGGCCCAGCCAAATGCTCAGCCCGCACCATCCCAGCACCATCGGCACCGCGACGAAGCTAATGCTCGACAGCCCCATCCCGAGCGCGTGCAGCCCGCCGTAGGACCACGCGCCGATCTGGTCGCCGGTCCGATAACCGAGCGTGTCGGTCACGCTCTTCACCTTGTACTTGTCCTCGCGGCGCAGGACGGTGAAGAGAATCTCCCGAGAAGGCCGCATCAGCGCATAGGCCGCCGCCCGGCGCGCGACCTGGAAGACCGCGAGCAAGGCCAGGCTGGGCGCGAGACCCATCGCCGCAAAACCAACCAGACTAACGACCGGCAACGCCACCAGGGTGAACCCGACCCCAAACCATTTCAGCAATCGTCCCGTGAGAAAAATCTGCACGACAACCGTGATGCTGTTCACCCAGATCTCGAGGTTGGCGAGAAACACAGTCCGCTCGGCGCTGTTCGTCAACACGGCGCGCGTGAGTTCCGATTGCTGAAAATACGCCCAGGTCGAAGTGATCGTGTAGAGCAGCATCGACCCCGCCAATCCCATCAGGTAAGGCGAGTGGCCGATGTGGGTCAGGCCCGACCAGATCGAACCGCCGATCGGTTTTTCCGCCTCCGCAGCCTCGCCCGCCTTCTCTTTCTCGACGAACTCGCGCGGAAAAAACCGCACCAGGCTGCCGGCGATCGCGAACATCACCGCGGAGATCGCGAGGAGATTGGCCGGCCCGAGATCGCGCACGTAGAGCTTCGTCAGGTAAGCGCCCGCGATCGCGCCGAGCGAGCCGCCGACGGCGATGAAACCGAAGAGCCGCTTCCCTTGTTCGACCGTGAAGAGATCGGTCATGAAGGCCCAAAAGATCGCGGTGTTGAAAAGATTAAACACGCTCACCCAGACGTAGAGCGCCCGCCCGATCCAGACCTGCTCGGCCGGCGGCGAAGTTCTCATCAGGAAGAAAAAGAGCGCGAGATTGAGGATGAAAAACCCGTAGGCGAGCGGGATGAATTTCCGCCGCGAGAGCCGCGCCACGATGGCGGCGAAGGCCGCGTTCGCGAGCAGCATCGCGACGAGCGTGGCGGTAAACATCCAGGGGAGCGTCTCGATCCGGTTGCCAGCCGCGATCGAGTCGCGGATCGGCCGCATGATGTAGTAGCCGGTGAG
>DASXYO010000013.1:0-37529 GCA_036502465.1 Chthoniobacterales bacterium
TGCCATCCTCGGGGCTGCGCTCCCTGGCGCGCTCTTCCCCCAGGACCGCGATCCGCAGGTTCCAAATCTCCTCGTTCAACGCCGCAAAAGCGGCTTCCGAGAATTCGTTAGGCGGAGCGAAGCGGGACTTGAACCGAGCGACACTGGCGAGCGCGTCTTCGAGTTGATCGGACGGAAGTTTCTCTATGTAAGCGAGAGCCTCCTCGATCGCGGGAATGCGGTGGCAGATCATGGCGACATCGTTCCCGGCACCGATCGCGCGGCGGATGGTTTCCGCGAGGCTGTATTCGTTCAGGATCGCTCCCATATCGAGGTCGTCAGTCATGATGAGGCCTGCAAAGCCCAGCTCTCCGCGCAGGAGGTCGGTCACGATGCCGCGCGAGAGTGACGCGGCGATTTTCTCCGTCTCGAAACAGGGATACCAACCGTGGCAGATCATCATGCTATCGACGCGGCCGGCGAACTGGCGGAAGACCGCAAGTTCGTTTGCCTCCAGCTCGGCGCGCGTGCGCTGGATGAGCGGCAGATCGTGATGCGCGTCGATGGTGGCGGCCGAGTAGCCGGGAAAATGCTTGCCGCAGCTCGCGATCCCCTCCCCCCGGAGCGCGTCGTTAAAAGCCCCGGCCAGCCTAACGACCTCCTCGACGTCGCCGCCGTAACAACGCCCGCGTAGCGAATTATCGGCCTCGTCGTCGAAGGAAATATCGAGCACGGGGCAAAGATCCAGATTGAATCCAAACAGGCGCAGCAGCCGGCCGGTGATTTCGCCATGTCGCCTAACGAGATCGGGCTCGCCTTTCTCGCGCAGTTGTTGCGCGTTAGGCGGTTCCTGTCCAATGAGCCGCAGCCGCGAAACCCGCCCGCCTTCCTGGTCGATCGTGATGATCGGCTCGATCGCGCTCAGGTCACGCAGATCGTCGATCAGCTTTCGCAACTGCACCGCACTCTCGATGTTCCGACCGAAAATGATGTAGCCGCCCGGCTGGACCCGGCGAAAAAGTTCGGCCGTTTCGCGATCGAGTTCTTTGCCCGGTACTCCGGTAAGGATCAGTTGACCCGGTGAAGCGCTCTCCATACCGTCCGACCTTAGGAGCGATGGGACGCACGGGAAACAAAAAATGGATTGTTAGGCTGGCCGCTTTTTGGTTTTGCCTGGCCAGCGCGCAAGCCGCGGTCGAGCTCGGGATAGATGTCCTGGCGAGCCACGACTATTCGCTCCTCAAGGGCAAACGCGTCGGGTTGATCACGAACCAGACGGGCGCCAACTCCGCCGGCACCAAGACGCGTCTCCTCCTCAAGCGGCACTGCAACCTGGTCGCGCTTTACACGCCCGAGCACGGGCTCGACGGGACGGAGAAAGCCGGCCGCTACGTGAAGAGCCGGCGCGATCGAGCGACCGGCGTGATGGCTTACTCGCTCTACGGCCCCACCCGCAAGCCGACGCCCGAGATGTTGCGCGGAGTCGATGTGCTAGTCTTCGATCTGCAGGATATCGGCTGCCGCAGCTACACCTACATCAGCACGATGGGTCGCTGCATGGAGGCGGCGGGCGAAAACAAAATCCCGTTCGTTGTCCTCGACCGGCCAAATCCAGTTGGCGGTTTGCGCGTGGAAGGTCCGTCGGTCGAGCCCCGCTGGCGTTCTTTCGTAAGCGAGTTCCCGATTCCCTACGTACACGGGCTGACGGTCGGCGAATTGGCCCGGATGGTGAATGGACGCCATTGGACCTCACTGCCGTGCGATCTCACCGTCGTGCAGATGCATGGCTGGCAACGCGGCATGACCTGGGGCGATACCGGCCTGCATTGGATTCCGAGTTCGCCTAACATTCCCCGTGGCACCTCGCCGCTCTATTACATCGCGACCGGACTGGTTGGAGAACTGAGCGGGCCGGAGGCCGGCATCCCGGGGCCACGTCCGTTCCAAAGCATCGGAGCGCGGGGCGTGGACGCGAAGAGCTTTACTCGTTATCTCAGGGGAATCGGCACGCCCGGAGTCGAGTTCCGGCCGTGGCGCGAGGGAAGCATCGGAGGCAGCAGCCTGACGATCTCGCCTGAAGCGCGAACCAATCTCACTGGCCTCGGTATTTACATGCTGGCGGAACTAAACCGCCAGACCCGCGCCGATCTCTTTCGCCGCACGAGCGCGAGCAAGCTCGACATCTTCTACAAAGTCTGCGGCGGCACCTTTATCCAGGCGCAGTTGCGGGAAGGCAAATCCCCAGCCAGCATCGTCGCCTCCTGGCGGCCTAACGAAGATGAGTTCCGGCGCACCCGTGCACAATATCTTCTTTACTAGCGAGTTGCCCGTTCGCTCTACGGCTTCTTAAAAAAGCTATCCAGCGCCGATGGCGTCGGTGTCTTCACTCCGGAGGTCGGCAAGGCCACAAACCAGCGCAACGCCTCGCTAATGTGCGGCTGGCAAACGACGTGCGCCCCGTCGTGCGTCTCCAGTCGCACGTGGCGGAAGCCGGTTCGCCGCATCGATTCCTCTACTGCTTCGGTCTGGTCCGGCGTCGCGATCGTATCCGCCTTCCCGCTGCTGAGGAAGATCGGGACGTAGAGGAACCCGGGCGGCGATCCCTTACGCAATTCCACGCTAGCCATGTCCTGGTTGCACCCCATCATCAACATCCCAATAAGCGGATGATGCGCCTTCACCACTTCACCCGCGACGAAGGCCGAATTCTTCGCCCCGCCCGACATTCCGCCGCAGACCACCGGCCATTTGTCTGCGCCGGGCCAGACCGTCGCGAGGTAATCCAGAGCAGCCACGCAACAGGGAGCGCGCCAGCCGCCATCCGGGCTCTTCTCCGCCTCGATCGGGTCCGCCCCAATAATGATCCAGCCCTCCGCGATGGCGGCGTCCTTGAACTCATGCATCGCATCCCGGTTCCCGTAGTTCTCGGTGTTATTGATCATCAGAATCGGCCAGGATTTCGCCGGATCGAATCCCGGCGGGACGACAATCGCGATCTGTGCCGTCGTTAGGCGCGCGTTCTTTTCACGCGCCGCGAGGACGCGATTGGCCGGCGTCAGCTTTATTTCCGTGACCAATTCCTCGCCCGCCGTCGGCGCAAAGCTCGCGGTCGGCGTGGTCGATATCGTCGCAACCGACGGTGCCACGCTCGGCGCTGGCGCCGGTGCCGTTGACCCCAAAGGCGACGATGAATCCCCGCTCGACTCGCCGACCTCGATCGCCGAATTCTCGATTCCGCCCACCGTTTTTCGTTGCGGGTTAGCCGGATCGAAGACCCACTCCTTGCCGTCGACGAGAAACTTGTAGCCGTAGGTCCCGGGAGCCAGCAGGATAGTCAGACTCCACGAGCCATCGGCCTGCTTGGCCATCGGCTGTGCGTGCCACTCGTTGAACTCCCCGGCCAGGCCCACGCTTTGCGCGTCGGCCCTTTCGAATCGAAACGTCTGATCAGCAGCAGCAGCAGAGGCCGCCGCGCTGCACAGGATCAGGATCGCCAGCGCCAGACCGGAGGGAATAATTCGGGAAAACCGCACCGGCCACCTTTTATTCTTTCGACCATCTCGTCAACTTCCACTTGGAGCTATGGATTACAGAGCGATGGTGATGTCACTTGCGAGCGAAGCGCATCGGATTTTCGAGACTCCAACCGCGGTGACGGCCCTAGATTAGCAGATCGATAACTATCGCGAGATGATAGGTAAACACGCGCCCACACCGTCCTAAATCCTTTTTCCTTCTGCCTTTGGGAGACGACAGCTCCAGTCGTGGCGCGAGGGAAGCATCGGAGGCGGCAGCCTGACCATCTAGCCGGAGGCCCGTGGCTAGATCTCCTAGCGCTATGGCAAGTGGTAAGCCTCCACCAGGCAAACGCCGTAACTGATCGTGGAGGTTTGTAGCACGGCGGTGAATTCCCCCTCCGGTAGGTTAATGAGAATAGCTGATTCCAAATCGTCTGCGGGGGCGAGGCCCGTAGTGGCGATCTCGCTTTCCTGCGAATCCCTCCAGTTATCATTACTCTCGATCAGGGTGCCCTGATTGTCGTGAAGTTCCAGCATGGGGTCAGCCATCGGGTCACTCACACCCTGCGCGGCCAGCGAAGGCCCGATTCCGCGAATCAAAACGCGGTCGGAGCCGGGCCCCCTCACAATGATGCCTCCTATCTCGGCCCCGATGTTTGGGTAAAACGCGGCGCGCGACGAAACGTTTGCAAGTGTCGAAAGCGAATTCTCATCCACGTCGTACACTTCGAAAAGAGCCGTTCCGTCAGCAGGTAAACCCCCACCTCCTGGCTCGACAACCGCCGTGTAAGCGCCGGGATCGAGCGTCGTGATCAACGCAGATTCCGTCGGATCAGCCGGCGCCAGACCAGTGGCGATGAGCGCGGCGAGGTCCTGATCGTCGGTGAAGCCCCAATCATTGTTGTAAGCTATCTCTAAACCATCACTTCCATAAAGACGAAACGCTGGATTTCCATAAGGCGCCAACCCTAACCCCGTTAAACTGGGACCGAGAATACGCACTACCACCTTTTTGGGCACGCTACCTTCGATGATGAAACCTCCGATCAAAGTCTTTTCGTCCGGCCGAACGAAGGCCCGGGTTGAAATGTTCTTTAGGCGGGTCCCATCGATTTGGAAATTCAAGGTCTGAGACGTATGAAACGTGCCGCGAGAAGCGGTTATCGCCGTATCGAAGATTCCGGGCGTGGTCGGTGTCCCGGTGATCAAACCGGTGTTGTCAATTTGCAAGCCTGGGGGCAGCGATGAAGCACTAAAGGAGGTGGCATCGAATGTCACAGGAGTCTGGTAATTGAACGGACTTCCGGCTAGGCCGATTACCTGAGCGGCCGTTTCGATTCGTGGCGTTACGTCGTAAACGACGGTTTCGTTCGGGGTGGGAACAAAAAGATAATGACCGGTGTTGTCGGTAACCATAGCAAGGGGCAGACTGCTGTTGAGATTATTATCTACGATAATCGTGTCTAAGTTGCGAAAGGTCGTCGTGCTCCGCAGATGAATACTCAAGGCCGTAGGGTATCCCGGATTGATGTTGAGTTCCGCGTCCAATTGATAGGCCACGGTATCGTCGGGGCTAAGCGCAATCGGAATTTGAAGGCCATAGAAGCTATCGTAGGGAAAAGTCCCTTTCACGGAGAGATCTTCCGCGTGCAGAGCACCGGCCGGAAAATGATTATTCAGCTCCACGCCCGCTGCGTAACAGATAAACGTCCCGTCGTGACTCAGGGTAATCTGGTCGTCTCCGGCATCGAGTGTCTGTAGAATAGTTGGATTCGGCGTAGAGACATCGAATTTGACCAAGTTGGCGTTCGTGGGAAAAGATGTTCCGCCGTACAGGATGGTTCGATCAGGACTAATTTCCAGATGCGGTGAGAAGGACAGCTTACCGATGCCTACCCAACCCTGAAATGCGCCCGTTAAGTCATCGACTTGAAAGACATTCGCAATTTCGACACCGAAATTTAGCGATGCATACAATCTTCCATCAAGGCCATCCTCTAGATCGTAGGGAGAATACGGGACGTGCAAAGCAGGCAATTTAACCAGCGTCTCAAGGTCAATGACAGAAATGATATAGTCTGGGTTGGAGACGCCGACGTCACGGTCGTTGGCCACAAAGAGCCTTGAATTGTCGCTGGAAATTGCAACCCCGCGTGGATGGCCGATGACTGGGATCGTCGCCTCCATCGTGAGAGTCGAGGTATTGAAAACGTAAACGTTGTCTGTCCCGTAGTCCGTCCCATATATTCGCGGCCGAACTGGATCGACAGCAAACTGAGTAACGTTGACTGGAAATGAGGTCAGGATCGGCGTGTTGGGCTGGGCGGAATTAGCGCCCGTGACTAGCGCCACGAACCCGCTAAGCACTGCGACCGCGTAACTCAACCTCAAGAATCGGGGCACACGGCAAAAGTAGGAGTCGTTTGATGAGAACACATAGCCTTTCATTGGAAGCTTCGCGTTGGAGGTTTATGAGAGCGCTTAAAACGCAGGCCGATCTCGCATCGATTTCAAGTCCCTGTCAAGCGAATCTATGATCGCCGATCCTGCTTCTCACACCAATCTGGTTCCCCGATCGGCAGCGGCAGCGCGGTCCACACTCGAAAATCGTTCGGTTTCCGTATTGTCAGCGGCCGTGGATTCAGACAATCTTGCGGCCGTGAAGACACTCCTTGTTTGCGCGTTTGCTTTGATTCCTTTGAGCGTGGGCGCCGAGGTCGCCGGCCTCGCCGGCCTGCCTAACCAACCTTTTCTCTACGTCGAGGGTAAGGCTCAGATCCAGAAGGCACCGGACCTCATCACTCTGCGTTTTGACATCGAAGGCCGCGATGCCGATCAAGGAAAAGCGAATCTGGAAGTCCAGGCCAAGGCAAGGAAAGTCTTTGCTCTCCTCAAAGAGGCCAAAGTGGAAGATCGTGACGTGGTGGCGCAAGACCTTCATTCACGTCCCGCTTACGAACGGGACGAAGTCGACCAAAAGAATCGCGGCAAGTTGATCGGTTACATCGTGACACGATCGTTCGAGGTTGCAGTTCGGGATCTGACGAAATACGGAAAGCTTGGCGACCAAATCATGGAGTTGGGCGGCATAGACCTCAACTCTATCAGCAGCGAATTATCAGACGGTGAGAAGTTGGGCGAAGAGCTTTGGCCCAAGGCAATCGCGAATGCACGCGAGAAAGCGGAAAAGACCCTCAAGCCGATGGGGATGAAAATAGATTCAGTCTTTGCCGTGTCAGCGATCGATTTCGCAGAGATTCCAGCCGAATTCTTTAAAGGCGGCAATAGAGTTGTGGTGACCGGGATGAATGTACCGACTCCACCGGACGAACCTTCCCATTATCTTCCCGAGATAGTCACAATCGAATCGACTGCGCACGTCATCTATCTGATCTCTCCTGTGAAGTAGCCGGAGCTTTGGGTCCCGGAGCAATCAGGACCTGGATGGCTATGAGGAGGGCATGCAGTTAACCTTCGAGGGTGACAAGAGGAGCCCCGGCGCGAGGCAAAGCGTGACGCCGAGGACAGGAACAATGGGTTTCATCATTTGATCTGAGAGTGCCTTAACGAGATAAGGCGCACCAGCACAGTTGCGCATGGGTTTCGCGCCTGCCGGCAAATTATTCGCTTAACCGGGTTTATTGGACGCGGGGTCGCGTTATGCGTCCGGCTCAAACCGCAGAATGTCGCCAGGCTGGCACGAGAGCGCCCCGCAGATCGCATCGGGCGTGGAAAAGCGGATCGCGCGCCTTGCCGGTCTTGAGGATCGAGAGGTTGGCCAGCGTCAGTGCTGACTCGATCCGCGAGCTCGATCAGCGTCATCCGCCGATCGTGAAGCAGGTCGTCAAGCTTGTTGGTGATCGCCATGTTATACGGCCCTTTTGAGGTCTTCGCGCAAGCGTGCCTTCCGCGAACACGCGGGCCAGCACGAACGTGAGGAGGACGGCGAGCCCGCCGTTGGTCGAAAAAAAAGCCGGCATTGAGATGGAGCGGATGCGCCGGAGTCGAAGCGATCTTGGCAATCGCGCCGATGATGAGGCCGAAAAGCTGCAGCGCGAGCAGCGACCAGGCGATCGTGTGCAAACGGGTCGCGTTGGCGGCGACGAACGGGCCGCCCTCGCTAACAGTCCCAAGCATCGCGAGCAGCCCTTTGAGACCGACTTAGTTCGGCGGGATCGTGGCGAGGCCGGGCACAGATTGGGCGCAGGCCCACGACGACCCGGCTTGCGTCGGCGACGTGTAAACCAAAGGTTTCTTGATACTTATGCGTATCGACATTGGTTTTTGGAGCTTCGACAGGCGCTTTTGGAGATCTGACATCGGGTTTTCGAGGTCAGGCATCGGGTTTTGGAGCTCTGACAATCGATTTTGGAGGTTCGACATTCGTTGTTGGAGTTCTGATAGCGGTTGTTGGAGGTCCGACCATTCATTTTTGAGCTTCGACATTGGTTGTTGGAGGTCGGGCAGCGGGTTTTGGAGGTCTGACCTTCGTCGTTGGAGTTGCGACGTTGGATTTTGGCGCTCCGACACGTGATTTTGGAGCGGCGGAAACGGCGCTGAATCCGCCAGCGGCCGGATCGCTCGGGCAATAGCAAACGACCGTCCCAACCGGGCAGGCGCGCGCCGAAGAACTGGACGGTCCGGCAGGGTCTTCTTTACATTCGATATTTTAACCCTATACCAAGACGGCCTTTGAAGGCGACACCACGAGATCTAGCATTGACGCAAAATGATCGTCCACCTCGTTGACGGTACCTACGAACTCTTCCGTCATTTCTATGGCTTGCGTCGGTTCACCAAAGGCAAGGATCGCCCTTACGGTGCGGTGGTCGGCGTGCTGCAAACTGTTCTGCAGATGATCGAGAACGAGGACGGCGACACCTACCTCGGCGTCGCAACCGATCAGTGTGATCGTCTTTTCGGAATCGGCTTTGGGCGGGCTATAAAACGGGGGCCGGAATCGAGCGGGCGTTGAAGGCGCAGTTCGAACCGCTGGAGGAGGCGCTGGCTGCGATGGGCGTGGTCGTCTGGCCCATGGTGGAGCTCGAGGCTGATGATGCGCTCGCTTCGGCGGCGCAGCTCGCGGCGAGGGAGAAGAAGGTCGAGAAGGTCGCGATCTGGACGCCGGATAAGGACTGGCGCAATGCGTGCGCGGAGAGCGAGTGGTGCAGATCGATAGCCGGCGGAAGATCATGCGCGATGCGGCTGGGGTCCGGGAAAAGTTCGGGGTCGATCCGCCGCTCATTCCAGACCTGCTCGCGCTGGTGGGCGATGCGGCCGACGGCTACCCCGGCATCCCCCGGATTGGCCCGGGGTGCCGCGCAGCTTTTGAATCAGCACGGTCCGATCGAGGATTTCCCGCCGGAGGTACTCGGCCAGCGGCGCGATCTCGCGCTGCTTTTCAAGGAACTCGCCACTCTGCGGACCGATGCGCCGCTCTTTAAGAACGTTGAGACGCTGCGCTGGCCCGGTCCGACGCCGGCGTTCGCGGCCTGGGCGGAGCGGATGGAAGCGCCGCGGCTGCTCGAGCGGTGCCAAAAGCTGACTTTTGAAAGCTGAAGCAAGCACTTGATTTCTCGCCAGGCGGCAAAGCGGGTGCCTGGCGGGCGATGCCGTTTCCCTCGAAGCGCAGTACGGCGACCTTGCTTCACTGTGCTTTGACCTCGATGCACCGTGCTTTGACCTCGATGCACCGTGCTTCGACCTCGCTTCACCGTGCTTCGACCTCGCTTCACCGTGCTTTGACCTTAAAGCACCGTGCTTTGAGTTACAGTTTGTGGAGTGAGGAGAGTCGCTTCACAACATCTTGTCGTTGTCCCGGAACCGGGTCCTTTTCTGCCTAGATCGGCATGGCCGCGGTCGTCCCCTGTCGCGCCGACGGCGCGGTGCGGTCCAAAGCGTCTGCCCCCTCTCCCTACTTGTTTGGTGAGTTGCGGCGGCATGAGCCGAATTCCGGCGCGCTCGCAGGCAGTTTCTGCTTTACTGCACGCTGTGGCGATAATCGCTCGTAGCATAGGCTGTCCAAAGCGCACCGGAGGGCACCCGCTAAGACAGCGGACGCTGCAATGTCGTTTTGCGGGCCGGGTCGATTTGCGAAGGGGAATGTCCTTGAAAGGCGGCGCTTGAAAAAGATCGGCATTTACGGCGGGAGTTTCGATCCGATTCATCATGGCCATCTCATTCTCGCCCGGGAGGCGCTGGAGACGCTCGACCTCGCGGAGGTGATCTTTGTCCTGGCCGCGCAATCGCCGCACAAACTGGAGCTCGCTCCGGCCTCGGCTGCGGCCCGTTGGGAGATGCTCACAGCGGCGATCGCGGGGGAGCGGGGCCTGGCGGCTTCGCGCGTGGAGATCGACCGGCCGCCGCCGTCCTACTCGGTGGAGACGGTGGAGGCGATGCGCGCGGAGCGGCCGGAGGCGGAGTTTTTCTTTCTCGTGGGGGAGGATAATCTGCCGAAGCTGCAGACCTGGCATCGCTTCGAGGATCTGCAAAAGCTCGTCCAATTCATCGTCCTCGATCGCTCGGGCGGGAAAGTTGAATATCCTTACCGGACGATCCGTCGGAAGATCGACATTTCTGCCACGACGATCAGGAAACGTGTTGCCAGGGGGCACTCCATTCGCTATCTCGTGCCGGAAGCGGTGGCGGAAATTATTCGCCGGGAAAATCTTTACCAAGGAACCACGTAAATCGAACCTGAAGAGCTAGCCAGAACCTGCGCCCAAGTCGCCTCGGAGAAAAAGGCGGAAGGCATCGTGGTGCTCGATCTGCGCGAGATTTCGACCTTCACGGATTTCTTCGTGATCTGCTCGGGAACGTCGGAGCCGCACCTGAAGGCGATCGCGGGCGCGATCGAGGCGGGGCTGCGCGAGGATCACGGGGTGCGCCCGTCGGCGGTGGATGGATTCCCGGCAAGCCAATGGATCGTGCTCGATTACATGCAGGTGATCGTGCATGTCTTCCACCAGGAGCGGCGGGAATTTTACAGCCTGGAAGATCTCTGGAGCGATGCTCCGCGGTTGAAGGTCGATCTGTAGAGGGCAAAGCACGCGGCTTTTGGAGGGACGACCGCTGTGTCGTCCTTGATTTTCAAAGGCGGACGGGACGGCGCCCGTCCCTCCAGGACTAACGAGAAACGCCTGGCGAATTGCGGGATCGGAGCAAAAGAAAACGGGCCGGTTTTCACCGGCCCGCGAATCTTTTCTACGCGCTTCGAGGCGGTGCTACGGCTTCGCCGGGGAAGGCGACATGGCTGGTGAGCCAGCTGGCTTCACCGAGACCTTCGGCGGCATCGCTGCGCCCGGCGGCTTGCCCTGCGGGCGGGTCGAGTCGTAGGCGGCCGGTTTTGGCGTCGGGGTGGTGCCGGCGGGCGTGATGCCGAGCAGTTCGACGTCGAAGATCAGCATGGAGTTCGGTCCGATATCGGAACCGGCGCCACGTTCCCCGTAGGCGAGTTCGGCCGGCACGAAGAGCTGGTATTTCGAGCCGACCTTCATGAGTTGGAGCGCTTCGGTCCAGCCCTTGATAACACGGTTCACTGGGAACTCGGCCGGTTTTCCGCGCTTGTAGGAGCTATCGAACTCGTTGCCGTCGATCGTCGTCCCGCGGTAATTTACTTTAACGGTGTCGGTCTCTTTCGGGGTCGGACCGGTGCCTTCCTTCAAGACCTTGTATTGCAGGCCGCTGGCGGTCGTTTTCACGCCTTCCTTCGCCTTGTTTCCCTCAAGGAACTTTTTGCCTTCGGCGCTGTTCTTTTCACCGGCGGCTTTTTTGGCGGCGGCTTGTTTTTCCATCATTTCCTTTTGGAAGGTGGCCATGGTTTCTTTCGTTTCCTCGTCGGTCATGAGCGGCTTGGCGGAATTTAGGCCGTCCTGGATTCCTTTATTTAGCAGCTCCGGATTGACCTCGATCAACTGCCGTTTCAGCGTGGACCCAATGTCGAGCCCGATGCTGTAGCTGACTTTATCCTTCTGATTCTTCAGTGGAGAATCAGCAGCCGGAGAAAGCGAGGCAAGCGCGAGTGAAGCAGCGACGATGAGGAAAGAAGTTTTCATAAAATATCCCGATGAATTTAAATGCGGCCGGTCCGGTTCTCGGCCTGCCGCGCCCAATTCATCCACGGGGATGGCGCTCGCGTCAAGCGGACGAAGGGCGATGCGCCCCGGAAGTCGATGGCGCGTAAAAGGCGCCGCCGGCGCGCTCTTCCTCGCGATCCTCTTCCCGATCGGCTCCCCGGCGGCGATTTCGCTCTCGCATCAGGAGGCGATGCGGATCGGGCGCAAGATCTGGCAAAACGAATGCGCCGGATCGGTCGCCGGGCTGACTTCGTGGAATGCGGGGGAAAACTTTGCCTCGCTTGGGATCGGGCATTTTATCTGGTACCCAGCGGGCGTGCGGGGACCGTTCGAGGAGAGTTTTCCGGACTTCGTTCGCTATGTCGAGAAGCGCGGGGCCAAGCTTCCGGATTTGTTGCTCGGGAAAAAAGGCGCGGCGTGCCCGTGGAATTCGCGCGCGGAATTCCTCGCCGCCACCTCGAGTCCGCAGATGAAAAATCTGCGCATCTTTTTAACGGATACGATCGATTTGCAGGCCGACTTCCTGGTCGAGCGCCTGCGCAAGGCATTGCCGAAGATGCTGGCCGCCGCGCCTGCGGGGGAGCGGGAAAAAATCGAACAGCGTTTCAACCGGCTCGCGAATCGCGCGCACGGTTGTTATGCGCTGATCGATTACGTGAATTTCAAAGGCGAAGGCGTCCTCGAAACGGAGCGCTACAAGGGTCGTGGCTGGGGACTGTTGCAGGTGCTGGAAGGAATGTCGGACGAGAGCGGCGCGTCGGTTCTCGGGGAGTTTGCCGACTCGGCGGAACGTGTCCTGCGGGCAAGGGTGCAGAACGCGCCGCCGGAACGCAAGGAACAGCGCTGGCTCGCCGGGTGGCTGTCGCGCGTCGAGTCTTATCGTTAGGCGAGTCGGTTCGCGCGCCAGCGAACCACGACCAGGACCGCCAGCACGAAGCCAAGGAGGAGCGTCCAATTTCGCACCCGATGCGAAGGTTCGGCCGGCGGCCCGATGACGACGACCGGCGATTCCCACAGGGCGCCGCCATCGGGTCCGAGCGCGGTCACCTTGAGCGAATGAAGCTGGTTGGGATCGAGTTCGCCCACCTGCGCCGTGACGGTGTCGGTGCCAGCGGCGGTTTTCGGTGAAGAGAGAGCGCGCCAAGTGGTTTGCATTTCGCCCGCGCCGTCGAGCGTGAGAAGACGCTCCTCGATTCGATAGCGCGCGACCGGATCTTTCGGTCGGGCCCATCGTAATTCCCAGTGGCCGCCCTCGAGTCGGTGACCGCGAACGGCCGCGTAGCGAGTTCGCGACGAGATTGGCGTCGCCGCGGGCATCGCGGCTTGCAATGGCCTAACGACGCTTGTTTGGTTTGGAATCGCAGCGGCAGGAGCTGCGTTCGGCGTCGGCGCAACAGTCGCAACTTTGGGACTCGGCGATGGATTCGGATCAATTGGCGCCGGCGCCGAACCTTCCGCATCGACCGGCAATCGCGCACTGAATCCCTCGCCGCGGATCATGATTGTCTCATGCACCGGGACGGTCGCATCCGCCGCCATGACGATGGAGATTTTCTTTTCCTCGGAAGGGGCCAGCGTCACCTCGGCAATCGGCTGGATATCGCGCGAGGAATCGAATTTCAGCTTCAATCGCCGATCGGTTCGATTCGTTAGGGAAAACGACGCCGCGCGCGGGTCATCTTTTTTCGCGGGCGACGCGATTCGCAGCTCGACCGGATCGAGAGTGATCGGCGACGTCGCACTACCTTCCAAAACGACGGTGTTGAGCGCTCCGTCATTTCCGCTGAGCGTGACCTGGCCGATAAAATCCCGCCCTTCGTCAGGCCGAAAGACGAGCGCAATCGTGGCGGTTTTTCCCGAGCTCACAAGATACTCGGACGATGATAACTGCCACGGCGCCGAGACCGTGAGACGCCCTTCCAGCACTCCGCCACCGTCGTTTGCGATCGAAAGCTCCCGGGTTTCGCTCTCGCCGGCCACGAGTTGATCAAACTCGATCCGGCCCGGCGCCTGCAAATGCGGCGGCGGTTCGTCGACGACGATTCGCACTTCCGCCGCCGAGGAAACGCGATCGCCGCTCGCCGTGACGAGATAACTAAAGCGATCGTCCGCGGCGGGCTGCGCGCCGTCGTTTTGATAAACGATCGAGGCGCGATTATCCCCCAGCAGCCGAAGGTCGGAAAGGCTGCCGCGGCTTGGCGCGTCGACAATCCAAAATGTCACTCCACCGCTCCCGCCGTGATGGCCGCGGAGCGGGATGGTCACCCGCTGGCCGCGCAAGACTCGCACCGCCTGTGCATCGGCCTGCGGCGGCGGCGAGGGCGCGGCCGTGGGAAGCGTAATGTCGGCCTGAAGCGGTATGATTCCCCCAAGGAGGAACAGTGTCGCCGCGCCACATAGTTGAAAGGCCCGTCGCATTGGGCGGGAGGGTGCTGGAATTAGAGCGCGGTGGCAAATCAATCCCGGCAAGCGTGCTATCGAGGCCGCCAAGTCCCGAGGCGTGACAAAGAGTCGCGAGCGTGCGACGATGCGAGCCAATTTCCACGTTGCCACCGGCCGACAAATTATCCATTTTTGCATCCGGCGTGCTCTGTAGACTGCCAGCTCCATTGATTTTGTGATCCACCGGTTTTCGAAACTTTCGGCTCTCCTGTTCGTAAGCGCGCTCATCCTGGGCGACGCGGGTGCGCAGCTACCGAGCACTGGAATCCGCCCGTTTTCCTCGCGGCCCCGGCCCCAGCCACGGAGAGCGCCCCAGATGAAGAGCGCGAACGATCTGATTCACCGGCAGGAGCCGATCAATGTTTCCCCTCGCCTACTCGAGCAGGTCACGCCGGATAATTCCCGGGTGAGAGTCTCGCTCTCGAAACAGCGCGCTTACCTGCTTATGGGCGACGAAGTGGTCATCGACTCCCCGATTTCCTCCGGCAAACGGGCCCGCCCCACCCCGCCGGGGAGTTATCACGTGCTGGAGAAAGACAAGGATCACCGCTCCAGCATCTATGGCGATTTCGTGGACTCGTCGGGGCGCATCGTCCGCCGCGGGGTCAGCAGCCGGATCGATTCCGCGCCGAGCGGTACGCACTTTGTCGGTGCGGCCATGACGTGGTTCATGCGCCTGACGGGCGACGGCGTCGGGATGCACGTGGGATTTTTGCCCGGCTACGCAGCGTCGCACGGGTGCATCCGGATGCCGTCGGCGGCGGCCGAGATGTTCTACAACCACGTCAAGGTGGGGACGCCGGTGGTGGTAGGCGATTAGCCCTCCGCGAGCCGCTCGCGCAGGAGATTGAGCGCCGTCTGGGTGGCGATCTGCTTGAAAGTCTCGCGGTCGGTCGGAAAAAAAAGATGCCTAACGACTGTGTCGCCCCCGCCCGCAAGCGCGATGTAGGCCGTGCCGACCGGTTTCGCATCGCTCCCGCCGCCGGGCCCGGCGATGCCGGTGGTGGCGAGGGCGAAATGCGCGCCGGATTTTTCCAGCGCGCCCTCGGACATCGCTCGGGCGACCGGGTCGCTCACCGCGCCGTGCGCGGAGATGAGCGCCGGATCAATCCCGAGCGCGGCTTGCTTCGCTTCGTTGGAATAGGTGACGTAACCGGCCAGGAAAACCTCGGATGATCCCGGGACGTTCGTTAAGCGATGGGCCAGGAATCCGCCGGTGCAGGATTCGGCCACGGCCAGCGTCGCCTGCCTGGCGGCTAGTTCCCTAACGATCACCGTTTCCAGGTTCTCGCCGCTCGTGCTCAGGATCGAAGTCTTCAACTTCGCACGCACAACGGCGTCGGCCTGCTCCAGAATTGCGATCGATCCGATGATCCGGAGATCGACCTCACCCATCCGCGCGCAATAGCCAAGCTCGAGTCCGCTGATTGCGAGCAAATCCTCCCCGACCGCTTCCTCGACGTACGATTCCCCCATCCCCACGATGCGGTAGGTCCGGCAGGCAAAGGTTTCTTCACGCCGAACAACTTGCTGGAGAATCGGAACGACACTCTGCGTGAACATCGGCTGCAATTCCCGCGGCGGACCGGGCAGCAGAAAAAGATGCGGCGTCGCTGAGCCGCTCACCCCGGCCGGCAGATAAAGTCCGGGCGCGCTTCCGTTCTCGTTAGGCAGAACCTGCGCGCCGCGCGGCACCTGCGCCTGACGAAGGATGCGGCTGGTCATCCGAATCCGGCGCGACTTCAACCGGTCGGTAATTGATTCTTCCAATTCCGGGTCGACCACGAGATCGAGACCAAGTAATTCGGCCGTGATTTCGCGGGTGATGTCGTCGGTCGTGGGCCCGAGGCCGCCGGTCACAAAGATAATGTCGGCCCGGCTGAAATTTTCCTGGAGCGCGTCGCGGATCGCTTCCCCATCCGGGACCGAGACCTGGCGTTCCACCCGCAGACCGAGCGGGAGAATTTCCTTCGCGATGAAGGTGAGGTGGGTGTTGAGAACGTCACCGAGCAGAATCTCGGTGCCAGTGTTGAGGACGGTGACGCGCACCGATCACTATTCGCGCAGCCGCGCTTGACGCGCCACTGCGAAGCTCGCACCTCGAGCCTAACGAATCAGGCTGCGTCCTTGTCCTGCTTCTTGCGAATGAGCGGGACCTTCTTCCCTTCGACCACCGCGCGATTGATCGTGACCTCCGCGATGTCTTCGCGGCTCGGCACATCATACATGATGTCGAGCATGATCCGCTCCAGCATCGAGCGCAGGGCGCGTGCACCGGTTCCCTTGGTCACCGCCTGGGCGGCGAGGGCGCGGAGGGCGTCTTTCGTGACGGTCAGGCGGACGCCTTCCATCGCGAAGAGCTTGGTGTACTGCTTGATCATCGCGTTCTTCGTGTCGGTCAGGATCTGCACCATCTCGTCCTCGGTCAGCGCGTCGAGCGCGGTCAGGACAGGGAGACGGCCGATGAACTCCGGGATCATGCCGAAGCCTAACAAGTCTTCCGGTTCGACATGGCGGACCGCTTCGCGCCGGGCCGCTTCTTCCACTTCGAGCGAAGGGCTGCTGAAGCCGAGCGTTTTGTTGCCAATCCGTTTCTGGACAATTTTGTCGAGGCCGACGAAGGCGCCGCCGCAGATGAAGAGAATCTTATCCGTATTCACCTGGATGTATTCCTGGTGCGGATGTTTCCGGCCGCCCTGTGGCGGGACATTGCAGGTGCTGCCCTCGAGAATTTTCAGGAGCGCCTGTTGCACGCCTTCGCCCGAGACGTCGCGCGTGATGCTGACGTTGTCGGTCTTGCGGCCGATCTTGTCGATCTCGTCGATGTAAACGATCCCGATCTCGGCGCGTTTCACGTCGTAATCGGCATTTTGCAGGAGGCGCAGAATGATGTTTTCCACATCCTCCCCCACATAGCCGGCTTCCGTCAGTGTGGTTGCGTCCGCGATGCAAAACGGGACATCGAGAATTTTGGCCAGCGTTTTGGCGAGGAGCGTTTTGCCCGAACCGGTCGGCCCGATGAGCAAAATGTTGCTCTTCTCGATTTCAACATCGGCAAAGGGATCGGGCTGAAAAGCAGCCGAGGTGTCCGTCGACGGCGCGCTTTGCAGGACGCGTTTGAAATGATTGTGGACCGCGACCGAGAGCGTCTTTTTCGCCATGTCCTGCCCGACCACATACTGGTCGAGCGAATGCCGGATCTCGACCGGTTTCGGGACGCGAATGGTGGACGACTGGCGCCGCGCGTCCTCGTTCAGCTCCTTGTCGAGGATACTTTTGCAGACGTTGATGCAGCTATCGCAAATGTAGACGCCGGGTCCCGCGATGAGCTTGCGCACTTCTGCGTGGCTCTTGCCACAGAAGGAGCACATGGTGAGGTTCGAAGCGCGGGCCATAGGTGTCCCTTCGGTAAAGCAGTTCCTATTCCTCGACCTTCTGCGGCAAGGCGGCCTCCGCGACCGCGGTCGAGCGATCGCTCAACGCCTTATCGGGACCAGCGCCGTCGAGCAGCTTGGCTTCCTTGCGCGATTTAATGACTTCGTCGACCAGCCCGTAAGCCTTCGCTTCCGTTGCGTTCATGTAATAATCGCGATCCGAGTCGTGCTGGACCTGTTCTTCCGGCTTGCCCGTGTGCTGCGAGAGGATGCGGATGAGGCGCTTCTTCAGCTTGAACATGTATTCGACCGTCCGCTCCACGTCGCTCGCCTGCCCTTGGGCGCCACCTGAGACCTGGTGAATCATGATGTCGGAATTAGGCAACGCGAAGCGCTTGCCCTTGGTCCCGGCGGCGAGCAGGACCGCGCCCATGCTGGCCGCCATCCCGAGGCAATACGTGGTGACGTCGCAGGTCAAAAACTGCATCGTGTCGTAAATTGCCAGGCCCGCCGTCACGGAACCGCCGGGCGAGTTGATATAAATGTTGATGTCCTTTTTCCCGTCCTCCATTTGCAGGAAAAGGAGCTGCGCGATGACCAGGTTCGCGATGTGATCGTCGATTGGCGTCCCGAGAAAAACGATCCGATCCTTCAACAAGCGGGAGTAAATATCGTAGCTGCGCTCGCCGCGGCCGGTCTGTTCGACGACCATCGGCACAAGGACGGATTGAGGGTAATTAGAGTCGCGATTTGTCGTCATTTTGATTCATTGGCGGCTTCTGATACTGTCGTCGCGGCCGCGCTCCCGATGGTAGCATTCGACTCGAGGAAATCAATTGTCTTACCCAGCAAGACTTCCTCCACGAGGCCGTCCATGGCGTCGTTTTTTTCAATTTCCTCCCGCAATTTTTCCGGCGTCGTGTTGTGGTGCATCGCCTGATGCCGGATCCGCTCGTCCACGTCCGCCCGTGTCACCTGGATCTTTTCCTGCTCCGCGATGCGATGCAGGATGAAGTTCGTCTTCAGGCGCTGGGCGGCCATGCCCCCGGCAACTCGGATTAATTCTTCTTCCTTTTCTTTCAGCATCTCGTCCGGGACACCGCGCTCACGATTGCGATGGACGAGCTCGGCCAGGGCGCTGCGGGTTGCGGATCTGAGGAGATTCGGCGGTAGCTCGAAATCGATCCGCTCGCTCAGAAATTTGAGCACCTGCGTTTCGCGCGCGCGTTCCAGCTCGTGACCTTTTTCATGCTCGATCTGGTGCTCGAGCGCATGGCGCAGATCGGCCAGGGTTTTGTCTGGCATCCATTTCGCGGCAAAGGCGTCGTCGAGCGGCGGAAGGACGCGTTGCTTGATTTCGAGCAGCTTCACTTCGTACTCGGCCGTCTTTCCCGCGACTTCCGGGACCGGCAGATCGGGGGGAAACTCCACCTTCACCGTCCGCGTCTCGTTAGGCTTCTGTCCGATGATTTGTTCGACGAAACCCGGCAGGAAATCCTCTGCGGCAAGGCGGAGCCAGAATTTCTTTCCGCCCTGCAGACTCTTGCTCGCGTTCGGCGCCAGTTCCGCAATCGGCTTGCCCTCGATCGAGCCCGCAAAATCGATCACCGCGAAATCTTGCTGTCCCAGTCCGCGTTCCGGCACGTCGACAAAATCGGCCGACTGTTCGCGCAGGCGTTCGAGAGCCATCTCGATTTCCTCTTCGGTAACTTTCGTGTCCGGCAAGGTGAGCGGGATGCCTTTGTAATCGGGCAGCTCGAACTCCGGCGCCGTCACAACCGTGGCGCGGAACCGCATCGAGCGATCTTCGCCAAATTCCACGTCTTCCAGAGTCGTTAGGGAAACAACCCGCAACTGCTTCGCGGCGACCGCTTCGCGGTAGCTTTTGGAGACGAGCTTTTTCGTGAGCTCGCCCTCGATGTCCTTGCGGAATTTCTTCTCGATCACGCTGCGCGGCGCTTTCCCCGGGCGATAGCCGGGAATCCGCGCCTGGGCGGCAAAGCTGTTCGCGATCGCATCCCACTCCTTGGAGACCTGGTCCGGTGGCAATTCGATCTTGAGCGTCGCAACACAGTGCGGCTGGTTTTCTACTTCGACCTTCATCGCTCCACGCTACGGGTGAGCAGGATGCTTCGCAAACCAGCGGCCTGAAGGCCGGGGCGGTTTAGCGGCGCGAATAAACGCAGTTGCCCTCGATATGAACCGAATCGACCTGGGTGTCGCCGAACCAGTAGGCGATCTCGCGATAGTCCGCGCACTCAAAGACGCAAAAATTCGCCGCCTTTCCGACCTCGAGCGAGCCAATCCGATCGCCGCGCCCGAGGCTATAAGCAGCGTTGATCGTGCTCGCCGCGATTCCTTCCGCTGGCGTCATCTTCATTTGCGTGCAGGCGAGCGAGAGCACCATCGGGATGGAAGGCGTTGGCGACGAACCGGGATTGAAATCCGTCGCCAGCACGACCGCCAGACCGGCGTCAATCATGGCGCGCGCTTTGGGATAACGAGTCTTGCCGAGCGCGTAAACCGAAGCCGGCAACAGCACCGGCTGCACACCCGCCTCGGCCAGGGCCGTAATCTCGGCATCGTTAGTCTGCTCGAGGTGATCGGCCGTCGCCGCGCCCAATCGCGCCGCGAGAAAAGCTCCGCCGGAATTCGTTAGCTGATCGACGTGCATTCGAAGGCGCAAACCATGCGACTGCGCCGCCTTCAGAATTTTTTCGGAATCAGCCAGGTCAAAATAACCGCGCTCGCAGAAAATATCGCAGTTTTCAGCCAGCGCTTCTTCAGCCACGGCTGGCAACATTTCATGGATGACGAGCGCGACATATTGCTCAGGCGCACCAGAGAATTCCTCGGGAATGGCGTGCGCGCCCAGAAACGTCGGCACGAATTCCAACGGCGTAGTTTGATTCAATTGCCGGATGACACGCAGAATTTTCAGCTCCTCATCGAGCGACAAGCCATAACCCGACTTGGCTTCCATCGTCGTCGTGCCGCAACGCAGGAACCAATTCGCGCGCCGTTGCGCCTGCGTAAGCAATTCGGCTTCGCTCGCCACGCGCGTCTTGCGGACGGTCGAACGAATGCCGCCGCCGCTCGCCGCAATCTCTTCATAGGTCGCGCCCCGGGCCCGCATCTCAAATTCATCCACCCGGTTTCCGCCAAAGACAGGGTGAGCATGCGCATCGACGAAACCGGGGAGCACCACGCGCCCGCCCGCGTCGATCACCTCGATGTCGTTAGGCAGATCGCGCGCGATTTGGTTCGAAACGCCAATCGCCGCAATGACACCATCGCGGACCAGCATGCCGCCGTCCTCGATAACGGTCAGATCGCTCAGCTCCCTGCCGACGCGCGGACGCTTCGGACCCGACAGTGTAACCAGTTGGGCAGCGTGTAAAACAGCGACCGATTTCAAGAGAGCTTGCTCTCCACCACCCGGCGGGCGGCTTCATAGCGCGACCCCGATTCGGTCATTAGCGCGTTTAATTTTTCGCCCAGCCTTGTCCGGACTTTTTCGTCCTTCAGGCCCGACAGATTAATCCGCACGTTCATCCCGGCGCCATCCACACAGGCGCGCGTGGCCAAAAGCCCGACGCCCACGTCCGAGATCGAGGCCGGATTTCCCTTTTCCGCCATCGCGGCCAGGAGATCATAGGACCGGCTCGCCGTCTCCATCACTTTCAACGGAATCTCCGCCGCGTATTGGTTGGCAGATTGGATCGCCTTGGAGCGGGCGACTTTTTCTTCCGCGGAATCCTTTGGCAAACCAAAAGCCGCCATCACCTTGTTGAAAGCCGCTGTGTCTTCGTCGACGAGAAAGAGCAGTTCATCTTTCAATTGCTGCCCTTGTACCGCCCAGTCGCTGAAAAATTGGAGCTGATCGTCCCAGCCGCGCTTACCGGCAGAGAGATTGGCCACCATTCCGCCTAACGACGCCCCGAGGGCACCCATCAGGGCCGCAACCGAACCACCGCCCGGCGCCGGAGAATCGCTTAGCGTCTCGTTGCAGAACTGGCGCAGGTTCATTTTCACGAGCGATTTCTTCGCCGCCTGCGCGATCTTGAATTCGATCACTTTTTCTTTCGGATCGAACGGCTTCAGCTCACTCAACCCCATCGAGCGAATGGCCAGGTCGATCAGTTCTTCCTCCGCCGCGCCTTCCGACCACATCTGTTTACGGAGAAAATATTTGCCCGCCTCGACGAGTGATTTCTTCGGCAGCATCCCAACAATTTCCGAACCGGTCGCGCGCATCCCGCGCGCCGCCGCGGACGCGGCACAGGCGTCGAACGCGGCGTGCAGAGGCGTTTCTTCGATATTCGTCAGGTTCATCGAAACCTGCGCCATCCCGTACTCCTCGACATACCAGCCGATGGCTTTCACGTGTTTCAGCATTCCCGGGACCCGCACCGGTTCGCCCTTTTCGTCGAGCACCTTCTTTCCGGTCGGGGTGCCGTCGTCGGTTTTGAAACGGCCCTGCTCGCGCACGTCGAACGCAACCGAGTTCGCGCGACGCGTCGATTTCGTATTCAGGTTCACGTTATAAGCGACGAGAAAATCCCGCGCGCCGATGACCGTCGCGCCGGACTTCTCGTTGAAGACCGCCGGACCAAAATCCGGCTTCCAGGCCGGCTGCTTGATCTTCTCGAAGAACCCTTCGTATTCACCGGCGCGGATGATCGAGAGGTTAGAGCGCTCCGGGTTGCTTGCCGCGCGCTCGTAGAGATAAACAGGAATCTTCAACTCCTCCCCGACGCGTTTGCCTAACGACTTGGCGCATTCGATCGCTTCCTCCCAGATCACACCGCTCACCGGGATAAACGGGCAGACATCGGTCGCGCCCATCCGCGGGTGCGCGCCCTTTTGCTTGCGCATGTCGATCAGTTCCGCCGCTTTTTGGATTCCGCGAAACGCGGCTTCAACCGCCGCTTCGGGCGAGCCGACGAAAGTCACGACCGTGCGGTTGGTGCTTGCGCCGGGATCAACGTCGAGCAGCGAAACACCCTCCACCGCCTCGATTGCCGCCGTGATTTGTTTGATCACATTCAGGTCGCGGCCTTCCGAGAAATTGGGCACGCATTCGATCAGTTTTTGCATCGTTAGGCCTTTTCCTATCAATCCCGCGCCTGCGGCTCCATCGGAATTTTCACATCGTGTTCCTTGGCAAACTCGATCGCCTTGGAATAACCGGCGTCCGCGTGCCGGATGACTCCCATCCCGGGATCGCTGGTCAGGACGCGCTCGAGGCGGCGTTTTGCACTGTCGGTGCCATCGGCGACCACGACCATCCCGGCGTGCTGTGAATAGCCGATTCCAACGCCGCCGCCGTTGTGGAGCGAAATCCAGGAAGCGCCGGCCGCGGTATTGACGAGCGCGTTGAGCAAGGGCCAGTCCGCGATCGCGTCACTCCCGTCGAGCATGCCCTCCGTTTCGCGATAGGGAGAAGCAACGGAACCGGTGTCGAGGTGATCGCGACCGATCACAATCGGCGCGCTAATTTCGCCGCGCCTAACGAGTTCGTTCATGGCCACGCCGAACTCCGCCCGGGCACCGTAGCCGAGCCAGCAAATCCGAGCCGGCAAGCCTTGGAATTGGATGCGCTTGCGAGCCAGCTTCATCCAGCGGGCGAGCGTCTTGTCTTCCGGGAACAATTCAAGGGCCAGCTCGTCGGTGCGGGCTATATCCGCCGGATCGCCGCTCAGCGCGACCCAACGAAATGGCCCTTTTCCCTCACAAAAAAGCGGCCGGATGTATTCCGGGACGAAGCCGGGAATGTCGAAAGCGTTTTCGCAGCCGGCCTTTTTTGCCTGCGTTCGAATGTTATTGCCGTAGTCGAAAGTGATCGCGCCCTTCTTCTGCAGAGCGAGCATCGCCTCGACATGCTGCGCCATCGCGGCCATCGAACGCTCGACGTATTCATCCGGCTTTTCGACGCGAAGTTGGAGCGCTTCGGCCAGCGACATTCCGTTAGGCACATAACCATTGAGCGCGTCGTGCGCGCTGGTTTGATCGGTTAAAATGTCGGGCACAATTCCGCGTCGGACCATCTCCGGCAGGACGTCGGCACAATTGCCGGCCAGGCCAACCGAGATCGCCTCTTTGGTCTCGAGCAATTGCAGTGCTTCATCGAGCGAATACGCAATCTTGTCGCAATAACCGCTCGTTAGGCGCTTTTCGATTCGAGTCGGGTCCACATCGATCCCGAGACAGCGGGCGCCGGCCATGGTGGCGGCCAGCGGTTGCGCGCCTCCCATCCCGCCGAGTCCGCCCGTGACGAGCAACTTGCCTTCGAGTGAGCCGCCGAAATGACGTTCCCCGGCGGCGGAAAAAGTTTCGAACGTTCCCTGAACAATTCCCTGGCTGGCGATGTAAATCCACGAGCCGGCAGTCATTTGGCCGTACATCGTTAGGCCAAGTTTTTCGAGCCGGTTGAATTCCGGGTAATTCGACCATTGGCCAACCAGATTCGAGTTCGCGATCAAAACCCGCGGCGCTTCGTCGTGCGTCCGGAAAACGCCGACCGGCTTGCCCGATTGCACGAGGAGGGTTTCATCATTCTCCAACTCGCGTAGCGCCTTTACGATCGCGTCGAAGGCTTCCCAGCTTCGCGCCGCGCGGCCGGTCCCGCCGTAAACGATCAACCTGTCCGGATCCTCCGCGACCTCGGGATCGAGATTGTTCATCAGCATCCGGAGAGCGGCTTCCTGTTGCCAGCCTTTGCAGCTGAGTTCCTTCCCGCGTGGGGCGCGAATGGTTCTTTTCATAAAATTTCGTCGGCGCTGTCGAATTTTCCGTCGCGAATCGCGGTAGCGATACGTTCGATGTCACCCGAAAGGACGCGGTCCTCTTGAAGGCGGGGGACGACTGAACGCAAAGTGTCGAAGGCGCGCTCCACGCCTGCGCCAGCCTTGAGTGGGCGGCGGAATTCCAATCCTTCAGCCGCCGCGAAAAGTTCGATCGCGATAACGTTCTCCGCGTCTTCCACGATCGTGCGGAGCTTTAGCGCACCAGTCATTCCCATCGAGACGTGATCTTCTTTCCCGGCCGAGGTGGGCAGATTGTCGACGCTCGCGGGATGGGCCAGGACCTTGGCTTCGTTCAAAAGGGCGACGGCCGCGACGTGCGCGATCATGAAACCGGATTGCATACCGGGATGTTGCGCGAGGAAAGCCGGCAGTCCCTCGCTCAAGTCCGGATTCGTTAGGCGATCGATCCGCCGTTCGCTGATGCTCATCAAATCCGTCGTCGCAATGGCCGCGTAATCGAGCGCAAGGGCGAGCGGCGCGCCGTGGAAATTGCCGCCTGAGAGAACGTCGCCGTTGTCCGTGAAGACGAGCGGGTTGTCCGTCGCCGAGCCGGACTCAATCCCGAGCACTTCCTCGCAATGAGCGAGCGCACCGCGAACCGCGCCGTGGACCTGCGGCATGCAGCGCAGGCTGTAGGCGTCCTGGACACGGGGATCGTCGTGCGCGTGGGACTCGCGAATTTCGCTGCCTTTCAAAAGCGCGAGAAGATGGCGCGCAACGGCCTTCTGGCCGGGATGCGGGCGGGCGTTATGGATTCGTTCGTCGAACGCGACCGGCGTGCCTTTGAGCGCCTCCAGCGTCATCGCGCCGGCCACGTCGGCAACTCGCGCGAGACGCTTCGCCCGGAAAAGCGCGAGGCCACCGACCGCGTGCATCGCCTGGGTGCCGTTGAGCAAGGCGAGACCTTCTTTCGCGAGCAAGTCGGTCGGTTCGAGTCCGGCATTCTTGAGCGCTTCCGCGCTCAGCATTCGTTCGCCCTTGTAAAAGGCCTCCCCTTCCCCGAGAAGCGAGAGCGCGAGATGGGCCAGCGGCGCGAGATCGCCGCTCGCTCCGACCGAGCCCTTCTCGGGAATTACCGGGGAGACGTTCTTGTTCAGCATCGCGATCAGGAGTTGGATGATCTCGAGCCGAATCCCGCTAAAGCCGAGGGTGAGGACATTCGCCCGGAGGAGCATCATGGCGCGCACTTCCGGTTCGGCGAGCGGGCGGCCGATGCCGCAGCAATGGCTGCGCACGAGATTAACCTGGAGCTGCTCCAGTTGATCGGAGGGGATCTGGACATCGGCCAGTTTGCCGAAACCGGTGCTGACGCCGTAGATGACATCGCCCCGAGCGACGATTTCTTCGACGATCTTGCGCGACGCGTGGATCGCCGGCTCAGCCGAGGCGGCGATCTGCACGGGCTCGTGATCGAAGGCGACTCGCGCGATTTCCGCGAGCGATAAAGGACGGCCGCTTAGCTGCAACATCGAGCGAATACTACGAGAAACGTTCCGGAATTCCACTCGCCCGGAGCAGGCGCGAGCCATCCAAGCGAAAAAGGCCAGGCCGCGTAAACGGCCTGGCCTTCTGGGTTAAAGTTGTCCGGTCGGAGGCGAACCGCCGGTGCGAGACTATTTGGAGTATCCGGTGGTGGCCGTCGATTGGGTCGCCATCGTCTCCTTTTTCTGCGCGCAAGCACCCAGGCTCAACACGCTGGCCGCAACGGCCACGATCATGATCATTTTTACTAATTTCACTATAACTTCGCCTCCTTCCTTAGCAGGTTGCTGCCGCTTGTTTAGGCGGGGAATCCAGTGCGCGCAACGAATTTCTCGGGGTTTTTTCACGAGGTCATAATTACGACTTCTGCCCCCACCGGCACCTGGTCGAAAAGCGTCATCAAGTCGTCATTTTTCATCCGGATACAGCCGTGGCTGGCCGGCTGACCAATCTCGTCTTCGTGGTTCGTGCCGTGGATGTAAATAAAGCGCTCGCGGGTGTTGGCGTTGTGCTCCTCAAGGCCGTCGAGCCAGAGGATGCGGGAGACGATCAAGTCGTCGCTCGGCAGGACGATCTCTTCCGGCGCGAGTGGCACACGGTTCCGGAAGATTGTGCCGGTGGGAAATTCGCCGCCGATTTTCTCGCCGATCTTGAAGCGCCCGACGGGCGTTTTCATGCTCCCCTCCTCCGATCCGAGGCCGAAGCGCGAGGTCGAAACCGGGTAGCTGGCAAGGATGTCGTCCCCGGAGACGAGATCGAGGCGCTGCTCGGGAACGGAGATCCGGATGATGGTTTCAGGCGTTTGCATCTACAGGCGTGGGCGATAGACTGCGCACGCGATGCCGAAAAAATATCACGTCGCGATCGTCGGCGCGACTGGCGCGGTCGGAATCGAACTGCTCCGGGTGATGGAGCGACGTGATTTTCCGGTGACGGATTTGCGGCTCCTCGCCTCGTCGCGATCGGCTGGGCGTAAATTGGAATTCCGCGGGCGCGAATATTCGGTCGAGGCGCTCGGGAAAGACTCCTTCGCCGGGATCGACCTCGCGTTTTTCAGCGCCGGCTCGGGAACGACCAAAGAATTTGCTCCTTTTGCCAAGGCTGCGGGCGCCGTCATGATCGACAATTCGTCCGCGTTCCGGATGGACCCGGCGGTGCCGCTGGTTATTCCGGAGATCAATCCCGACGACGTTCGCGGGCATCGAGGACTGATTGCGAACCCAAATTGCACGACGGCCGTCGCGCTGATGGCGCTTTATCCGCTGCATCGTGCCTTCGGGCTGAAACGGATCTTCGCCTCAAGCTACCAAGCCGTCTCGGGGACCGGTGCGCGCGCGATCGAGGAACTGAAACGGCAGATCGAGGCGAGCACGCGCGGTGAAGAGGCGGTCCCGGAAGTTTACCCGCACCCGATCGCGTTCAATGTGCTGCCGCATGTCGATTCGTTTCTCGAGAACGGCTACACCAAGGAAGAAATGAAAATGCAGAACGAGGGTCGCAAGATCATGCATCTCCCCGATTTCACGGCCTCGGTGACTTGCGTTCGCGTGCCGGTTTATCGGGCGCATTCGGTCGCGATCAGCGCGAAGTTTGAGCGGCCCGTTTCGCTGGATGCCGCCCGTGAGGCCCTGGCGAAGGCTCCGGGGCTGGAACTCGTCGATGAACCGCAATCCAACCGCTACCCGATGCCGCTCGACGCCGCTGGGAAGGATAATTGCCAGGTGGGACGGCTCCGGATTGATTGCGCGCTCGAAAACGGACTCGCGCTCTGGGTCGCCGGCGATCAGCTCTTAAAGGGCGCCGCGCTCAACGCCGTCCAGATCGCGGAACTGCTGTGAAACCAAAACGGCCCCAGGATTTCTCCCGGGGCCGTTGAGATTTTAGCGACCGGCTTACGGCTGCGGAGGCTGTTCGTCGTTAGGCTTTTTCTTTTTGCCTTTCCTCTCGTTATTCGGGTTGTCGGTTCCCGGCGACCGTTGCTGTTGTTGCTGCGGGCTGGCCTGCTCCTGCTGTTGCAAACGACGCTGCTGCATCTGGCGATGAGGGCGGTTGGCCCGTTGCTCTGCGCGCGGAGGAGCACCGGCATTTTGGTCGGCCGCCGGACCAGCTTGCGCCTCGTCGGCCTTTTGTGCGCGGCGCGGATGATTGTTCTCCGGCCGACTGTTGTCTGACGGTTGATTTTCGTCCGCGTTCTCGGCCTTCCTTGCTTGCGGGGCGCTATCGGATTCCTGCCGACGTGTCGGTTGCGCCTGCCCTTGGTCATTTTGGTCGGCTCGCTGAGCGCGACGCTCCTCCGCTCGCTGCTGGCGATGCTGCTTCGGCGTTTCGGACGTGGCGTCCTGCTGCCCGCTCTCGGCCCCGGTATTGGGCTCGCCAGCGTTGCTCTCGCTCGGGCGGTTCTGGCGCTTCTCCTGGCGGATCCTTTGCCCTTCCGCGCGCTGTCCCGCCTGGACGTTCGGCTCATTCTGCTGAGCTTGCTCGCGCTGCTGACGGGCCTTTTCACGCTGCTGGCGTTGCCGCGCCTGTTGGCCGGCATCGTTGGCGCCCGGGGCGGCGTTTTGCTGCTGCTTCGCCGCGTTTTGCTGCTCATGATCAGTCCCCTGCGCCGCTCCGGCCGTCGCTTCCGCCTTGCGTCCTTTTTGCGGTTTAAAGTCGGGTGCAGGAATGTTTTTCGGGTCGCCCTTTTTCATCTCCGCTTCGACCTGCTGCCGGTTATTGATTCCCTTCCAACCGGTTTCAACGTTCGCCTTCTCCACCTTGGCCTTGACCTGTTTCGGAGCGATTTTCTGCTGCGACTTCTGAATCGTCGGCGCAACCACTGTTAACTGGTTGCCATTCACCCGATTGAAGCTGCCCTTGCGGCCTCGAGTCAGGTCGGTTCCAACGTTGGTTTCCCGTTGAATCGTTAGCCGTTGAATCGGCCGGGTGGAAAACTGATTCACCCGGTTGTAGTCCGGACCATAGTTATAAACGACCGAGTTATTGTAGGTGATGTTAGTAACGTTCACGGTCCGGTTTATAATCGTGACATTGCGCGACGGAGCCAGGATCCGACTCCGCAAGACCGGCTCACCGATGTAGCGAATGTCGACGAAGTTGTAATAGAGAGGCCCGATGCCGAACTCGACATCGACCTGACCGGTAATCGCGCGACCTTCATAGACGCGATTCACAGCCGGCGGCAACGGCGCCCAGCCGACATAGTCGCCACCGGTGCGCCAAGACACCCAGGCAGGACCCCACTCATAACCGGGCACCCAGACCCAGCCGTAGCTGTCGAGATCCGCCCAGCGGCCATAGTGATAAGTCGCCCAACCGAAGTCTTCGTAGGAAACCCAGGTCCATCCAAGATCGGTGTAAGCCCAATATCCATCGGAGTAAGGCCGCCAATCGGCGTTGCTCACCGCGACGTTGGGCTGGAAACAGTAACCGTAATCGGCCACCTCTATCCAATTCCCCTGCGCGGAGAGGTTATCGTAAAATAAGTTCAGTGAGACCTCGGGATCTGCCTGAGCCCGCGGCGCGAGCGGCAGCAGGAAACCGACCATCGTTAGTGCGAGTAGGATTCGTTTCATGATGTTTGGTTGATGTGCAGAGTTGGACCGGAAGAGCCCGACTCTTATTCACACATTCGAACCTCGTCTCCCTGCTGCGCGTTTTCTGCGCAGCGTTGACCCTCGGGGTTTAGCGTGGCTTAACGACCACGAACGACCGGCTGCGTTGCCGGCAGACTGAGAGCACCTGCGGCTGGCTCGGATCGAGCGACTGAAGCGCCTGCTCGTAATCCTGCACGGAAGTGATCGGCTCCTGGTTGATCGCCTCGATCACGTCCCCGGCCCGCAATTGTCCACCCGTCAATGCCGCGCCCACCTGCGAGATCACCACTCCGCGCACCCCACGCGGGACTCCCAGCCGCTGCGCGAGCTCCGGAGTCAATTCCCGCACTTCCAGTGAATCAAGCACGCCGCCGTTGCCATTTGGCTGAGTCGACTGATCGGGCTGGTCTGGTTGATCGGCGTCCGGTTCGTTAGGCGAAATCGGCGGCATCTGGCGTCCGTTTCCACCCGGCGGCAAGGCGCGCGCAAGTTGGTAGTTGGCCGGTTGCTCCTTGATCTTCGCTTCGAGAGTGACCGGCTTCCCATCGCGCGCAACCTGCACCTCCACTTTTTTGTCCAGCTCGACTTGCGACACGAGCCGACGCAATTCCCCGATGTTGCGCACTTGGCGCCCGTCGAATTTTTGAATGATGTCGCCCTTCTCGATCTTCGCTTCCGCCGCCGGCGAATCCGGAAGCACCGCCACCACCGGAACGCCCGAGCCGTCACCCGCGCCGATCTGCCCCGGGGAAAGCCCGGTCGTCTCAATTCCCAGATAACCGCGAATAATGCGCCCCTTCTGCAGCAGGCTCTCGAGCGCCATCTTCACCGTGTTCGACGGAATCGCGAACCCAATTCCCTGAGATCCGCCGCTGCGCGAAATGATCGCGGTGTTAATCCCAACCACTTCGCCACTCAGGTTGATCAACGGTCCGCCGCTATTCCCGGGATTGATCGCGGCATCCGTTTGCAGGAAATCGCCAAACCCATCGACACGATTCGGCCGCCCCTTGGAGCTGATAATGCCGTCGGTCACTGTTTCGTCGAAGCCAAACGGATTGCCGACCGCGAGGACAAAATCACCAGCCTGGACCGCGTCCGAATCGCCCAGCTTGAGCGGCTGCAATCCGGGCTCGTCCACTTTCAGAACGGCGAGATCGAGTTCTTTGTCCGCGCCGATCAAGCGCGCTTTTTTGGTCCGGCCATCGCTCAGGACGACCTCGATTTCGTCCACCTGATCGACCACGTGGTTATTGGTAATGATATGGCCCTCCTTCGTTACGATTACGCCGGAGCCGAGGGAATTCTGAACGAGCGCTTCCTCCGCCGGACCGCGAAACTGGCGATAGTTCCCCCGGAAAAAATCGAAAGGATCGAGGCCATATTGCGGCCGTTGAATCCGCTTTGAGGTCTTGATGCTGACCACAGACGGAATGACGCCTGCGACCAGTTTCCGACGTTCGTTACTCAACGAAGCCAGACTCGCGACCGCTTTGGGATCGACGGCCGAATTCTGCGCCAGGGTGTATTTTTCCGGCGTCGTCTTTTCCGTTAGACTGAGTCGACCGTGCCCTAATTGATAGTCGTAAAGCAGTGAAACGCCCGCGCTTAGGACGAGCACCAACAAAAGAAATTTGAATAGATTTTTCATCAACTGACGTGGGAAAAGGTTTTGCCCTCTTCTTCGACAACCAAATGCCGGAAACGTTGATTTTCCGGTTTGGCCAGGAGCGGGTCGTCCCGGAAAATCGCGGCGGCCGCAGCCCGCGCCCGCTGCATCAATTGAGCGTCGCGGCGCAGATTTCCAAGTTTTAGTTCGGGCAATCCGCTCTGGGCCGTCCCGAGCAAATCGCCCGGACCGCGGAGTGCCCAGTCGGCCTCCGCCACTTCGAAACCGTTGCTCGTTTTCTCCAACACCGCGAGCTTCGCCACTGTCTCCTCCGAAGGATCGGAACGGAGCAGGATGCAATACGATTTGTATTCCCCACGTCCAATCCGCCCTCGCAGCTGATGCAACTGCGCGAGCCCGAAACGCTCCGCGCTCTCAATCAGCATGACCGTCGCGTTTGCCACATCGACGCCCACTTCGATGACTGTTGTGCTGACCAGAACGCTCGTTAGGCCACGACGGAAACGATCCATGATGGCCTGTTTCTCCGGCGCCGGGACGCGCCCATGAAGCAGTTCGCAGGTAAAGGGCGCGAGACGTTCGTGCCACTTCTCAAACTCGGCGCTGGCCGCTTTTGCCTCCAGTTTTTCGCTCTCGTCGATCAGCGGATAAACAATGTAGGCCTGTCGCCCGGCTTCGAGTTCGCGGCGCAGAAACGCCAGCACATCCGGCAATTTCTCTTCATCTCGCGCCGCCGTCACGATCCGCCCGCGGTCGGCGGGCATCTCATCGATCGTCGAAACATCGAGATCGCCATAAAGACTCATCGTGAGGGTGCGCGGAATCGGCGTGGCCGTCATCACGAGCACATCAGGAGCGGGATCGTTAGTCGTTAGGCGAGCGCGCTGCGCGACGCCGAACTTGTGCTGCTCATCGATCACGACCAGGCCGGGATTCTCCAATCCTTCCGGCTCAAAAAGCAGCGCGTGCGTCCCGACGAAAATCTGGCCAACTTCCGGCGAGCACAGGCCGATGGCCTGTTCCGTCCGGCGGCTCGCCGGGTGGATTTGCGATGCCGCCTCCAGTGCATGGTCTAGACCCGGCCACCAAACCCATTTGTATTTTTCCCCCGGCCTAACGACGCCTGCATCCCAAGGATTGCGGGTGATGTGTTCAAACTTTTCCTGCAAATCGCGCTCGGATCGGATCAGCCGGTCGAATGACTCCGTCCCCCATACCGCGCCTCTGGTTTTCCCGATCTTGTTGATCTCGTGCGCGGTAAAGGACTTGATCGCACGGAGAATCTCCGGGAGTGAATAAAAGACCGCATCCTCCTTCGGCCCAGCGTCCTTGATGGCTGGCTCGAGCAGGATGTGAACATGGTCCGGCATGACACAGGCGGCGTAGAGTTCGTAGCGCTCTGTCTTCCAATGCAGAATGCAGTCGAGAACCGCGTCACGCGCCACTGGAGATAGTGTCTTCTTTTCTCGAGTGGCAAACGTGATCGCATACTTGGACCACGGACGCTCGAAATGTGGCAGGTACCGTTTGCCGGAGCGGACGCCGCTCGGTGCGCCCGGCGAGCCGCCGGCCGCGACAGGCGGGCCGCCTGTGCTCGCCGGATCAAGAATTACCGCATTTGCTGCTGCAAAAAGCGGAAGCGGATCCTCCTTCCTCGCGCCGGTCCGCAGCGAAACCGGCACGCCTAACGGCTCCAGCCACCGCTGCAGGACGGTATAATGCTGCTCGGCCAAGATCTGCGTGGGCGCCATCAGGGCGGCCTGGAAGCCGGCCTCGACGGCGAGGAGCATGGCCGCGATGGCCACCACCGTTTTGCCCGAGCCGACGTCGCCCTGCAGCAGCCGGTTCATCGGGATCGTCGAACTCAGATCACCCCGCAGTTCCGCGATCACCCGCGCCTGCGCGCTCGTTAGGTCAAATGGCAACCCGCGCAGAAAACGATCGAGCAGATTTCCCGGCCCGCAATGAATCGCCCCGTTCCGTGACCGGGCGCGTGCCCGGCGCGAGGAGAGCAGCATCTGCATGGCGAAGAATTCCGAGAGGATGATTGTTTCGCGGGCGCGGGCGAGCGATTCATCTGAGGAGGGAAAATGAATTTCCTGCACGGGGCGCGCAGCGGGCGCAACCTCAAGGCCAGCCGGCAGCAAAGTCTGCGAACCATCGACTTCCCACTCCTCGAGAAGGCGATAAATCAACCCGCGCAAGACCCGCTGCGACAATCCTTCGGTCGCGGGATAGATCGGCGTGATTCGGCGGAAATGAATCGAAATTTCCTCGTCGTTCTCGATCACCTCGAACTCCGGGTGCTCCATGCAAATACGCTGTCCACGCAGGCGCGGCTTCCCGAAGACAACAAGTCGTTGTCCGGTCAAAATCATCTTCTGCACGTAATGGAGATTGAACCAGCGCAGGACCAGCGGCTGACTGAGGGCGTTGGCGCCGTCCTCCTGCAGGGTGGCCTCGAAGATCTTCTTCCCGCGACCGAAGTGATTGAACCGCGTCTTCACCACTTCGCCGCAAAGACAAATCGGCTGTTCACTTTCCTCGCGCGGGAAACCGGCAAACTCGCGCCGATCTTCATAGCGTCGCGGGTAGTGCGTGAGCAGATCGCCGACCGTCTCAAGCCCGAGCCGGCGCAACTGGGTGCTGCGCGGACGCGGCAACCAGGCAATTTCGCCTAACAAATCTGCGCTCGTTAGGCTCATGTTTCGACCGGGATGCTGGCGCGGACGGCCTCGACTTGCATCTGCAGCCGAATCTCGCCTTCGTATTCGTCACTGTTCACCCGAAACGCGATATCCCATGGCGGTTCGGGCAATGGCTCGTCCGCGCCGCCGAAGAAAATCGCCCGCTGACTCCGACCGTGCTGCCGCAAACGCAAAACGAGATGTTTCTCTTTCAGGATTTGCGGGGGCGCAGCCAGTTCCGCACCGCGCAGGAGGAAGAGTGGCTGCGGGTTACTTTGGCCAAAGGGCTGCAGGAGCTCGTGCCAGCGGAGGAAGTTCCAATTCAAATCACGCAAGGTCAGCTCATCGTCGAGATGAAGGACGGGTTCGAGGTGTTCCGCGGAAATCATTGCGCGACAGACTTCCTGCAACGCGGCACTGAATTGCCGGAATTTTTCTTCTCGAATCGTTAGGCCGGCCGCCATCTCATGCCCTCCGAATTTCTCGAGGTATTCCGCGCAGCGGCCCAGCGCCGCGACCAGGGACACATCCGGAATGCTGCGTCCGCTCCCTTTCCCGAGGCCCGTTCCGTCGAAACCCACGATCACCGTCGGCCGGTGGTAGCTGCGCGCGATGCGGGAGGCGACGATGCCAAGCACACCCGGATGCCACGCGGCATCGCCGAGCACGATCGCCGGAGCTTGGGCAAGATTTTCCTCTGCGATCCGCTTCTCCACCGCCTGCACGATTTCGTGCTCGACGCTTTGCCGCTCGCGATTCTGTCCATCGAGTTCGGCGGCCAGCGCGCTGGCTTCAGCCGGATCGCTCGTCAGGAGCAATCGCAGGGCTTTTTCCGCTGTCGTTAGGCGACCGGCGGCATTCAGGCGCGGACCGAGGCGGAAGCCGATATGTTCGGCAGCGATCGGAGGGCGAACCGCTGCCACTTTCATGAGGGCGCCCAGGCCTAACAATCGCCGGCGTGCAATTTCGCGCATTCCATGGTGCACCAGAATCCGGTTTTCTGCCTCAAGCGGAACGATGTCGGCCACGGTCCCGAGCGCGACAAGGTCAAGCCGTTGTCGCAGGTCGAAATCTGCCAACGGGCGCGTTTTCAGCAGGGCGTGGCAGAGCTTAAATACGATGCCGACGCTGCAGAGGTAAGAGTAGACGCAGCCATCAACTGCTTTCGGATTTACAACCGCAACGCATTCCGGTAACTCGCCTTTCGGTTCGTGATGATCGAGAACGATGACGTCCGCACCTCGGACACGAATCTCGGCGATCTCCGCGCACGAGCCGGTTCCACAATCGACCGCGATGAGGAGCTGGGGTTGATGTGCCTGCCAACACCGCTCGATGCCTTCGGCACTCAAGCCGTAGCCTTCCTCCATTCGCGAAGGCAGGAAAAGCGCGGGCGTCGCGCCATAAGCGCGCAGCATTTCGTTCAAGAGCGCGAGCGAGGTGACGCCGTCAACGTCATAGTCTCCGTAGAGAACGATCCTTTCTTTATTTTCGATCGCGCGCCGAATTCGATCCACCGCGGCCTGCATGTTTGGCAGCAGAAAAGGATCGCTCAATTGCCGAAGACGCGGCTGCAGAAAATCGGTTGCCTGTTCATCGTTGAGCAACCCTTTGCGTTGCAACAAGCGCGCAATGCAGACCTGGCCGCAGACGTGGTCCGAGAACTGAACCGTGTCAGTCGCGCCATTGGCGGCAGGTAAAATCCAGCGCCTCGCTCTTTTCATCTCGCGGTCTCGTTAGGCAAAGCTTCCGACATCGCCGTCAACCTAAACCACGAGTTCGAAGCGCGCCTTCCAACGGGTCTGCAACGCCGCCTACACGACCCTTGGAGCAGGCGGAACGACCGGGAGCAACTGGTGTTTTGCGCATAGTTCAGCAAACCTTTGAAAGCCCATTTTCTCTTTCTCGCCATAGGAAAAGCGCAGGCATTCTCGAAAATAAAACTCACAAAAGGCGCGCCGCTCCTCCGGTTGTTCCGCGATCAGTCGATCGAGATGAGCAAGGTTGTCCCGGGCGACTGACCGCAACGCGGATCCGATCGCCGGCTTCTCGGAATAATCGGGCCTGACCATCCAAAGCGCGTAAACGAAGGGCAGGCTCGTCGCCTTTTTCCATTCCGCCCCAAGGTCGAACCACTCGCAACTCCCGTCGGATTCCTGACGAAAACGGATCGCCTGGTCGCCAATCAAAAGGAGACCGCGCTCTGCGCTCACAGCGCCCTCGCGCACAAATTCCGGAGCGATTCCGATTTCGCCTAACAAACAGCGAAGAAGGTTGACCGAGGTCTCCGACGCCGGATCGATCACGACCTCGCGCAAGCGCTCGGTCGGCCCGCGGTGCGCAAGGATAACGCTGAAGACCGGGCCATCGGAACCGATCGCCAATTGGTCAACGACCGAGTAAACTGGATTGCGCAGATATTCGAAACTGGAGACGAGCGCGACGTCCAATTCGCCAGCCGCGAGCATTCGGCAGAGGACCGAGGGATGGTCAAAATACACCGCCCCGCGCCAGCCGTGGATCAGAGGGAGAGCATTGAGATATTTGACGCACCCAAGACGGAGCGAATCGAGCGCCGGCACCTCAGGCGCAGACGAGTTCGTCCGCGGCGTGCGGCGCCGCGCCGGATGTCGCCGGGGTGAGATGGTTGTAATAGCTGTCGCGCTGGATGGGTTCGCGGCCCGCTTCGCGGATGACGTGGCGGAGCGATTCGACGGTCTGCTGCTGCGGCGTCTTGGCGCCGGCCATGTGGAAGATTTTTTCCTCCATGATGGTGCCGTGCAAATCGTCGACCCCGTAGCCGAGGGAAACCTGGGCGAGCGGCAGCCCCATGCTGACCCAATAGGCGGTGAGGTGTTCGATGTTATCGAGGTAAATCCGGCTCACCGCCAGGTTGCGGAGCTGGGCGAAAGCAGTCGCGGGCTTGATGTGTGCGAGGATCGTGGTCTGTGGTTCGAAGGCAAAGGGGATAAAGCCGGTGAAGCCGCCGGTCTCGTCCTGCAGCTGACGAAGTTGGCGCAAGTGATCGACGCGCTGCTCGAGCGTTTCGATGTGCCCGTAAAGCATCGTGCAGGTGCTGCGACCACCCATCTCGTGCCAGATGCGATGGACTTCGAGCCATTCCGCCGCGCTCTCCTTGCCGCGACAAAGTTCGTCACGCACTCCGGGATCGAAGATTTCCGCGCCGCCGCCGGTCAAGGAACCAAGTCCCGCCGCGCGCAGAGTGGCGAGCGTTTCGGCGATTGAGGTTTTGAAAATCCGGCGCGCCATGTGCCGAATCTCGATGGCGGTGAAGGCCTTTAGTTGAAGATCCGGATCGAGCGCACGCAGCCGGGTAAGCAGGTCGAGATACCATTGCTTGTTCAAGGTCGGATGCAGGCCGCCGACCATGTGCACCTCGGTGATGCCGCTGGCAAGCGCGTCCTGCACCGCGGCGACGATTTCATCAATCGAGCTCTCAAACGCATGCGGATCGCGCTTCTTCGCCGCGAAGGCGCAGAACTGACAGGAGAGCACGCAAACGTTGGAGTAGTTGATGTAACGATTGAGGATGTAGGTCGCGACGTCGCCGTTTTTGCGTTCGCGGACCGCGCTGGCCATGATGCCGAGGGCGTTGAGATCGTTGGAATGATAGAGCTGGAGGGCGTCCTGATCGGAGATCCGCTCGTTCGCCTCGATTTTCTCGGCGATGGGCTGGAGCGAGGCGGGAATGAGCGAAATTTTCATGAATACGCGCTCTGTGCGGGGAAACTCAGGCGGCTTATTGTGCACAGGAGGATGCGCCCGCGCAAGTGTCGCGGACGCATGAACTCGCGAAACAAAATAAAGAGGGCGAACCCAACCCGGTTCGCCCCCTTCCAACCCCACAACAAATTTTCTTAAAAATCCCGGTCCTTTGCCGTGCTCATGTAGCGCAGCTTCGCCGGAGCCGGCGCGA
>DASXYO010000014.1:0-14401 GCA_036502465.1 Chthoniobacterales bacterium
CGATCCCGCCGTCGCCATTGCGCAGCCGCAGATGATGCGGGACATCGTCGCCCAGGCACTCGGGCAGGCGCGTTTGAGCACTATCCTGCTAGGCATTTTTGCTGGCGTCGCGCTGTTACTGGCGACTGTTGGAATCTACGGCGCGGTCGCCTACACCGTCGAGCAACGCACCGGCGAGATCGGCGTGCGGATGGCGCTTGGCGCGCAAACCGCTGACATCCTGCGCCTCGTCATCGGCCAGGGGATGAAACTCGTTTTGTTCGGTCTCCTCATCGGCCTCGCCGCCTCCCTCGCGCTCGGCCGCCTGATCGCGACCCAACTCTACGAAGTTTCAGCGCATAACCCTGTGCTGCTTGGCGGCACGGCGGCAGTTCTCGGCACCGCCGCGCTGCTCGCCTGTCTTTTCCCCGCCCGCCGCGCAAGTCGAGTTAGCCCGATGGTCGTGCTGAGGACGGAGTAGCTCCCGAGGAATCTTCTTAGTTCTCCCTTCTTTCTACGGCTTTACACGGCGGCATTCGCATTCTTGAACGGAGAGGAATCCTCCACGGCGGGAACAAGGAGTTCGTTCAAATCCTCTCGCCCAAACTTGTTTCTCCGCCGTAAGGTCGAGCCCGTGAAACCATGGTCTGTTCTCGCTGCCGTCTTTGTCGGGTTGGCCTATCTCACGGCCTGCCAGACCGCGCCGCCGAAACCCGCGTCGGCGCAGCCAACGCCGGTCAGGTCTGAGTCGGATAAACTTTCTCCGGCCATGGCCCGCTACGTTAAGAAAATGGAAGACCGGCTCGGGGCATATTGGTATGCGCTGGACAAAATCCATCTCGACGACCTTAGTCTCGGCACCGTTACGACCACCTTCAAAATCCCCGCCGCGGGCGGGAAGGTGCGCAACGTCAAGGTGACGTCGAATACCGGGGGCCGTTTCGACGCCCTCGTCGCGCTCCGGGCGATCGATGAGTTCCGAGCGTCCCCCATCCCGCCGGATGTTTTGGCCGAAGTGCACCAGGATTACATCTTGGTCGAGGAATCGTTTACCATCTTTGCCAACCGATGGGTTCATGTTGAACCCGGGCGTGGTTTCGCACGACGATCGCGCGGCAGCGGATTTGCCGGATCGAGAGCGCAGAGTGCCTCAGCCTAACGCAGCGCCGTTTCTAGCTAATAAGCAGTAACCGCGGCGGCTGACCAGAGAACGTCTCGGGTGCGCGATGGATACACGGCGGCACCGCGCTCCCCGGCCAATCAACAGCGATTCGCCAAAGCTTGCCCACACCGAAGGAATAGGGCCGGGCCTGCGAGAGCGGTGCGTAGTGGAGATCGTAGCAATGTTCGTGGAGTGCCTCGCGAAAATCCGTGTCATCTTCTTTTGAACCGAGAAACTTCAACAGCTCTTCCCGGGTCTCCGGGACCTCAACCCGGCGGAGCGCCTCCTCATTTCGCAAGCCCTCGCTCGCCGGACCGTGGTAAGTGCAAAGCCAGGTGTCGGCTTCCTCGGGTGCGCGGTCGGCGTGGAAGGAGAAGACGTCGGTTCGCACCGGGCCGTCACTTTCATCGCGGCGATAACGATGGATGCAATTGAGCGCCGGCTCGCGGCCGGCTTCCCGCAGATCTCTCAAATCGTCCCGCAGCACCTCGATCGCGATTCGGCCATCTGCGCTCACCTGCAGGTTGAGGAGTTGCTCATCCTCGACGGTCACGATTTCGTCCCCGGCGCCCAGCTTCTGCACGACTTCTCCGAAATCTCCCGCCAGCACTCGCGGCCAGCAAAGTGCATTCAACCCGTCGGCGAATGGCGTCGCGACCAGCTCCGCGAAGCTGTTCACCGTCCTAATCCGGAAGTAATCGGGAGTGTCGATAGGCGGTACGTCTCCGGTAAAGGTAGATGAAAACCCTTCGGCTGCATTTTCTGAAATCTTTCCGCGTCTCGTAAAATCTGGCAAAAAAGTAAGGTCGGCAGCCCACGAATGAACGGACCCTGTCCCGGAGCTCGCCTGCCCGTTTTGGCTTGACTCTCGAGGGTCCTCTTCGGTAGTCGAGAACGCTCCACGCAGGAACTTTTTTATGATCATTCTCTTTCGCACGTTTAGAACCACCTTTTTTGCCTCTCTGCTGTTCTCGGTATTGATCCCCTTCGCATCTGGCCAGACGGCGCCTACCACCCGGGTGTCGAGAAGTGAGCCGCTGGAATCCTACGATAATCCGCCGGCTCCTCCGCGGAAGATCGAGACCTCGCCGCGGATGATCTCGCAGTTCGGCGCCTTTACCAGCTTTCAGGTGAACGTGGATGCCAATCACCAAAACATCATCGGCGACGCGGCGAACGAGGTCTCGATCTCGGTCGACCCGACCAACGCCAACAAGAAGACCATCGCCTGGCGGCAGTTTAACGATGTGAGCTCCAACTTCCGACAGGGTGGCTGGGGTTACACGACCGATGGCGGAGCGACCTGGACTTTCCCCGGCGTCCTCGAAAACAATGTCTTCCGGAGTGACCCCGTGACTAAGTCTGATGAGGTAGGAAACTTTTTTTATCTAAGTCTCCAGTCCAACGTACAAACCTCGTTTTTCTGCGACGATCTGTGGCGCTCGCTCAATGGCGGTCAATCCTGGACGTTACTCTCTGGCGAGAAAGGGGGCGGCGGTGGTGACAAGCAATGGTTCACAATCGACAAGACTAATGGCCCGGGACATGGCTTCCAATACCAGTCGGATGACGGCATCAACTGCAGCGGCGGTGGGGTCCAGTTTCAGCGTTCCGTCGACGGCGGAGTGACCTGGCAGAATCCGATTAATATCCCAAACTCGCCGGCCTATGGCACGCAAGACGTGGATACCAACGGCAACCTGTTTATCGGCGGTGAAGGCTCCAACACCTTCTATTGCGAGCGTTCGAGCAATGCGCAAATGGCGACGCAGACGCCTACCTTCGACCGAAGCACGGCAGTGAACATGGGTGGCTTCCTCGGCAGCGGAGGAATCAATCCCGCGGGTCTGGATGGCCAGGTCTTCCTGGCGATCGATCGCTCCGGCGGCGCGACCAACAACAACATCTATATGGTGGCGAGCGTCGTGCCTAACGGACGCAGCACGACCGACGTCATGTTTGTCCGCAGCACGGATGGCGGGCTCACCTTCAGCGCGCCGAAGAAGATCAATGACGACGTCGTCAATCCCAGCAAATGGCATTGGTTCGGGACATTCGCGGTCGCTCCCAATGGCCGACTCGATGCGGTCTGGTACGATTCGCGCAACGCGGCGAATAACACCGATTCGCAACTCTTTTATTCCTACAGCACTGACGCGGGCGTGACCTGGGCGCCGAACGTGGCCGTGAGTAATTCGTTTAACCCGTCCGAAGGTTATCCGAACCAAAGCAAGATTGGTGACTACATCACGATCGTGTCGGATAACACCGGAGCCGATGTCGCTTACTCGGCGACCTTTAATTTCAACGCAACCCGGAACCAGCACGAGGAAGACGTTTATTATGTGAGAGTCGCCCCCACGAGCTCTTCCCTGAACCTGGTGAGCGCCGCATCGCGGCTCACCCATGGGGCGGCTGGGACGTTTGACGTAAACATGCCGCTGACGGGTGTGTCTGGGGTGGAAGACCGCAGCGCGATCACTTACAACGCCGTTTTCACTTTCGACGCGCCAGTTACCTCGGGCGAGGTGACGGTGACCGGAGGCACGGCTACGGTTGGGGCGATCACCTTCAGTGGCAATAGCATGACGGCTGCGCTGACTGGCGTGACGAGCGCGGAAGTGGTCACGCTGCATGTGCAGAACATCAATGGAGATGGCCTGCCACATGGTGATGTTCCGTTTGGCTTCCTTACTTCCGATGCGAGTGCCAACCGCGTCGTCGACAAGGCGGACCAGCAACAGATCAAGGGCGTAAAGGGTCAGGCGGTCACAGCCGCCAACTTCCGCGACGACATCAACCTGAACGGCGTGGTGGATAATCCGGACATCCAGTCCGTGAAAACCAACAAGCGCCACTCGATTCCGTAGGGATTAGCCCTTTTGGGCTAATGGTTATTGGTTGTTTACTGTTGGCTTCTTGGGTCAGCGGTGGAGTTGACTTTTGGGGTGCGTCCGGGTTAGACGACCGGGATGGCAATTCCTGCGAAAGGTGACGCTCGATCAGCGAGTGGGTTATTGGTTAGAACTTGAAGTCTTTCGTGATTTTCCTAATCGCAGGCGTTTGTTTTGCCCTGGCGCTCTTCTGTCTCCGGCATGAGTGGCGTCCTCTTTCGCCTCGCGCAAAGGCCGATCGTGTCCTGGTCGAGAAACGAGCGCGGCGGTTGACGCTCTTCAGCGGTTCCAAACCGCTCAAGAGTTATCGGGTCGCACTCGGTAGCTCACCTGTCGGACCTAAGGAAAGCGAGGGCGACCGACGCACCCCGGAAGGCCGCTACGTCATCGATCGGCACAAGGAGGATAGTGCTTTCCATCGTGCCCTGCACATTTCCTATCCCGATGCCGACGATGTGGCTCGAGCGGAGGAAATGGGCCTTTCAGCGGGGAGCGATATCATGATTCATGGCCTTCCCAACGGCTGGGGCTGGATCGGCGCATTCCACCGCGGACGCGATTGGACGGCCGGCTGCATCGCGGTGACGGACAGCCAAATCGAGGAGATATGGCGCGCGGTGCCGGACGGGACCCCGATCGAAATCCGACTGTGATTTAAGCTTGTCGGATGGAAATCATTCGGGCAAATGAAGCCGCGACGGAACAGAACGACATTTTATGAATCCAAACAAAGCGCTGTGGGAGAAGGGCGATTTCACGCGGATCGCCGAGAGTATGCGGGAAAGCGGCGAGGCGCTCGTGGAGCGGCTCGGGATCACGAAAGGCCTTAAGGTTCTCGACCTCGGCTGTGGCGATGGCACGACCGCGCTACCCGAGGCGAAGCGCGGGGCGGAGGTGCTGGGCGTGGACATCGCGCAAAACCTGGTGGCAGCGGGAAACAAGCGGGCCAAGGAACACGGCCTAACGAACCTCAAATTCCAGGAAGGCGACGCCTCGGACCTGCAGGAGTTGCCGGACAAAACGTTCGACATAGTGGTGAGCATCTTTGGGGCAATGTTTGCGCCGAAACCGTCCGACGTAGCCAGGGAAATGGTGCGGGTAACCAAGCCGGGCGGCCGGATCGTGATGGGAAACTGGATTCCAAACGATCCCAGCCTGGTGGCTCAGATTCTCAAGATCAGCTCCGCCTACACACCGCCTCCGCCGGATGGCTTTGTCAGCCCGATGACCTGGGGCGTGGAGAGTCACGTGATCGAGCGATTCGGGGCGGCGGGTATCCCGGCGGAGCAGCTCTCATTCGAGCGCGACACCTTCACCTTCGATTATCCGACCGCGCCCTGGACGCTGGTGGAAGCGTTTAAGAAATACTACGGTCCGACGATGAACGCCTTCGAGGCGGCGGAGAAGAACGGCCGCGCCGGCGACCTGCAAAAGGAGCTGGAAGATTTATTCGACCAACAGAACAAGAGCGCGCAACCGGGTAGCACCTCGATCCCGGCCACCTTTCTGCGGGTGACGGTGGCGGTTTGATCCGGTTCGGGACGAGTGCGGCTCATCGAAAGTTTCGAGAGCGGAAGACTCCACTTCCCTTAATCGCGACACTTTCATATTCAATCATTGTTTCTTGCCTAACGACAGCCAGCTCTAGTCATTTTTTGGGAAGGCCATCGCGAAAGGCAATGGATTCGAGTTCCACCCGGACAGCGTCTCCGATGGGAATGACGGGGCGAGCCTCGAAGACAAAGGCGGGCAACATCGAACAGAACTTGTGCACCGCCAGCGGATCATCGCAATCCAGCAGCATATAGCCGCCCCAATCACCCACTCGGATGACGAACACCTCGATCTTGAAGTTGGCGGGCCTTCCATTCCGTGAAAACCTCCAGAATCCGCTTCTGTGCGTTCTCGTATTCCATCGGTGAACCTTGCGGACGTTCGGTCCAGGTGAGCATGTCTTTCATAGATGTATTTTTGTTGGCTTAATCTGAGTGAAGTTGCCAACGACGGTGCGTTTGACGAGAACAAGATCAGCCACCGCTGGCGGCTGTCCGCACAGCCCGCACTGGAGTGTTTTCATGGAGTAAAGCCAGACCCTATGCCGGCCAGGCGTTTTCCTGCAACATCTGCTCCAATCGAAGCTGATCGGCTGCGTCCAGCGGTCTCTCCCCTTGAAGACCGGCGGTCGTCAACTCCGCGATGTCACGATGCTTGGCGATGGCCATGCGGAATCACAGTCCATTGCTCCATCGTCGAGTTGTGTTCGTTCCGGCTGGAGGGCGGCGGTATTTTGTTTGATCTGTAAGGCAACAAAGATCAAAGAAGCCACTACCGCCGCCGAGGCCACAATTTGTGTGGGGTAGGATATTTGTTCGAACGACATCGGTTTTTTAACGCTCCGTTAATCTAGACCTTATGGCTGTGCGCGGCGTGAGAAGGAGCGACTGCGGCGTTGAAAAAGAGGGCGTGTTTGCCGTTCATATTTATCCGCGGGCTACTCCTGCGCGGGTGCGCGGGAGCAGAGCCGCACAACGGCCGGGATACGAAGTCCCGGAGCGTCGCAGTTTTAAACAACTCGAACCAGCAAACACACCAATGAAAAAAGGACTCCATCTCGGACTCGAAACCATCATCACGGCGGTGGCGGAAGCCGGGCGTCAGGGAGAAGTGCGGCAGATCGGGGCCCTGAGCAACGGCCTGCAGGCGGTCGAAAAATGGGTCGGCCTTTTCTGCAGGAGCCGCGCCTGCTCGCTTTTGCCTACGATCTCGAACAAGAGATCCAACCGCGCTCGGTCCCGAGCCTTTCTAGGGGGCGTGCCGCCCGAGCCTCCGGACGCGGGAATCTGCGACGTGTCCCGGCCGCAAACCGCGCCAACTGCACGTCATCTGCTCCGGCACCTCGGCACCGGGAAGCTTCTTCACCGCTGAGCTCCCGGAGGCCCGCGCTCGCTCCGCTTGCCTAACGACCGGGATTTCCGATTCCAGCGCCCGCCGCCGCCGCTGCCGCGCCTCCGCTCGCATCGCTCGCATCCCTCACGCCGCTGCCCTGGGCGCCGGTGGTGGTATGAATTTCCGTTTCGCGCGCCGCACAACCGGCCAGGACCGCGCCGGTCAACGTCACTAGAAAAAGTTGTCGGATTGATTTTTTCATCTCCCTGAATCGCCGCTCGCCCAGGATCGGGCCGCGCAATCGGCCACTTTTGTGGAAATTGCACGCCCCAGGTTTACATTGACGGCCATGATCGAGCAAAGGGACCTGGTCGTTTGGGGAGCGTCGGCGCTGCTCGCGTTTGGGATCGGCTGGAGCCGCTACGCCAAGAACAAGGCGCGCAACGATCTCGTCCGGCAACTCGCCGCGATGGAGCCGGAACTGCGCCGCAAAATGCTCAGCCGCTACAACCCGCAAGTGGCGCTGGAACTTCGGCAGCAACTACTGGAGAAGTTTCGCATCCTGTGCTGAATCCCTCGGGACGGAAGCCGGCGTCTCATCCGCGTCGCAGTGACCTTCGGCGCCCGTGGCCTCCGGCCGCCAAACGAAAATAATTCCCTCTCTAAAGGCCTAATGCAGAAGTCGGTATGAACAATTTTTGCCCGATTCCAAAAATATTTAGGAACTTCGGTGCTCGAATATCGTAGTATACAAGTGAAAGCAGTAATCGACACCAACCCATGGCAAATATCATGAACTCAATCACGTCCCGTCAGTTCGCGGCCCAAGTGGGCCTTCGGTCACTGAGCTTCGTCGCATTTCTCTGCGCTTCGACGCTTGCCGGCGCTGCTCAACCCACGGATTCATTCGCTTCCGTCCTGCCACCATACCTGCAAGGAACGAACCCACTCACCTCCGACGCCGTCTTTGACATGTTCCATTCCAAGGAACCGATGGCCAAGTCGACGACGAAGGTGGCGCTGTATTTCCCGGCGTCGCCGCCGGCCGTCTATCCAAATGAGTTCCGCACCATTGACGGATCCCGCAACGCCCCCGGTGATCTCGGTCGGGCCAAGAGTGTCGATCTGCGCAACACCACCATCGGCTACGCCGATGGCTTGGGCACACCGGGAGGCACAACGCGCAAGGGTGCGCGCGAAATCAGCAACCTCGTCAACTTCCAAACGGCGCCGATTCCGAACAGTGTCAATGTTTCCGGTTTCGTCTGGAACTGGGGCAACATCGTTGATCACGATATGGTGCTGACATCGATCGCCGTCCCGTCCGACCATTTCGACATTCCAATCCCGACGGGCGACCCGGTCTTCGATCCCAAAGGCAGGGGCGGACTCTTTCTCACGCTTAACCGCAGTTCTGCACTTTTCGTTAACGGAGTCCGACAGCAGGTTAATTCCAACACCGCTTTTCTGGATGGTTCGGTGGTTTATGGCTCGGACAAGGCCCGCCAAAATGAGATGCGGACACTGGATGGGACGGGGCACATGAAGACCAGCGCGGGCAATCTGATGATGTTTAACGTGGACGGTTTTCCCAATCAGCCGCCGGCTGATCGAGGCCTCGATCCCGGCCTCTTTTTCCTGGGGGGCGATGAGCGGTCGAACGAAAACCTGGCACTTAGCACGATGCAGAACCTCCTGGTTCGCGAGCATAATTTCTGGGCCGACTTCATCAAGGCCGGTGACCCGACGCTCACCGACGAGGGGATTTACCAGCGCGCGCGCGCCATCGTCGGAGCGGAAATTCAGTTAATCACCTATCGAGACTTTATTCCGATTCTGCTGGGACCGAATTCACTCCCTCCTTACACTGGCTATAAATCGACAGTCGATCCGAGAGTCTCCCTCGCCTTTTCCACCGCGGGCTTTCGCGTTGGTCACACCTTTCTCCCGCCGGTCATTAGTCGGCTGGACGCGCGGAACCGTTCCATCGGCGATCTCAGTCTGAACCTGGCGCTGTTTGCACCACAGTTCATTACGAAAATCGGCATCGAGCCCTATCTGCGTGGCTTGGCGCGGCAAATTCCACAGGAGGTTGACGTCAGCATTGTCGATGGCGTGCGCAACTTTTTTACCGGCATTGGCACCGGCTTTGACCTAGCGGCGTTGAACATCCAGCGCGGCCGTGATCACGGCCTGCCCAGCTATAATCAGGTCAGAATCGATTACGGGCTCGCTCCGAGGGCTTCCTTCGCGGAAGTCACTTCGAATCTTGATTTCCAGGCCCGGCTAGCCAGCGCTTACACCTCACCCGATGATATGGACCTCTGGGTCGGTTGCCTCGCCGAAGATCACGTTAATGGCGGATTGGTCGGTGAGACGATGTGGAACATCTTTGTGGAGCAGTTCCAGCGCACCCGTGATGGAGATCGTTTCTGGTACGAGTCGTATTTGGACCCCACGACGCTGGCGCTCGTTCAGCAACAGACTCTGGGGGCGATGATCAAACGCGACACCACCATCGGCAGCGAGATGCAGGACGAAGTCTTCCACGTCCCGCAATAGCCGCGCAGGCTCGACTTGGTCGTGCCTGAACTGACTTGAGTGATCGCTTGGCAAGGTGTCCAGGCGTTTGGCGGGCCCCGTGTGTCACTTTGATCTGGACCAGTAAGTAGCGTCCAAGAGCGGTCTTTAATGAAAGGACAGTTAAAACCTCTCCGCATTACCACCTTTATCCTCGGGTCCAAGGCGGCTGATGCTGGAGCTATTCCGGATCATGTGCTGACCGCCTTCACCCCCGAATGCAGCTGCTTCAGGTAACAGAACCGTTACCGAAACGACGTTGCCACCCATGGGTCCGCCGACCGAAAGATCTGTCAGGAAAGGCCAGAGATCTTGCACGAATCGGACGGTATGCCTGCGATCGATAACGACCTCCCCTCCTTGACGTCATACGCCCGCCGGCGTCGCAGGCGCGCTCGTCGCTCCCGGTTCTCCGCCGGCGACCTCTATGATCCGTCGCCGGGAGGCCTTCCCTTTGCCTGCAATCGCCGCCTGATCATGGCCGCCTTGCGGGTTTGGGAATTAAAAAACGGATTTCACGACCCGCTTTGATCGACCAATTGGGTCGTTCTTTCTTCCGCAGCACCCTGGATTCGCGGCACGGCCACAAATTGATCTTGCCGCCGAGCCTAACAAGGCATTCAGTCGCCTATGAATAGATCAGCAACGTGGTTAGGGATTGTAGTAGCGGGAATGCTCACACTCGCTGGTGCGGCGCAGGCAGAATCGCCGAAGAGTTATCAAGTCACCGGGCCCGTCTTGGAAATGAGCGATAGCATGATCGCCGTGCAAAAAGGGAAGGATCGCTGGGAGTTGGCCCGCGATTCCAAAACCAAGATGAACGGCGACGTGAAAGTCGGCTCCAAGGTCACGATCATGTACACCATGACCGCCACCGACGTGGAAGCGAAAGCCGACAAAGCGGAAAAGAAAAAGTAGTCCGTCAGCCACAACCGAGCCAGCCACAGAAAAGACGCGCGCTTTTCCTTGCGGGCGCCTGAATAATCGCGCTTAATCGCCGCGATGCCGCCGGAAGATTCGCCACGCCCACTCGATCCGACACCAATCGTGAGCGCGCCGACGGATATTGCCCCTCTCACCCAGGCCGGTCCGAAACCGCCGCACGAACGGACAGCCGCCGAGGAGGCCGGCTCGGCAGATTGGCAGGCAATTGCCGCCAGCACGCCGTTCCGCGAGCTGCTCCGGGCCAAGCGCCGCTTCATCATTCCGGCGATGGTGATCTCGATCCTCTACTACTTTGCCCTGCCGGTGCTCGTCGGGTGGTATCCCGAATTGATGAAAAAGAAGATCGGCGACGGCGCCAATCTCGCCTATCTCTTCGCGCTCTCGCAGTTCTTCATGGCCTGGCTCGTGGCGGGAATTTACGTCATGAAAGCCGGCGCCTGGGACAAGGCCGCCGCGCGTTTGCGACATGAGTCTGGCAGAAGCATGAACGCCCCATGATTGCCGCCAGCACCACCACGACGAATCCAACTGCGATCGCGATGTTTGTCGGCTTCGTGACCGCTACGCTCGTCATCACTTTCTACAGCGCAAAAAAATCTTCCGGCTCGAGCGCCTACTTCGCCGCTGGCCGGCGCATCACCGGCTGGCAGAACGGTCTCGCCGTGGCCGGCGACTACATGAGCGCGGCCAGTTTCCTCGGCATCGCTGGCATGATCGCACTTTCCGGCTACGACGGTTTTCTTTACTCAGTCGGTTTCCTTGTCGCCTATCTCGTCGTCCTCCTCGTGGTAGCCGAGCCGCTTCGCAACGCCGGCAAATACACCATGGCCGACGTACTCGCCTACCGATTAAAGCCGCGTCCGGTCCGCGCCCTCGCCGCCCTTAGCACAATCACGGTCAGCACCTTTTACATGATCGCGCAGATGGTTGGCGCCGGCAGTCTGGTCAAAGTCTTGCTCCCAGGCATCGGCTACAATCTCGCCGTCTGCGGCGTGGGCGTGCTCATGATTGTTTACGTCGTCTTCGGCGGCATGCTCGCCACCACCTGGGTGCAGATCGTCAAGGCCATCCTCCTCATGAGCGGCTCGGTTTTGCTCAGCGTGCTCGTGATGAGCCATTTTCATTTCAGCCTAAGCGAATTCTTCCATGCCCTAACGAACATCTCTTACCACGACAAATCCGGCGCCGCGGTGACAAAGGATTTCCTTACCCCGGGAATGAAATTCAAGAACCCGCTCGACTTCATTTCCCTCAGTATGGCGCTCGTCTTCGGCACCGCGGGTTTGCCGCACATCCTCGTTCGGTTTTATACCGTGCCCGACGCCAAGACCGCGCGCTCCTCGGTCGTCTGGGCGATGGCGCTGATTGGCATTTTCTACATCATGACCACCTTCTTCGGCTTCGGCGCGGCCAGCGTGCTCGGACCCGATTTCATCGGCCGAAATGGCGGCGGCAACATGGCCGCACCCCAACTCGCGCGCGCCCTCGGCGGTGACGTTTTCTTTGCCTTCATCAGCGCGGTCGCCTTCGCAACGATCCTCGCGGTCGTCGCCGGCCTAACGATTAGCGCCAGCACCAGTTTCGCGCATGATTTCTTCACCAACGTCATCCATCACGGCAAGGAACATCGGCCCGGTGAAGAAGTGCGGGTGGCACGCATCACAGCCTTCGTTGTCGGCGCGGTCAGCATCGGCCTCGCCATCGCTCTCGGCCCGACCGCCAACGTCGCTTTTCTCGTTGGTCTCGCCTTCGCCGTCGCCGCCAGCGCCAACCTGCCGGCGATCGTTTTCTCGATCTTCTGGAAACGCTTCAACACCGCCGGTGCCGTCGCCAGTCTCATCGTCGGCCTCATCGCTTCGATCGGCATTATCATCATCAGCCCAACGATCATGCAGATCGACCCGCCGACCGTTGCCGCGAGCGCGCGCCACCTCATTCAGCACGCCCCGATCTTTCCGCTCGAGAATCCTGGCATAGTTAGCATCCCGTTAGGCTTCCTCGCCGCCATTCTCGGAACCCACCTGGGCCGCGAGCCCAACGCCGAAGCGCGCTTCGATGAATTTGTCGTTAGGGCAAATACCGGCTTGGGCGCGGAAAAGGCACAGTAAACGCGAGCGGGATCGGTTTCGCGCTTCCCGCGCCTACAAGATCGGCCCGAGCATCGCGACCGCGTTATTCCAAAGCCGGCGCGTGATTGGCCACTGCGCGACCATCTCGGCCGTCACCTCGTGCGATCGGGCCAGATATTCATCCTGCCGGCGGCGCATGTCAGAGGTGAGCGCGGCATCGTAAAGCAGAATGTTATTCTCGTAGTTCAGGTCGAAACTGCGTCGGTCCATGTTCGCGGAACCAATAAGAGTGATCTCGCCATCCAGGGTAAGAGACTTGGTATGCAGCAGCCCTCCTTCATATTCGAAAATCCGAACACCTGCCGCCAGCAGGTCCGAGTAGTAACTCCGACTGGCCGCCTGCACTTCGAAAGAGTCGTTGCGTGCCGGAAGGATGAGAGTTGTCGCGACCCCCCGGTAACCGCTCGAGCAAAGTGCCGTCTGCATCGCTTCGTCCGGCACGTAGTAGGGCGTGGTGATGACCAGCTCATGCCGGGCCGCATACATCAGCGTTTCGAACACTTCAGGCATGGCAGAGTTACGCACAGTCGGTCCTGTCCCAATCACTTGCGCACTCACACCTGGCTCGGTCGCAGGCAGCGGCCTTCTTAGGATCTCGCGGAGATCTTCATTTCCATGTGCCATCCAGTCACTGGCAAAGAGATGCTGGTTCTGCCGTGCAATCGGACCTTCGAAACGCATTAACGCATCCACCCAGGGCGCATATTTGGCCTTGATCCGAAACTCCGGGTCCGCGCAGTTCTGGCTCCCGCAGTAAGTGATCCAGTTATCGATCACTACGATCTTGCGATGATTGCGCAGGTCGATCCGACCTCGCAGCGGTCGCAACAGCGGATTAACGATCGGCAGGGCGCTGGCGACATTTACGCGAGCTTCTCGCATCGCGCGCCAATGCTCGGAGTCAATCATGATCCGCGAACCGAGACCGTCGGCCATTACCCGACAATTCACATTACGCGCCGCCGCCCGCTTAAGAGCCTCCACCACCTTTAGGCCGTTGTTATCCGGCAGCCATATGTAGAAGATCAGGTGCGCGTGATCCTTTGCCCCATCGATGTCAGCGACAAGGGAATCGATGCTGGCGTTGGAATTGGCCAGTAGCTGTGCCCGATTGCCACCGACCGGTTCGAAACCGTTGACTGATCGCCCGACGCGGAACAGATGCCCATAACTCTCCGGAATTTTCGCCTGGCAAGCTGCGATGTCGAAGCCGGGCGCGTCACCGACCTGCGGCAAGCTAGCCAACACCTCCCGGAGGCGGCGTGCACGACGGCGGCCGATGTTCGTTTCGCCCAGCAGGAGATAGGCGACGACGCCGATCACCGGCAGGAGGATGATCAGGACGATCCAGGCAATCCGTGAGGCTGGTTCCCGATGAGGCCGCAGGAGAACGCGGACCATGACCACGAGGTGCACGGCGAAAAGCAGGAGGGCGCCCAGCGAGGACAACAGCGAATTCTCAGTCATGCGACACTTTAATTTAACAGCGGATGGACCAGATGCCTCGCGAGACTCTGTTTCTCCACCCTATCCTTGGTGCTCGCTCTCGTCGAACGAATCCGGCTCACGCCAGCGTTCGGTAATTCACCACCAATGGCAACCTTCAACTGCAACGAGTTACCTCATTTGAACCAGTAGGTAAGTGACAATCGGACGAATCGGTTCGATCCAAAGCAACCCCAACGACGCGATGTGAAATCAGCCATGACATTAGCAGCAAAGAATCGACGACCAACTGGACGCTGGAGAATGCTGTTCGTTCTTCTCGTCGTGCTGCTCCTCATTCCGGGATTGCAGGTGATGGTGATCCGTTTTGTGAATCCACC
>DASXYO010000015.1:0-2774 GCA_036502465.1 Chthoniobacterales bacterium
TTCTCCATTGAAATTCGCTGAACACGAAGCTCTCTCCTACGGAGCTGCGGCGCGCGGAAAGCTAAGCGGTTTTCGCCAGCGCCATGCCAAACCGATTCGGCACTTCGATATCGACCTCGAGCGTTGCGAATGTGCTGCCCCGCTCCAGCTTCACCTGAACCTTTTCAGGATCAAGATTTACATGCTTGGCGATGACCGCAAGAATTTCCTCGCGGATGATGCCCAGCAGATCGGGCTCGTTGCGGGCGGAGCGCTCGTGCGCCAGCAGAATCTGCAATCGCTCCCGCGCAACCGGCGCGGAGCTGCTACGCCTGAGGAAATTGAACAGGTTCATGCCGCCCTCCGTCCGAACAGCTTATCGAACAGACGCTTGCGGTCGCTCGGCACACTCATGGCGAGATTTTCGCCTCGCAGCCTGCGGGCGGCGTCGACATAGGCGCGGGCCGGTGCACTGATCGCGTTGTTGAGCGTGACTGGCGATCCGACATTGGAGGCGCGCAGCACTTCCTCACTTTCTGGGATGATGCCGAGCAACGGCGTAGAGAGAATTTCCAGCACGTCCTCGATCGAGAGCATTTCGCCGCGTGCGGCACGCGCCGGATCGTAGCGGGTGATCAGAAGATGTTTCTCGACGCGCTCACCGTTTTCGGCGCGCAGGGTTTTGGAATCGAGCATCCCGATGATGCGGTCGGAATCGCGTACCGAGGATACTTCGGGATTGGTGACGATGACGGCGGCGTCGGCGAAGCGCATCGCCAGCGTGGCACCGCGCTCGATCCCCGCCGGGCTGTCGCAAATCACCCAGTCGAATTTCTCTCTCAAGTCCGCGATCACCTGACCGACGCCGTCATCGGTGAGGGCGTCCTTGTCGCGCGTCTGGGAAGCAGGGAGGAGCCACAGCGTTTCCAACCGCTTGTCGCGGATCAGTGCCTGCGAGAGCTTGGCAACGCCCTGCACCACATTGATGAGATCGAAGACAACCCGGCGCTCGGCGCCGAGCACGAGATCGAGATTGCGCAAACCGACGTCGAAATCGACAACGACAACCTTCTCGCCGGCCTGCGCCAGCGCGGCGCCGAGAGCGGCCGTCGAAGTCGTCTTGCCGACGCCTCCCTTACCGGATGTCACGACCAGTACCTTGGCCATATCGTCCCCCTCCTCCGCTGATCAGTTCAGCGCTGTGATCATCATGGTCGAGCCGTCGAGCCAGGCCTGCACTGGCCGGTTTCGAAGGCTCGCGCTTATATCTTCGGCAGTTCGGTAATAGCCGTCGATAGCCAACAACTCGGCCTCGATTTTGTGACAGAAAATGCGCGCTTTGGAATTGCCGGCGACGCCTGCCATCGCCCGACCGCGCAGTGTCCCGTAGATGTGGATTGATCCTCCGGCGACGATTTCGGCGCCCGAACCGACCGAGCCGAGGACGGTAACATCGCCTTCTTTGAATACCACCGACTGGCCAGAGCGAACCGGGTCTTGCAGCACGAGCGAGCCGATCTGCTGTTTGGCGACCGGAGGCTCAGGGGCGGGCTCGGACACCGGTTCCGGCTTGGGTGCGGGCTTCTCTTGACGGTGCTGCAGCATCTCGATCGTACTAGTCGCCCGCCCGCCGCGTAACAGTGGGGGCAAACCCGGTCCGGCCACGGTAGGGTCAACGCCTTCTAGACCCATGATCCGAATATCGCGCTCCTGCAGGCTGGCGATCAATTTCGCGATCTCAACGCTGCTCATTTGTAGCGCGGAGAGATCGAGCACCACCGGTCTACCGATGAAGAACCCCGGTGAACGTTCGAGGCCAGAATCCAGATCGGCCAGCCAGTTTTCCAGGGGCAATTCCGGTGTGAACAGGAAAGCCATATAGGAACGGCCGCAAAACCGCGTCGACTGACGTTTACGGACGGCCGCGCTCATCTTAGCACTCCCGCTCTTCATTAATTATTTCTCAATGATTGGCTCAGGCTGGTTAACGGCAGGTTAATGAAACTGAATCAATTGAGCTGAGGCTTCTTCGACAGCTTCGAAGCGCGTTCAAGTCCTCTTGCCCTCGACTTGCATCATGCGCCCGCTACCACGAAGACATTCTACGGCGGCGCTCACCAATGTTCTGGGCGCGATCCGAACAATGAGCTTCCAAAATTCAGGTTTAGACTTTCTGGTGTAGCTACGGTCAGCGCGTCTGTCCGACATGGGCGCGACGGATTCTCGAAGCTAGCTAGGCAGAGCAGCGCAATCGTCACTAGGGACCCGCCGCTCCGCCCAGTTTGGTGCTAGAGCTATTGCGGCGAATTGCCGTCGGGCCGCGCGGGCCTCGTCTCCGGCGGGCTGCTGTCGCGTTGCGATGGTCTGCGGTCGGAAGCCTTCATCTCATTCTGCCCCTGGAAAAACGCTTGCACTTCCTGGAGGGTGAGCCGGCCATCCTTGTTGGCGTCGAGCGCCTTGAATATGCGCTCGTGCGCGGTCTGAAATTCACTCAGTGACACCGTCCCGTCGCCGTCGGTGTCCATCAGGACGAGCATCATGCGCATCATGGCGGAACCCATCATGCCGGGGCCCATCTGATCCGGTCCCATCATGCCGCGGCCCATCGTGCCGCGCTCCATCATTCCGTCGTCGCGTCGGTCTCTGCTGCCCCTACGTCCATAGCCCTCACCGTCGTCATCTCTGCGATCACGTCCATAGCCCTCGCCTCGCTCGCGGCGACCACGTCCATACTCCTCGCCCCGTTCGTCCCGACGGACGCGTCCATAGCCCTCACTTTGCTCATCTCTGCGTCC
>DASXYO010000016.1:0-7095 GCA_036502465.1 Chthoniobacterales bacterium
TGGTGAGCGTTGCGCGGTGGTGACGGATGCCAACGTCGCGCGGCTCTTTGCGGAGACGGTTTGCGCGAGCCTGCGCGAGGCAGGTTTCCATCCGGAGTTGATCACGATCGCGGCGGGCGAAGGCTCGAAATCGCTCGTCCAAGCCGGCGCGCTTTGCGAGCAACTCGGCGCGGCGGGCCTCGATCGTTCCTCTTTCTTGGTTGCGTTAGGGGGCGGAGTGGTCGGCGATTTGGCGGGGTTCGTGGCCTCGATTTATCTGCGCGGAATTCCTTATGTTTCCCTGCCGACGACACTTCTCGCGCAGGTCGATAGCTGCATCGGCGGAAAGACCGGCGTGAATTCCCCCGCGGGAAAAAACCTGATCGGGACCTTTCATCATCCCGCGCTTGTCGTGGCCGATCTCGACACCCTGCGCACCTTGCCGGAGCGGATTTGGAACGAGGGCTTTGCGGAGATAATCAAACATGGCGTCATTCACGATGCCGAACTTTTCGCGTTGGCCGCGCAGACCGGGGAACCGCCAGACCTCGCACTGCTGGTGGAACGGAATCTCGCCATCAAAGGCGCGATCGTGGCGGCGGATGAACGCGAACAAAACGACGTGCGCGCTCTCCTCAATTTTGGCCACACGATCGGGCACGCCATCGAACACGCCGCCGGTCCCGGCGTCATGTTGCATGGCGAAGCACTGAGCCTGGGGTTGATCGCCGCCGCCGGCGTTTCCGTGCGGCGCGCTGGCTTTTCGTTAGGCGAAGCAGAGAGGATCCGCGCCGCGCTGGCCGCGCATCATTTGCCGACCGCGCTGCCCCCCGATTTTCCGCGCGAGAAAATCTTCGCTGCGCTCGCCCGCGACAAGAAATTCGAAAACGGCCGAATTCGTTTCGTCGTCGCGCACGAGATCGGCCGAGCCAGTGTTTCGCGCGACGTCACACTGGAAGATCTGCAGGCGGCTGTTGCCGAGTTGTAGCCCGGGCGACAGCCGCGGCTACGGCTGCGGTCTCGTTTTTTTAAAATAGGTGATCACGCCTGCCACCACGCCGTCCACGTATTCGCGGTAGATGCTCGGCTGGGTTTTTCCGGCCACTTTGCGCGATCCCTCGTAGTCACCCGCCTTGACCCGGACGAAAACGGCGCGGCTGTTCATCACGTAGGGCTCGAGATAAACCGTCGGGCAGCGATAGAGCCGCGTCGCCATCAGGTTGCGCGCATAGACGTAACCGCTCGCCCCGACCGGGGTCACGTTCTCGGTTTTGTATTGGTAGGGCGGAAGGTGAGTCGCTTTCGCCATCGTGCCGGCGATCGTCTCGGCCAGATCGAGTTCCTCGGGAAAGGAGCGGCTCAAAAGTTTGAGCAGCATCTCGAAACGTTCGTCGTCCAATTCCAGTTCCGGCGGAAGATAAGCGCCGTTGACGAGGACGTGCAGGTGATTGTTAGGCACGAGCGCCGGGTGGTTCGGGTCGCCCCATGGCTCGGCGTTGAAATGCAGGCAAAGCACGAGGTCGGGCTGGAGCCGGTAATTGACCAGGCTGGCGCGGCGCCGGATTTCGCTGTTGCGATAAAAAAGCAGCTCGCGCTGCCACGCGACCGTTTTTTCCTTCTCCGGGTCGGCCGGCCCGTCGAAATTTTCCCGCGGATCCGTCACCCCGGCGTGGACGAGAAACTGGCGCGCGATCTCCTCGAAATCCGACGGCCGGTAGGGCGTGATCGGCTCCGTGTTCTCGCGCACGAGCGAAACTTTGGCGCCTAACGACTGGAGCCGCGGGGCGAGGAGCTTCGCCACCTGCAGCGTCATGTCGCCTTCCTGCACGGGCGGCGCGTCGCCGATCTTAAACCAGCGTTCTTCCATCCGCGCCCAGGTTCCGCCGAGATGTCCGGGATCGAGCGCGATGTGAAACCCCGCCAAGGGTCCTTCGCCCGTCGCGGGCGCAAGCGCCGACGGCGCTGTCCACCAATGCGGGACCGGCAGGCGGTCGGCCGCGCTCTTGGCGAAGTGCAGAACGAAATAATTTTGAGTGCCGGCGACGGTCGCGATCCGCGCCACGTCGGGCTCGATCTTGATCAGTTCCGGGTTGTAGCCATGGGTCGCGTAAACGTGGTCGAGCAGATTGACGAACTCGTCGTGCGTGATCGTGGCCTGGTAGCGCTCCAGCTCGCTCCAGTCCGGTTTGCGGCCGAGCGTGCTCAGGTTGATGGAGGAGTCGTTAGGCAATTCCTCGTCCACGGCGCGCGCGGCCGGCGCCGCGGGAAGCAGGAGGAGGAGCGCTAGTCCGCGCGTGACAATGGAACGAAACATCAGCTTGGGATTTTCGAGTTTAATACGATCATCGCGCCATGCTCACGATTCTTTTCCTCGGCGATGTCGTCGGCGAAGCCGGTCGCAGCGCGGTCATCGCGCGGCTGCCGGAATTGAAGCGGGAATTGGCCCTGGATTTCATCATCGTTAACGGCGAGAACGCCGCCGCTGGACGTGGCATCACGCCGAAAATTACGATCGACCTCCTGCGCGCCGGCGTTTCCGTGATCACGACGGGCGATCACATCTGGGACCGGAAAGAGATCGTCTCCTTCATCGAGACTGAGCCGCGGCTCTTGCGTCCGCTGAATTATCCAGCCGGCGCGCCCGGTGCGGGCACGATCGTGCTCGAGACGCCGAAGGGTAAAGTGGGCGTGATCAACATCCAGGCGCGCACTTTCATGCAGCCGATTTTGGAAAATCCGTTTCCAATTCTCGACGCGGCGGTGAACGAAATGCGCGCTCACACGTCAAACATCATCGTCGATGCGCATGGCGAAACCACGAGTGAGAAAATTGCGATCGGCCGTTATCTCGACGGCCGCGTCTCCGCTGTGCTCGGCACCCACACCCACGTCCAGACGGCGGACGAGCAGATTTTCGAGCACGGCACGGCCTTCATCTGCGACGCCGGCATGTGCGGCCCGGTGCACTCCATTCTCGGGCGCGCGATCGAGCCGATCGTTAGCCGTTTCATTTCCAACCTGCCGGCTGCTTTTCCCGTCGCACATGGCGAATCACGCCTCCGCGGGGCGCTCGTCGAGATCGACGAAACGACTGGCCGCGCCACTCGCATCCGGCGGGTGGATGAGCCGGGAGCTGCACCCGAAAGCGTTTCAGCCTAATCGATTACGCACCCAGCTTCGTGCTTGCGGGAGCAAATTCTTGCGGCCAAAGTGCCCGCTCGTTCGTATTACAAAGGTATTCTATTTATGAAAAACTGGACCCGTCATTTCGCAGCCACAGCTTCGTTATTTATCGCCCTGCTTCTGCCTTCTCTCGCGCTCGGCGACGGCAAAGCCGAGGCCTACAAATATGGCAAGGAAGGGATTGAAGCGGCCAAGAACAAGGAATGGGACAAGGCGATCGATCTTTTCCAGAAGGCAGTCAAAGCCGATCCCAAGGAAGCCGACAACTACAACAACCTCGGCCTCGCCTACAAGGGCGCGAACAAGATGGACGACGCGATCAAGGCTTTTAGCGACGCGGTCGAGGCCGAGCCGAACAACACTGCCGGCTACGTCAATCGCGGAGTGGTTTACACCACCCAGGGCAAATACGACAAAGCGATCCAGGACCTCGACAAGGCGATCTCCCTCAATTCGAACAGCATCTCCGCCTATCGCTTCCGCGCTTTCGCCTATCTCCAGAAGAAGGATTACAAGAAAGCCATCGAAGACTACAACGTCGTCCTGAAAGAGAAGGACGATCCCGCGATCCTCGACCGGCGCGCCTTCGCCTATTGGAACTTGAAGGAATATGACAAGGCGATCGAGGACTTCAGCAAGATCATCAAGGACAAGCCGAAAAATAAGGAAGGTTACCTCGATCGCAGCTACGTCTATGAGCTGAAGGGCGACTACGCCAAGGGCATCGCCGACTGCGACAAGGTCCTGAGCATGGACCCGGGCAACGAGGACGCGAAGAATCGCAAGGCGCGCCTCGAGTACCAGGAGAAGAGGGCCAACGCCACGCCGACCCCCGAGCCTACTGTGCGCCCGCGCCGCACGATGCCGGATGAAACACCGGCGCCGGGAGGCAAACCCTAGCAGGGGGGCTCGTTAGGCTACTTTAGCGCTTTCTCCACGGCCGAAGGGTCGTCGAGCATGATCCATTCGATGACCGAGAGCGGCAGGCTGCCGTGACTGATCAGCTCGTCGTGGAATTGGCCGAGCCGGAAGTTTTTCCCCATCCGGTCACGGTAACGGCCTAACAACTGCATGATCTGCCACTTCCCGGTGATGTAGCTGATCTTTTGCGTCGGGTTGGAGGCCGCGCCGGCCGCTTCGCCTTCGGCGGATTCGCGATCGAGGCCGCCGGCTTCCATGAAATACTGGACCGCCTGCTCGAAAGTCCATTTGCCGGTGTGCAGATTCACGTCCACCCCGATCCGCGCCGAGCGATAACGCGCCAGCCGCAGCACCTGCCCCTGCGACGCGCTGTCCTGCGGATAAAGCCCTTCGCGCATCAGCATTTCCTCGCCGTAAAGCGCCCAACCCTCGACGAAAAGATTGTCCCCGTGCTGGCGGCGAATCTCGTCCTTCACGTGGTTGGCGATCGAGAGCTGCAGGAAATGCCCGGGAATTCCCTCGTGCCCGAGGATCGGCCGCGGATCCTCGATCGCGGCCCGGATATAAAAGTTCTTCGACTCCCGGTTGTAGGTCGGGATGAAGTAAAAGCCCGTCGGGTCCTTGTCGTAAACGCCCGGCGGATTCATGAAACCGCCCGGGCTGGTCGGCTTGAACGCTTCCGGCAGTTGCCGGATCTCAAATTTCCCGAGGTAATCCGGAATCGTCACCAGCCGCTTGTCCTTTAGGAACTGGATCATGCCGGCTTCGCGGCTTTCGTAGGCTTTAAGAAACGACGCCTGGTCCGGCGGAACATTCTTGCTCCGCGACGGATCGGGATCGGCCAGCGAAGGATCGGGCAGCCAGGCTTCGTAGGCGCGATATTGCGCCAGCTCGACGCGCCCGATCATCTCCACCTCGGCGCTGCTCAGCGGCAGAAGGAGAACGCGCTTCAGGTAGTCGTTGTAATTCTTCTCGCCCATCGGCGCGAAATCCACCATCTGCGGCAACCGGCTCTCGAGATGATCGGCAAACTCGTGCACCGCCTTGAGCGCTGCGTCGCGCGCCTGGGTCAGCTCCGCCTTCTCGTTAGGCGCGAGATCCTCCGCCAGCGTCATGAGGCTGTCGTTGAAAAGCGGGTCGATCGAGCGCGCGGAGTCGATCGCGAGCCGGGAGAAAAGTTTGACCGGCTTATCGAGGTTCTTCTCGCCCTGCGCCAGCATCGCCGGCATGGCGCGGAGGCGGGCGGTCGCGGCCTTGGCGCGGCTCTGCGGCGTGTCGTATTCCTTTTTCAGGATGGAGAAAATCCCGTTGCTGCATTCGCTGACGTAGGTTTGCGGGTCGCGACTGGTGGAATGCCAGACGCGGTCGTCGAAGGCGAACCCCTCCAGTTGAGAGCGGAAAAGAATCCAGTCGATCCGCTCGTCCTTTGGCCAATCGGCCGTTTGCATCGCGTTCAGCTTCGCGAGCAAATTCTGGATATGCTTCGCGCGCTCGGCGATTTTGGCCGGCGCGTAATCGGTCAGTCGGTCATCCCAGGTGTGGAGGCCGGCGTCGCTGCTCCGGACGGGGAATTGCTCGTTGCGCCAGGCGTAGAAGTCGTCCGCCAGCTTGTGCAACTCTGCGGCGGCTCCGGAATGCGCGGCCGCGAGATTGGGCGGGGCGTGGGTGATGAGCGCCTTGTTTGAGATATCCGGTTTGGTCTGGGTGGGCGTTTGGCCATTGGCCAGAAGTGCCCCCGCCGCCACCAGAACCGCCACGCCGCGCAATATATTCTTCACAGCGCGAAGGCTAAACAGCGCCGCTGGCGCGCGCAAAGCCTAAAGGGCCGACCTCTGGAGGTGGAATTGCGAGCCTCGGAGGTCGCCGCGTGGACCTCGAGGGGTGGCCGCGTGGACCTCAAAGGTCGCCGGGTGCACCTCAAGAGGTGGCCGCGTGGACCTCAAGGGGTCGCCGCGTGGACCTCAAGGGGTGGCCGCGCGCACCTCGAGGGGTGGCTGCGTGCACCTCAAGGGGTGGCCGCGTCCACCCTCGGAGGTGGCCGAAACCTAAGGATTTTCCCGCACCAACTGCTCGGCGGTGGTGAACTTCGGCTCGATGTCGACCGGGATGTTCCCCATCTTGTCGAGCGCCTTCTGCACTTCCGGCCGGATGACGCCGAACTTGGCCAGCAAATCCTTTGCCTTCGCGTAATTGCCTTCCGCCTGGATCGTCATGATCTCGCGGGTCAGGCCTTCGACGCCGGCTTTCACCTTGTCGGCGTTGACCGAAAAGGTGCCGTCCGAGTTAACCGAGAACGCGCCTGCATCGAGCAGGTAATTCAACTGCAACGCCATCCCGAGGCCGTGCGCTTCGCTCGTCCCGAAACGCAGCGTGCGGAAACTGGAGGCGAGATAGGTGGTGTAAAGCGGACCTTCGAGCCCTTTGTCGACCACGCCCTTGTCGATGAGGTATTGCAGCGCGAAAAGAGCGGAGATGTCGGCCTTCGCTTCCTCGAGCGCGCTGCCGGCTTCCTTCATTTCCTGGCGCACAGTGGTGGCGTGGCCGTTGAGCGTGATGTTGTGCGGCCCGAGGCCGTGCATCAATTCATGCGTCACGATGTGGGTGAAGAAAGCGTCGAAAGAGAGGTTCTTCTGGTCGGCCGGTGAGAGGACGACCTTAGAGATCGGGATGAGAGTCTTGGCGAATTTCGCATCCTGCACGTTCTTCAACATGACGCGCTTCGAGCCTTTCTCTTCCGTCACCTTTTCGTCGTTAGGCAAATTGTAGGCCGCGGTCTGAACGCCGTGGTTGGCGTCGCCTGAGCAGTAGATTTCGTTCACGACCACGATCGGGGAAAGTGCGCCGAGCTTCGGGTTGCGATATTTCGGGTCGATCGGGAGATGGTTCTCGATGTCCTGCAGCTGACCGGAGAACTTCTGCAGCTTGGCCGATTCGCCCTCGTCCTGCACCGTGATGAAGGCCTCGTAGCCGGCCTTGTAGTTAAAAAAATCGTCCGCGTAGACCTCGTAGGGT
>DASXYO010000017.1:0-10163 GCA_036502465.1 Chthoniobacterales bacterium
CAGGCCAATCTCGAACGGCTGCGCAGCCTAACGATAGATGGAAAGCCGCTGGAGATCATGACCCTCCCGATGCCATTCAGAATCGATCGGGAAAATCTGCGATTGCCGGCGAGCTACGCCAATTATTACGTCGCGAATACACGGGTGCTCGTCCCGACATTCGCCGACCCGAACGACGATGAGGCAATCGACCTTTTGGGTTTTGCCTTCCCGGGCCGGAAGGTCGTTCCGATCGATTGCCGGGAGCTGATCTGGGGGCTCGGAGCGTTCCACTGCCTGACCCAGCAGCAGCCCGCGCTCCCCTAATCCGCGGTCGGCGCCGGCTTGTAGCCGCTCTTCAAAATCGCGTCGTGCAGATCGGGGGCGTGCGTTTTGCGCGCGTCGAACGTTACCCAGACGTTTTCCGATTTCGGATCAGCGATCACTTCCTTCACGCCTTTGATTTTCATGAGCGGCTCGCGAAGCGCGCGCACGCATTCGTCGCAATCGTTGCCTTCAGTCGCGATGTCGATTCGTTCCCAAACAGGTTTGTCGGCGGTGTCGTGCAGGTTATGCGGATCAGCTGGGTCCATGCATTTACTTCGCTTGTCGGTGGCCTTTCGCGTGCCTTGGACCCGGGCTAGTTCTTGCGCAGGGCGCGCTCCAGCACCGGCCAAACGTTCGTCGCCAAAATCTTTTGGCCGCTGGCGTTGGGATGAAGCATGTCAGGAAGATTCAGGTTCGGATTGCCGGCCACGCCAGCGAGAAGAAACGGAATCAGCTGCGCCGAATTGCGGCGCGCAATCTCGCCATACATCGGACCAAAACCAGTCAGGGTATCTTGGACCGCAGTTTGCGGGAGCTGCATTCCCGCGATGATCACGTGCACCTTCGGCGAGCGAGCACGGGCGAGATCGATGATTTTTTGCAGGTTCGCTTCGATCTGCGACCCCGGGACGCCGCGGAAGATGTCGTTGATGCCGAGCTCGACGATGAAGACATCAATCGGCTGCTCGAGCAGATGCGGGAGCCGGCGTAAGCCTCCGGCGGTCGTATCCCCGTTCACGCCTGCGTTAATGACGCGGACCGGCTGGCCCACCGCCTCTGCCTTGTCCGACAACAATGCCGGGTAAGCCTCGCTTCTTTTCAGCCCATAGCCGGCCGAGAGGCTGTCACCGAGCACGAGAACGGTCGGCATCCTGGAAGCCTTCGAGCTGCGGTCAGCGGTTGGTTTCCGGGCCATGGCAGGAATGACCGCGAGGCCGAGCAAAAGAAAAGGGATGAGGGAGCGCATGAGCCGATCTTCGACTGCGCTCGGGGCGGTTTTGTTCATTCACTTGCCTCATCTTTCGGGGCGTTCTAATGGTAAGCCCCCGCCGCATCCGCGGGCTCGTAACTCAACCAACCATCCGCATCATCTTTTATGGCAAACTTCGGCATTAACGGCTTCGGCCGCATCGGGCGCAACGTGTTGCGCGCCATGTCCCAGGACCAGGTCGCGCAGGTCCGCGCGATCAACGACCTGACCGACACTCACACCCTCGCCCATCTCCTGAAATGGGACTCGGTGCACGGGAAATTCGACGGCGAGATCAGCTACGACAACGAGAACATCATCGTGCGCGGCCAGAAAATCCGGATTCTGAAGGAGCGCGACCCGGCCAAGTTGCCTTGGAAAGACCTCGGTGTGGACGTGGTCCTAGAGTCGACCGGCTTTTTTACCAGTCGCGACAAAGCCGAGCTGCATATGGCGGGCGGAGCGAAGAAAGTCTTGATCAGCGCCCCGGCCAAAAACCCCGACGCGACGATTTGTCTCGGGATCAACGACGAAATCTACGACGGAGCGAAGATGAATATCATCTCGAACGCGAGTTGCACCACGAATTGCCTCGCGCCGCTGGCCAAGGTGTTGAACGACAATTTCACGATCCTGAACGGCTTCATGACCACGATCCACAGCTACACGAACGACCAGCGCATCCTCGATCTCCCGCATGAGGATCTGCGGCGCGCGCGCGCGGCGGCGGTGAGCATCATCCCATCGAGCACCGGCGCGGCGAAAGCGATCGGTGAAGTGCTACCAGTGCTCAAAGGAAAACTAAACGGCGGCGCTTTCCGCGTCCCGACGCCGGACGGATCAGTGACCGATTTCACTGTCATCCTGGAAAAGGATGCGACCGCCGAGTCGATCAACGCGGCCTTCAAAAAAGCGTCGAGCGATGCGAGCTACAAAGGCGTGCTCGAGTACAGCGACGAACCGCTGGTCTCGCGTGACATCGTGGGTAATCCGCACTCCTGCATTTTCGACAGTGGGCTTACGATGGCGCAGGGCAAATTCGTCAAGGTCGTCGGCTGGTACGACAACGAGTGGGGCTACAGCAATCGCTGCGTCGAGATGCTGGAAATGATTTCCAAGTAGAGCGATGGCCAAGCTCAGTCTTCGCGACCTGGACGTGCGCGGGAAACGCGTGCTGGTGCGGGTCGATTTCAATGTCCCGACGGAAGAGCGCGACGGGAAAATCGTCATCACCGACGACACCCGGATGCGCGAAAGCCTGCCGACGATCAATTACCTGCGCGAACACGGAGCGAAAACGATCCTGATGGCGCACTTCGGACGGCCGAAAGGGAAGCCGGTGGAAAAATATTCGCTCCGCCCGGTCGGCCTGGCGTTACACGACCTGATCAACCATCCGGTCGCATTCAGCCACGACTGCATCGGCGCCGACGCCGAGAAAATTGTCGCTGAGATGAAAGAGGGCGACGTCACCTTGCTCGAGAACGTGCGCTTCTACGCGGGTGAAGAAGCGAACGACCCGATGTTTGCCGAAGCGCTCGCCAAACTAAGCGACGGCCTTTATGTGAACGACGCTTTCGGCGCCGCGCATCGCGCTCACGCCTCGACCGCCGGCGTCACTAAATTCGTTAGGCAAGCCGCCATGGGTTTCCTGATGGAGAAAGAACTGAAATATCTGCACGAGGAACTGGCGAACCCAGCCAAGCCGTTCCTCGTCATCCTCGGCGGCTCCAAGGTGTCCGATAAAATCGGCGTCATCAAAGCGCTGATGGAAAAAGCGGACACCATCCTGATCTGCGGCGCGATGGCGAACACGTTCCTCGAAGCCGAGGGCGTCGGCATGGGCGACAGCCGGGTCGAGCGGGACAAGCTCAATCTCGCGCACGAACTGGTCGCGCTGGCCAAACAAAAAAATGTGCGCTTCCTCCTCCCGATCGATTTGTTAGGCGCGGAAGAGATCAAGCCCGGCGCCGCCACCCGTCACAGCGGACGCATCTCGCCCGATTACAATATTCCCGCCGGCTGGCAGGCGGTCGACATCGGACCTTTGACGATTGCGCTTTTCCAAGCCGAGATCGCTCGCGCAAAGACCATCTTGTGGAACGGCCCACCGGGAATTTTTGAGATTCGCGAGTTCTCCGCCGGAACGGAAGCAGTCGCCGAGGCGATGGCTGAAGCCGACGCCATCACGATCATCGGCGGCGGCGATTCCGTCACCGCGGTAAAGCACGCCGGACTGGCGGATAAGATGACATTTATATCCACCGGCGGCGGCGCTTCGCTCGAATTGATCGAAGGCAAGGAACTGCCGGGAGTAGCGGCTTTGAGCGACCAGGCCTAGTCGGCCTCCCGGAGCGAGCAGCCATTTTGCAGGCGAGAGGCCTAACGAATGGGGCGATCGCCGTGGCGGGCTTCCTGGCTACGGCTGTGCTCATTCGTTCTCTCCTGCCCCTCCCGCAGATCGAACCGATCAGCGCGAAGTTGCACTATTACCAGGCGCACCGGGCGACGATCGACACGCTCTTTCTTGGCTCCAGCCGGGTTTATCAGCACGTCTCGCCGGCTCTTTTCGACGAAGAGGCGGGCCGCAGGGAAGTTCCACTGCACTCTTTCAATTTCGGCGTCAACGGGATGTTCCTTGCCGAAGAAAGTTACTTGCTCGACCAGGTCCTCGCGCAGCGCGGAGGAAAATTGCGCTTCGTTTTTCTGGAACTCGAATCCCTACCGCTCGGGTTCGATCCCAATAACATGGGCTCACAGCGGATCGGCTATTGGCATGACTGGGCACGCACCCATGCACTTTTGCAGAAAATTTTTCGTGTCGACGAAAACGGCAAATCAAAAAAGGCGCGGGATATTATTCTCGGACAAAAGAAGCAGGAGCGCCGGCATCAACTTCTCATCCTGCATCTTTCGCTCTTCGCCAGGCATTTCGTAAATCTCGGCCGGGCGCAAGACGTTTTCGACTGGGTAACTCACCGATCCGTTCTGGCGGATGCCCCCTCCTTTGGCCCAGGCGGCGACGGTTATCGCCCCGGTACGGCCGTTTTGCCCGCGGACAAAGTGGCAGAATACAAGAACGCGCTTAGTGCGGCCCTCGCCGCGAGTGGACCGGAGGCGCTGGACCGCTACACCGAAGAGATCTGTCGACACTGTGCGGACACCATCCGTCGTCACGGTGCGGTCCCGATCTTTGTCGTCACGCCGGTGCTCGATCAGACGCAGCTCGTTTTCCCCGCCACCGCTCCTCCGTCGGGCGCGATCCTCTCGTTTAATAATGCGCGTCGTTACCCGGAATTCTACCGTCCCGCGGTGCGGCTCGATGGGTCGCACATGAACCGGATCGGCGCGGCCGAGTTTTCTCGGCAACTCGGGCGCAGCTTCGCGGCCAGTCTGCAGGCGGGGGAAATCCGGTAATGTCGTTCGTCGAATTTCGCTTCCTCTGGTTTTTCCTTGGAGCCTTTGTCGTTTACTGGACTCTCCGCCACAACGCGGCGCGCAAGTTCTGGCTGCTAGTCTGTAGCTACGCTTTTTATTCGGCTTGGAACTGGAAATTCCTCTTCCTCCTCCTCGGCTCCACTCTAGTCGATTACACCGTCGGCATGATGATTGGGCGGACCAGCAAACCCGCCGTTCGGCGTGGCTGGTTGCTCCTCAGCCTTGGGGTCAACCTTGGCACGCTCGCCTTCTTCAAATATTTCAACTTCTTCGCCGGTTCCGGCGCCGAATTCCTCGCCTGGCTTGGTCTGCCAGCGAGTTACAGCACGCTTAGCATCATTCTCCCGGTCGGAGTGAGTTTTTACACCTTCCAATCGATGAGTTATACGATCGACGTCTACCGTGGCCGGCTGCGAGCCGTTTCGAGCCTGCTCGATCTATCGTTCTTTATTGCTTTTTTCCCGCAACTGGTAGCCGGGCCGATCGTGCGGGCCTCGACTTTTCTGCCTCAACTGGCGGCATCGCGCCGTTTCGCCACGGTCGATGTTCGTGGCGCGCTCGTTCTCTTCCTTGTCGGTTACATAAAGAAGGCCTGCCTGGCCGACGGCGTGGCCGGGTTTGTCGACCAGTATTTCGGCCAGCCGGCATCGTATAGTCCGCTTGGCGCCTGGATTGCGGTGCTTCTCTATACGGTGCAAATCTATTGTGATTTCTCCGGCTACACCGACATGGCAATCGCGAGCGCGCGACTCCTCGGCTACGAGCTGACACTCAATTTCAACTTTCCCTACCTCGCGCAGAACATCGCTGATTTCTGGCATCGCTGGCACATCAGCCTTTCCACCTGGCTGCGCGACTACCTTTATATTCCGTTAGGCGGGAATCGCGGTCCGCGCTGGTTTGTCTTTCGCAATATCATGCTCACAATGTTGCTCGGCGGCCTCTGGCACGGAGCGGCCTGGACTTTCGTCCTCTGGGGCGCAATGCACGGCCTTGCCCTCGCCGTCCATCGCCTCTGGCGGGAAAAGGCGACGTGCCAGCCTCTTCTCGCCGGGTTTATGGCCTGGCTGCGCTGGCCCCTGACCCTCTACTTCGTCTGCCTGGCCTGGGTCCTCTTTCGAGCAACCGATCTCGGGCAGGCCGGAGTGGTCATGCGCGCCTTCGTCCTGGGGCGGGGAAACGGGACGCGCGATTTACCCGTTTGGCTTCTCGGGGTCGTGCTGATTTTCGGTCTCCTCCACTGGCTTAACGCGCGCGGGGAATTTGCCCGCTGGTGGCGCCGCGGCCCAGACCCGCTTTTCGCGGCCGGCTATGGTTGCGTGGTGGCAGGGGTGCTCTTATTTGTTCCCACCCATTACACTCCCTTTATCTACTTCCAATTTTAGCCAAACAAACCGACTTTCTCATGCGCAAAAAAATCATCGCGGCGAACTGGAAGATGCACATGACTCAGAGCGAGTCGGAGGCCTTCATCATCACCTTTCTGCGCGAGATCGGCGACCTCGATGAAGTCGAGATCGTGATCGTACCGCCCTTCACTGCGATCCCGAAAGTAACCGAGCTTTTAACGCAAACGCAGAGCATCAAGGTGGGCGCGCAAAACATGCATTGGGAACGGAGCGGCGCTTTCACTGGCGAGATCAGCCCCGCCATGTTGCGCGAATTATTCGTTCGCTACGTCGTCCTCGGCCATAGCGAACGGCGCGCGATGTTTGGCGAGACGGATGAAATCGTGAATCGCAAGGTGCGCGCGGCGCATGAGGAAAAACTCCGCCCGATTGTGTGCATCGGCGAAACTCTCGCCCAGCGCGAGAAAGGCGACGTCGAGAAAGTTCTCTCCGCCCAGTTGCGCGGCAGCCTGGCCGATTTGGACGCGAAAGAATTACTCGAGACCGTGATCGCCTACGAGCCGGTCTGGGCCATCGGCACCGGCAAGGTCGCGACCACCGAACAGGCGCAGGAAGCGCACGCCTTCATTCGTCGCACCCTTGGCGAGATGTCGGATGAATCGACTGCGGAAAAGATCCGCATCCAATATGGGGGGAGCGTGAAACCGGATAACGCGCGCCAGCTTCTCGACCAGCCCGATATCGACGGCGCGCTGGTCGGCGGAGCGAGTCTCGATCCGCGCAGCCTCGCCCAGATCGTGCAGGCCGGCGTGCCTAACGAATAGGCGCGCTTCCCGGTTTTCAAAGCTGGTTTTGGCATTTTAGCCGGCTGGGGCTAAGATATGCGCCCTCAGATCCAGAATGGACGTCGATTTCCCTGAAGAGCGGGCAGCCTTCATTTTCTCCGATCCCGGCGGGCGACGCTGGCCGCGGCTCCGCCTCACTTTGCTCTTTGGCGGGATCATCGCTTTTGTCGCGACGGTCTTTTTTGTCCAAACACTTTTCGTTACTCCGCAACTCCAACTGCCATTCAGCCTCCGGCAGTTAAAGGGTCAGCTGAAGTCGCTCCAGAAAAAGAACCCAGCGGGCCAGCTTCCGCCTAACGTTCCGCTTTGGGAAAAATTCATCGCCGCGCGCGCCGCTGCGCGCAAGCAGCCGTCTCCTTCCGGCGCAGTACCGGCCGCGGCGCCACGGAAACTTGCCGGCAACGAAGTGCGCCTCGGGTTTTATACAAACGGCGATCCCTACAGCTACCGGTCGCTCGAACAACACGCCGCTCAGCTCACGCATGTCTGCCCGGAATGGTTCGCGCTCGCCGACGGACTCGGGAATTTGCAGATCGACGCCGATACGCGCATCCCGAAACTGGCTGCCGCCAAGGGCCTCGGTTTGATGCCGCTGCTGACCAACCAGATCGGCGACGCCTGGCAACCTGAAGCGGTCGAAAACCTCGCGCACGGACCCGCCGAGCGACAGGAGAAGTTTTTGCAGACCCTGCTGGCGAATTTGCGCCAAGCCAAGGCGGCCGGCGTGGTGATCGATTGGGAACAGGTCGACCCCGCCTACGAGGAGGACATCACGAAGCTGCTCAACAAAATGGCGGACCGGCTCCATGCCGACGGGCGGCAGCTCTGGCTCTGCGTTCAGCCCGGGCAGGATCTCGACTACATCGATTTCGAGAATGTGTCGGAGCATGTCGATCGTTTCGTCGCGCTGCTGTTCGACGAGACGTCCGACGACGATTCCCCCGGACCGCTCGCCTCACGGCAATGGTTTGAGTCGTGGCTCCACGCCCTCCTCAAGGATGCCGATCCCGAGCAATGGATCATCGCGCTCGGGAGTTACGGTTACGATTGGACGAATGGCGCGCATCGCGCCGAGCTAATCAGTTTTTCGGAGGCGATGAGCCGCGCGAGCAACGCCGAGATTGAGCCCGGCGCCGTCGCTCCGCCCGATCACAGTTCGGATTTTTATTACGAAGACGCGGACAAGGAACATTCCGTCTGGTTCCTCGACGCGATCAGTTTCCTGAATGAACTGCACGCCGTCCGCGATCAAAAAGCGGGCGGTCTCGCCATCTTCCGGCTCGGCACCGAGGACCCCGCGATCTGGCAGGCGCTCAGTCTGCCGCGCCAGATTCAGCCTAACGACTCGGTAAAAAAAATCCTCGAGCCACTGGCGAGCAGCGACACGATTACCGACGTCGGCGAGGGTGAGATCGTGAACGTCGACGAAGCGCGCACCGATGGCGCGCGCAAGATCGAGGTCGGTCCCGACGGCTACGTGAGCGCGAGCTATTTGCAGTTTCCGGAATTCCCCACCCTCTATCACCAGGGCGCGGGCGGCGAACACCAGGTGGCCCTCACCTTTGACGATGGACCCGACCCGAAGTGGACGCCGCGAGTGCTCGACATCCTGAGAGCGAACGGCGTCTCCGCGACGTTTTTCCTCGTGGGGGTGAACGCGGAAAAATATCCCGACCTCGTTAGGCGAATCGTCGCGGAGGGACACGAGATCGGGAATCACACCTACTACCATCCGAATCTTGCTGTCTGTTGGCCCGAACACATCCGGTTGGAATTGAACGCGACCCAGTTGCTGATCGAGACCATTACCGGGCGGTCCACCACGCTTTTCCGCCCGCCGTATAACGCGGACACCAGCCCGTCGTCGTTAGCCGATCTCGCCCCGTTGCAGATCGCGAATGACCTGAATTACCTCGTCGTGCTCGAGAATATCGACCCGCAGGATTGGGCCAAGCCGGGCGCGGACGTCATCCTGCAGCGGATCAAACAACAGCGACGCGACGGCAGCATCATCCTTTTGCACGATGCCGGCGGCGATCGCGCGCAGACGATCGAGGCCTTGCCGAAAATCATCGATTGGCTGCGGACTCGCGGCGACACGATCGTGCCGCTAAGCACACTCATCGGCAGTACCCGCGACGCCGTCATGCCGCCGGTTGGCGCGGGACAGCGCATTCCGCGGTTTGTGAGCAGCGCCGGGTTTCGCGTCTTTCACGCGACCGAAGAATTTCTCTGGGCCTTCATGATCGTCGCGACCGGGCTCATCGTTCTCCGCACTTTAGTCGTCATCCTGCTCGCGTCTCTCTTTCGTCGGACTGCGCCGGGCGCGGAGGATTTTGCTCCGCCGATCAGTGTCTTGATTGCGGCTTACAACGAAGAAAAAGTAATCGCCGCCACGCTGCGCGCCCTTCTCGCGAACGATCATACCGGCCCGCTCGAAGTGCTGGTGGTGGACGACGGTTCCAAGGACCAGACTGCTGCCGAGGTGGAAAAAATCGCGCAAACCGACCCGCGTGTCCGTCTCGTTAGGCAACGCAATCGCGGGAAGGCGGTGGCTTTGCAGCGTGGTCTCGGGCTGCTCGCTCATGAACTGGTCGTCTTTCTCGATGCCGATACTCATCTGCAAAGCAACACCCTGCGACTGCTCGTTAGGCCGCTGGCCGACGAAGAGGTCGTCGCCGTCTCCGGTCACGCCAAGGTCGGCAACCTGCGCAGTTTCATCGCCCGCTGCCAGGCGCTCGAATACACCTGCGGATTCAATCTCGATCGCCGCGCCTACGATCGCTGGAACTGCATCACGGTCGTGCCCGGCGCGATCAGCGCACTGCGCCGCTCGGCCATCGCGCGAGCCGGTGGCTTGAGTCTCGACACGCTGGCGGAGGACACCGATCTCACGCTCACTTTGCATAAGGGCCGCAATCGGATCGTCTACACGCCGGACGCGATCGCCTGGACGGAAGCGCCGGAGACCGTTCGCACTCTCGCCCGGCAGCGTTTTCGCTGGGCCTACGGCACGCTGCAATGTCTCTGGAAGCATCGCGAAAAAGTCTTCAACTGGCGTTACCGCGCGCTCGGCTGGTTCAGCCTCCCAAGCGTTTGGTTTTTCCAGATTCTGCTCGTCGCCCTCACGCCTTTGGTCGATTTCTTCCTGATCGCGTCGCTTCCATTCGGAGCCTGGCGCGCCATTCTTCCTTTCGTCGTCATCTTTCTCGCGATGGATGTGATTCTCGCGACCCTCGCCTGCATCCTCGAGAA
>DASXYO010000018.1:0-31962 GCA_036502465.1 Chthoniobacterales bacterium
CAACTACCCGCTGGCGTTTATCTGTGGACCGATCATTCTCTGGACGGCGTTTCGCTTCGGCCAGTTGGAGACGACGACCGGTATCTTCATCCTGACCGGGATCGCGCTCTGGGGGACGCTGCATCATTGCGGGCCTTACCGGTTACCGACGGTCAACCAGTCGCTCCTGGCCTTGCAGAGCTGGGCGGCGGTATTGACGCTGACCTCGATGACGCTGGCGGCGGCGATGGCGGAGCGGCGGCGGGTGGAGGCGGAGCTGGAGCAGCAGAAGGCCGCGGTCGAGGCGGCAAACAGGACGAAGGATAATTTCCTCGCGATGCTCTCGCACGAGCTGCGGACGCCACTAACTCCGGTGATCTCGTTCCTCGATCTGCTGGAGGCGGAGCCCGACAAGAGTGAGCGATTACAGACCGGCCTGGCGACGATTAGGCGCAACATCAACATCGAACGACGCCTGATCGACGACCTGCTCGACCTGACCCGGATCTCTCGCGGGAAATTGATGCTGGAGCTAAAGCCAATCGACGCGCATGAGGCAATCGCGCAGGTGGTGGAGATGTGTGAACCGGACGCGGCGGAGAAGAAATTGCGGGTGGAACTGGAGCTGAGAGCAACGAGCGCGTGGGTGGCGGCGGATTCGGCCAAATTTCAACAGATCATCTGGAACCTGCTCAAGAACGCGATCAAGTTCACGCCCGCTGGCGGCCGAATCGTGATCGCCTCGGAAAACGAGGCACCTGCGGGCCTAACGATCGAGGTGCGCGACAACGGCATCGGGATCACTCCGGAAGCGCTCGGGCGGGTCTTTAACGCTTTCGAACAGGGCGACCAATCTTTCAAGCATCGTCACGGTGGTCTCGGGCTGGGCCTGGCGATTTCCAAAGCAATCGCCGATGGACACGGCGGCACGCTGGTCGCCGCGAGTGAAGGTCACGGGCTGGGCACAACCATGCGCCTGACGATGGAGACGACGGAGCCGGCGGCGGTGCATGGCAGCCGCGCGGCGAACGGAACGAAAGCGTCCGGGCGCCAGCTGCGCATCCTGCTGGTGGATGATCACGCCGATACCTGCGCGGCGCTGGAAAAGCTGCTCGCCCGACGCGGGCATCGGGTGGTGGCGAGGCAGGATGTGGGATCCGCGCTCGAGGCTGTGTCCAGGAATGAGTTTGATTTATTGATCAGCGACGTCGGCCTCCCCGATGGCTCGGGAATGGACCTGATGACCTGCCTGAAGACGAGAGGGATGTTGCGAGGGATCGCGATCAGCGGATTTGGGACGAACGGCGACCGGGAGAGAAGCCTGAAGGCGGGCTTCGCGGCGCACCTAACGAAGCCGGTGAACTTCGAGCAACTGGAGAGGACGATCGAAGAAGTGGTCGGGGAAGGCTGACGGGAAAGTAGAAAGTAGAAAGGCTAAAGTAGAAAGATGAAGACAGGTTGAAGGATGAAGTGGAACTGAGAGCTGAAAAGGGAACGGAAGGGCGGTTGACGAGTAATGGGCGAGTTAGAAGCGGATATGGAGTGAGCGGACGCTTCAGAAGGTTGTTTCGATCGCGATGGTGATTGATATCCCACCCGGAAACCCTGATCCTCGGCGTCGATGAAACGTAAGGCTCGGACGCAACGCGGCTGGCAGCGGCATTCGTTAAGCATCGTGGCGGCGGCGCTGCTCCTGCTCTGGTTCGGCGGTTATCTCTGGCTCGATCCGCACACCCGGGTCGGGGCCTTTTGCGGGAACGCAATCGCGGATTGGAGCGGCTCACTCATGATTATCCTGGGGACGAAGTTCTTCTACGAAGTCGGCTCCAAGGAAAGTCGCCGGGTGCGCGGCCAGAGTCCGAATAGGGTGTGGGAGTTTCTCCGCGAACATTCGCTCCTCATATTTATCGGGATCACCGGGATCGTGTGGCTGGTGCTCTTCTGGCGCATGGACCCGGAGAGCAAGTGGGGTCAGGTGGTCGGTAATCTTCTCTCCGAGTGGGGTCAGATGGCTGGATTGGTCTTCCTAACGAAGCGGTTGGTAGAGATCGGATCGAAGGAGTGACGGGAAAGTAGAAAGTGGAAAGGCTAAAGTAGAAAGATGGAGACAGTTTGAAGGATGAGGTGGGCGAAGCGGAGGAAAGTTCGTGCCGCCGGCCGTTGGCATGAAGCTCGCAGCAGGGGGGTAATGATGTTGCGAAGGCTGATCCTGGTCTGTTGTCTGGGGGTTGCTCTTTCGGCCTCGGCAGAGAGCACTGAGCGGGCGCCTGAGGAGGGTGACTCGCCGATCGCGGTGACGGGCAAGACGACGCCGGCGCCAGCGTCGGGTTTGGTGGGGCGACTCTCGGCGACCTTGGCCAAGGTGATGCATCGCGAGGCCAACCCGGCCGCAGCGGAGTATGACGATCCAGTGGAGGAAATGTATGGCCGGATGGGGACGGTGCTTCGGATCGGGCTCCCGGTCCTGGTCGTGGTAGCTTTGTTGCGGCATCTTCTGCCGTTCTTCATGAAGCGTCGTGCCCGGAAGGCAGAGGAGGCCGCGAAGCGGAAGATGGAGGCTCTCCTAAAAGTGGCGAACGAGGCGCGGGTTCGCGGGAAGGCGGCAAGCTAGAATGGGCGGGCCGAAAGGGCTGCGAAAAGCGTGGCTTAGGGAACGGCCGTGACTGCGAAGACGATGACGTTTGGGTTATTCGGAAAGCCGATCGCCTGAAAGGTCTTGGCCGGGTTCAGATCGAATTTATAAAGATAGAGGTTTACCGGTGTCTGATCCTGGGTGCCGTTACTGAAATTGCGGTAAGGCATGGCGACGCCTTCCAGCTCCCCGTTAAAGGATTGCGGGAAAGCCCAGTCGCTGATGCTAGGTGTGGCGGTCGTGACCGTGTTATCCGTGTAGTGGAGCGGGAAGGGTTGGGTGAGCTGGCTGCCATTGACGGCGGTGGCAAGGACATAAATGGCGGAGTAGGGCGCGGTGGTGGGGCCGACGCTTTGCCGGGAACAGGCGACACCATTGAGCTGGTTGGCCCCCGCGAGGATGAAGCTAATGCCATTATAGATTCGGAAGGTCGTGCCGAGGAGAGTCGAGGAAATCGAGTAACCTCCGCCATCGATTCCGCCCGTGGTGTAGGTCGTGCCATCGGTATAAGCCGCGTTTACGTTGAAGAAGCCGTTAAGAAAGACCTGGGTGCCGATGCCTGTCGTGCCGGTGCCGGAGCTAACTGCCAGGGTGAATGTCGTCGTCTCGACAATATCCCCAGAAGTGCCGGTGATTGTGACGGTGGTGAAGCCAGTGGCGGCGGTCGAGGTAGCAGTAAGTCTTAGCTTGCGGTTATCGCCATGGCCCTGGAAGGATCCGCGAACGCCTTTCGGGAGCTTGGAGAGTTTCAGGGTGACGTCGTCGGTGAATCCCTCGGCGCGATTAATGGTAACCGTAGCCTGGGCGGTGGAACCCTGGTTGATGTAAACGGTGCCGGGGGCCGAGAGGGTGAAGCTGCTGTTGGATACAGCGGTATTGATGGCAGCGGCATACTGGGCGGCAAGGCCATTCCCGACGAAGTCGTCGTAGAGCCACATGAAGCCGCCGTTGATCCCGCATTGGTTATTCCACCCGCTCATGATGCTTTCGACCTGGGCGGGAGTGTCGAAGAGGTCCCAGAGACCAGGCCAAACAGGAACGCTGCCGAAATCCCAACCGACGCACGGGTTATTCCCACTGCCGCCGGCATAGGCCTGGAGGTGAACGCCGTCGACCGTGCCGGGGAGCTGGGTGTTGATCTGCGCCACGACGTTCTGCCAGTAGCTCGCATTATTGAAGGCGTCGGGGTTCACCTTGTAACCGAGCTGCCCGAGCATGACGCCAAAGGCGATGGTGGTGGGCGAATCGAAGCTGTTCTCGTCGTCAAAATCGAGCGCGTCGAGGGCGGGGATGGCGGCTTTGAGGGCGGCAAAGTTTTTGTAGAGGATGCTATCCATGCCGGTGCCCTGGGAGTTGACGAGGGCTTTCACGTCCTGCCAGTCACCGACATTTGAGGAGCCGATGCTGAAGGTGACGCGCTTGACGGTTCCCTGCTTAAGCAGGGCCATATTCGCGGCGAAATCGGGATGCAGCTGGGCGCCGATATAAACGCCATTCGAGACGAGGGGAAATTCGCCGTTGAAATTCAGGTCGCCGTTGGTCTTAACCTCGATGTTCCAGATGATGGCCTCGGTGAAGCCGGAGTTGGCAATCTCGGTGATGTTATTGGTGGCGTTAATGTAGAACGGGCCGCCGCCAAAAATGCCGGTGTAGCCAGTCTGGGCAAAGGCGGTGGCGCCCGAGAAAAGGACGAAGAGAAAGATGGCGGTGCGCCGAGGGAGCTGTGCCAGTCGGCGGAGCTTGGTACGGTTGGTCATATTATTTCGCGAGTGTTGAACGGTTATCAAGCGCCGCGCAAAGGTCAAGAGAGGAGCGAAAAGGGAAGACGAAACCTGGGGGGTCAGGAGCGGACTTTTCCGCCTCGGTGAGGCTCGGGACGGCGAGAGCGTCGCTCCAGCCGCCCCATAATGGGTCGGCCGGCAGCCGAGATCGGCCACGGCGATAAAGTCGCAAGGTGCGGTTCATTTTTTGCGTGGAGCTGGATCGTGCTACCGCACCGAGGACTCGCAGGAGATTCGGAGCTCGGGTGGCGCGCGGGCGCCTGAGACTGAAACGATAGCGGAAGGCGGGAAGTTTGTTCGCGATCGGCCGGCCTGGTTGAAATAAATGGCCGCTCGCGTTCTCCTACATGCGTATGAGAACGAAGTTGTCTGGAAGTGGTGGGCTGGGATTGACGATCGCGCTGGTTGGTTTGCTGGCACCAGAAATAGCCATGGCGCAGGAGTCGAAAGTTCCTTCCAAGGAGGAGTTAAAACAGCGACTGACTCCGCTGCAATTTGAGGTCACGCAAAACGGTGGGACCGAACCGCCGTTCCATAACGCTTACTGGGATAACCACAAGCCTGGGATTTACGTGGACATCGTCTCGGGAGAGCCACTTTTCAGTTCGAAGGATAAGTTCGATTCCGGCACCGGGTGGCCAAGCTTTACGAAGCCGCTTGTGCCCGAGAACGTGGTGGAAATTCCGAAGCCGGACTCGATCGAGGTGCGCTCCAAAACGGCGAACTCACATCTTGGCGACAAGTTCCACGACGGCCCGCCGCCCACGGGCATTCGCTATTGCATGGACTCGGCGGCTCTGCGATTCATCCCGGCGGCCGATCTCGTGAAAGAAGGATACGCCAAATTTGCGGCCGACTTCGCGGTCGAGAAACCCGCCAAGTAAGTCGAAGAAAAGCCTTAGGCCGAAGCGATACCGGGCACCGCCGCGGCGCTCGGGTTGAAAGTCAGTTTTTTCCCCAGCTCGCGCCAGAGCAAGTAGAGGCTGAGGCAGGCCTGGAAGACCTGGGTGGCCACCGAGAGATACCAGATCTCACGAATGTGGAATCCGGCCTGATGAGATAACAGCAGCGCCAGCCCGACAAACAAGCTTACACGGGTGAACGAGCTAAAGAGCGGCGGCAGGGTGTTACCCAGGCCCTGAAACGCGCTCGAGGCGGCGAAGACGATGCCGGATGCGACAAAGTTGAGTGCGACAATGCGGAGGTATTCGCTCCCGAAAGCAAGAACACGCGGATCATTTGAAAAGCCGCGGATGAGTGAGGTCGGCGCGAAGTGCGCGACGAGGGCGAGAATCGCCATGACGCCAGAGGCGATCCCGATGGCGGCGTAGATGGAATGACGGACGCGATCGGCGAAACCGCCGCCGAAATTTTGTCCGACGACTGGACTAACGGCAAAAGCCAGCGCGACGACCGGAAGGAAAAGAGCCTGCATGACGCGCGAGCCGACGCCGAACCCGGCCTGCGCGGCGGGCCCGAAGTCGCGAATGATTGCATAAACGATCAGGACATTGACGAAGAAGAGAACGAACTCAGCGCCCGCGGGGAGTCCGATACGCAACATCGACCACCAGGTGCCGAACTCTGGGCGCCATTGGGCGACTCGGAAACGGAGGTAGTGATATTTCGTCTGGAAATAAACGACCATGAGGGCGTCGGCCACGAGAATGGAAATAAAGGTGGCGAGCGCCGCGCCGGTAACGCCAAGCCGCGGAAGACCGACAAGGCCAAAAACGAGGAGGGGCGCAAGAATCATGTTGAGGGCGACGCTGAGGACCTGGAGCCCAACTGCAGGCTTGATGATGCCGGTGGCGCGCAGGGCGGAACCCATCGCGACAAGCGGGAATTGCAGAAGAACCCCCGGGATGAACCACAGCATGTAACTCCGGGCCAGCCGGGCGGTGATGGGATCGGCGCTAAGTATGTCGCAATAGATGCCGCGGAAAAGGAAGGCGACGACGCCGAGACCGACGGCGACGAAGAGCGACATGACGAAAGATTGATTAAAGATGTGCTCGGCCTGCGGCTGGTCCTTGCGTCCGCTGGCCTGCGCGATGAGGGCAGTTGTGCCGACGCCGAGCATCTGGGTGACGGCGACGACCAGCATGGTGAGGTTGCCAGCGAGGGCGACGGCGGCGATCGCTTCCTTCCCGAGGCGGCCGACCCAATAAAGATCCGCTAACAAATAAAGGGTCTGCGCCAGCATGCTGACAGCGAGAAAGGCTGCCATCTGGACGAGATGCTTTACGACTGAACCTTGTGTGAGGTCTTTCATGGTGCGTGGCTGTGCCACGCAGTAGTTGGTTATTTGTTATCGGTTATTTGGAAACCTGCCCATGGCAACTGGAAGCTGGCCACGGCGAGATCTCCTCCGATCGGCGCCCTTCGGCTCCCTTTACGGCCGGATGAGCTTGGTGATGCGGGGATTGTCGAGCCCGATGTCCCAGATGCCGAAGGGATAGAAGAAACCGGGTTCGCCCAGCTCGACCCCGAGAGTCTCGACGTCGTGCATGAGGGCCTGCCAATCGGCGTCGGTGCCTGGCCGGCCATTGCCTTTGGTGACGACCCATCCCGGCGGAATGGTGGCCGAGGCGGCGTTGATTGGAAATTCATAGGTATGCCAGCCGACCGGCAACTGTGAGATGTCGGTGCCGATGTAATAGGCGTCGACGCCTTTGCTGAAATCGCCGGTGCCGAGCGTGGTATTGAGATCGAGCGTAACGGCGCGGTCGGGAACCTGAACGCCGCTAAAGATATCGACGTCGAAGGCGAGGGTGCCGACTTGTTTGCCGGCGTAGTTGCCGAGGAAATAGGTGTTTTCGGTGAGGTAGGGAACATACCAGGTGGGGACGGCCGCGTCGGCGCTGGCGCGAAGGTAGGCGCCGGGATTGCCGCCATCGGTCTCGAGCATGGCGGGATTCACGGTGAGATGCCAGTCGCCGTTGTTGCTCCCGTTGTCGAAGGTCTCGACGAAGCCGGCGCGCACGGTGGTGAGGGAGAGAAGCAAAGTCAGAAAGATGAAGGCAGAAGGATGAAGGACGTTGGAGCGCTTTTGCATGGAGAAAGTTGGAATGGCGCTAACAATCGATGTCAAGAGTGCGCCCTGCGCCGCGGTGGATTGCTGGCCGGTCGTTCGAGAGGGGGCTTAGTTGCGCGTGCGTTCCGCGCGCAGCTGCGCCAGGAGTTCTTTTTCGGCAGCGAGATGATCGTCGAAAAAGCGAACGATTGCAGCCATCGAGTCGGGGTAACGGGCAAAACGTCGGCGAAGTTTCTTCGACGCCGGGTCGTAAAAGAAAGAACTGTCCTGGTCGAGGTTGGGCGCGATCGATTCATCGCTGAGCTTTGGGGCGGTGGCCTTCCCGTGAACGGAGACGCTCGGGAAAGAGCACGGTCGTGGCATGAAACTCGCAGTGACGCTTAGGCCATGGCGATGCCGATCTCTTTTCTCGATTCATCCGGTTCCGCTCTTTTCCTGCAAGTGGGAGGAGTGACGATTCTCGGGGCGGTCGTCGGGTTCCTGCTCGCGATGTTGGAGGGATGGGCAGCTAAGCGAAGTGAGCGATCAGAACCGCTGCACCGTAGTGGCCGACGGCGGAGGCGCCATAGCGGACGTCGGACCGCTGCCTGGGTCGGAACTAAAAAGGCGCAGAGTAGGAGCGGGAGCGAGTTTGAAGCCGGGTCGGTTCTCGAGCCCTAGCAGCAGTGACGGAAATTGCTGGAAGAATTACTCTCGGAGGGTGTGCCTTCGTTTGTGCGTGAAGCGCATTCTCAAAAATGGCCGCTAACGGAGTCAGCGGCAGCAAAACGCTCTCGCTTTCAACCAGCGAATCCCGGCGGTCGGCGTCAAACTGTCGTTTGACGAGCGGGCGGTTCGGGCGAAGCGATTTCGTATGATGAATACGAGCGAAGTCGGCAAGAAGGTGGTGGAATTGGTCCGCAAACAAGCGTGGCGCGAAGCAATCGACACGCTCTATGGTGATGACGTCGTCAGCGTGGAGGCACGGGAGAGGGAAGGCGAGTCGCCCGAGAAACGCGGGATCGATGCGGTGCGCGCCAAGACAGATTGGTGGGTCGAGACGATGGCCGTAGACGGACTCAAGGTGGACGGTCCTTTTGTGGCCCACGATCGCTTTGTCGTGATTTACGAGATGACGTTTGGCGAAAAGGCTTCGTCGGCCCGGATCACCATGTCGGAGGCGGGCGTCTACACGGTGAAAGACGGGAAGATCGTGCGCGAGGAGTTCCTGCCGTCGGAAAGGAGCTGAAAGCCGATCCGCTCGAGGCGGTCTGAGCGTTGAATCGGGAAGGAAGCAGCGGGCGCCCAACGGCCTATTTGTTGATGTCCTGCTTGGCGTTGAGTCTGTCGAGCAGACCCTTGAGCGCTTCTTTTTGCGCACCGTCGGGTGTAACCGCAATACCTTGCTTGAGGTCCTCTGCCGCGCCTGCGTAATCGCCGGCGTGGGACTTGATCCGGGCCTGGGCCATGTGGCCGAAGAGATCGTCAGGGCTTTGTTGCGCGACTTTCTTAAAGATTTCCATCGCTTCGGCATCGCGCTTCTGGGCCTGGAGTCCGCGAGCGTAGGTGTAGAGCTGAACGGGCTTGGCGAGTTCCAACGCGTGCTGCCAGACTTTGGCAGCTTCGTCGCTCTTGCCCATCGCTTTGAGGATGTCGGCCTTGGTGCCGAGATTTTCAAAGCGCTCCTCGGACTGGATGGAAAGGTCGGCCCACTTCAGCGCTTCCGGCAGCGCGATCTTTTTCTCGAGGCAATACTGGGCCGCTTCGTTTGTCGGTCCCCAGAAGTATTGCTGGAAGCCACGCATCTTTTTCCGGATGTAAGGCAGGACGGTCTCCGAATCGTTGACCGCGATATGGAAGGGGACGGCCAGTTTTTCCCAACTCATGACGACCGTGACGCTGTCGGCTTTTAGATCTTCGAAGGAATACTGGAGCGCTTCCTGCATCTCGGTGGGATGCGGTTTCACGGTCACGCGCAGCGCGTCCTCCTTCTCGTCGTAGGTGAAGCTGCCCCAGGAGTCAGCCGCCTTCGAGAAGATGATCGTCCATGAGTCGGCCGTCGGGATAATGTGTAGCCCATAAAGACCGCTGGGCAACGGCTTGCCCTCGACCGAAACGGGGTCAGTTACCTCGATGGTCGTGTTGATATTGGCCCCGGCGCGCCAAACCTTGCCGTAGGGAACGAGGGCGCCCCAGATTTTGCGTCCGTCGACCAGTGGCCGGTGGTAACGAATGGTAATGTCGGTTACGCCAAGGCGTTGCTGGACCATGGCCGCCTGACTGCGATCGGGCAGGCCGAGCTCGGTTTGCGCGCGGGCGCTGACGATGAGACCGAAGCAGATCGCGACGATGTGAGAAGTGGTTAGGCGCATGGTGGAGAAAAGTAGAAAGTGGAAAGTAGAAAGTAGAAAGAGAAAAGTAGAAGGACAAAAACCGGTGAAATTCGGACTTCCGGGTACGATCGCTCCCGGTTCGGAGAGTCGTGGGGAGAAGTCTCTGTGATTAGTCGCTAATCGCGCCTTGGGTTCGGCCCGCTTTTTCGCGATCGAACCGAAGTCCTTCGCGTGGTGGCAGCGGGCTTCTTTTTGGGAGCGACGGTTTTTGGCTTTGGCGGGCGCCACTTCTCACCGGTGACGAGAGCTTCGATGGAACTGCCAAACTGAGCAGCCATCTTCGCGGCGGACTTTGCCCCGACCTGTTCGCAGCCGCTCTCGCCAAACAAGAAGTAACGCGCGGCCATGTTCGGGGCCGGCATGATCTGGCCGGCTTGGTTGAGCATGGTCCACTTGCGGCCAAAATCGTCCCCGCTGGGGCCAGGCGCGGTGCCGACCATCAAGGCCGCGCCGTGCAGGATGGAGAAATATTTCACGGGCGGCACTCGCGGTGCGATGCGGTTGATGGGTTTTCGTGATGGCATGACAAACCAGCGTTCTCTTCTGAATCGAGCGCCGGGCCGTGGTCGGATTTGGATAAGCACTCGCGCTTATCCGGGTGGCGTCAATCACCGGGACAGGATGACCTTTAGCCTGACGGAATACGAAGCGCGAAAGAGCCAGCGCGACAGTTCGTTGAAGGCTTGATAGGGATAAGTCGTGAGACAGCGCCGAGTCCGGGAAAGCTTGGGATAAGTGCCAGGCTGAACGGAAGAAAGGAAGTCACTCTCGGTTTGCGAAACAGGAAAGGGCAGGATGTAGGCCGCGCGTAATCCCCAAAGCCATTCGCGGTCGATCGCGTGGTCATAAGGGAGACTCATCGGGAGAAGACAAGCCCGGAGTTTGGTGGCGGCGCGGCGATCGATAAGATACGCGCCCGCGCCCTTGAGGCGCCCCATGTTGACGCAGAGCGAGTAATTGCCGTGGAGCCGGGCAATCCGAACTGGATGACCAGTGCTCAGACCGCTGAGTCGAATAATGTTCCACTCCCGCGCATGCCGGAGTGCGGCTTCGAGGACGGCATCGCATTCCGGTCGCAGGACGATGTCATCTTCTCCGATAACCGCATGGCTTTCTCCGATGGCGAGAAAGGCCTCGATTGCCTTAAGATGACTCAGGTAGCAGGCGAGCTCCCGACGGTTTGGAGTGCGGCCATGCAACAGCCGATAACGTCCCTCGGCGAAATCGCGATTTGGAAAAGTGAGGTGCGCGATATTTATCGCCGGCACGCGCTGCAGTTCAAGCCGACTGCCGGCGAAGGATTTTTCGACAAACGCCCAGCGGTCAGCGGCTTGATCCAGATTGATGACGAATGCCTGCAATGGGAAAGCGTTACACACTATGAAGGTGAAACTGGAAAGCGAAAGTTTTAGGCAATCGCCTCTCGACGGGTTGGGATCTGGTGCGGTCTCCAGCGGAGTAGACCAGTTGCGGGTTCGGGCCCGTCACGCAGCCGGCGCGCCAGAAAGGTGTATGCTAGGGAATGTCTGACCCACGAAATGTTGCGCACGACAAAAAGGTAAAGCAGGAGAAAGAACATCAGCCACCTGCCTCGTCCAAGGAAACCGAACCTCGCGAAAAGGAAACAACAGCTCCCGCCGCGCCGGACGCCGCCGCCGTGGCCAACCACGAGAAATCAGTCGCCGTCCTCTCGAAATTGAAGGAAATGGAGTTTCACTCTCGGGCGAATATCGAGACTTTGGCGGAACTGACACTCACCATCGAAGACGAACTGAAGCAAAAGGAGTTCGTCGATCCGGTGGGCGTTCTCTATTCGGCGCAGGACCAGTTTCAGACGAAAATCACGGCCACGATTCATGACTACGAGGCTTTCGTCGAGAGCACGAAACCAATGTAAACGCCGGAGCCCACGCCTACACGCGGCAGTATTGTTGGAGCGAAAATGAGCCGGGATTTTGAAGAACTGGATTTCCGCCAGACGCCGCTCGGCGAGTTGAGCCTGCGCCGGCGGCGCGTTCTGTCGTTAGGCGGCTTGGAAGTCTTCGAGGTCAAACTGGGCGACGACTTTCTCATGTCGAGCATGTTCCACGAAGTGGAAGTGGCGCTCGCTCATCTCGGACTTTCCGAACTGAGTGGTGACTCCTGGGACGTCGTTGTCGGCGGGCTCGGCCTCGGTTACACGGCGGTCGCCGCGCTCGAACATCGCGAAGTCGTCTCACTCCTGGTGGTTGACGCGCTCGCGCCCGTCATCGAGTGGCATGAAAAAGGTCTCGCGCCCCTTGGCCCGACGCTGACGGGCGATCCGCGATGCCGCCTGTTCCTGGCCGACTTTTTCGCCTGTGCGCGCTCGGCGGACGGCTTCGATCCCGCGCAACCCGGGCGGAAGTTTGACGCCGTGTTGCTCGATATCGATCATTCGCCGCGCCATCTGCTGCATCCGGACAACGCTTCGTTTTACGAGCCGGCAGGGCTGCGTGCGCTGGCGGCGCATTTGCAGCCCGGCGGAATTTTCGCGCTTTGGTCCGATGCCTCGCCCGAGGATGAATTTCTCGACGCTCTAGGCACGGTCTTCACCACAACCCGGGCGCATATCGTCAGCTTTCCGAATCCGCTCCTCGAGGGCACGTCTGAGAGCACCGTTTACGTCGCGACCAAAGACTAGCAAACGCGCGCGACCTGGGAAACCCTAAGAGGGATTGTTCGCCAATTTCGCGCGCAAACGCTTTCCAGCGAATTCGCTCGTCAATTGCTCCCTGCATTCCGTAAGACTGTGCCCATGAAACAGATGCTGCTTTCTTTCCTCACGATCGTCGCGCTCGCCGTTCCGGGTGCCTTTGCCCAAAGTAAACTCGACCTGCAGCCTAACGACACCCTCCGCTCAGTCCTCGAACATCAAGTCGGAAAGCCGGTCGAGCTGCGGATGAAATCAGGGGAAAAAATGGGCGGCAAACTGGAGAAGGTGACCGACAAACTGGTTCATCTCTCGCAATTGACCGACGCCGATTTTTACGATGCCGCGGTCGAGATCGAGAGCATTGCGGCAGTCGTGGTGCGGGTGCGTTCGAACTAAAGGCGCGACGCGCAAGGTTTCATCTCGCCGGTTTCGCCTTCGCGCGCAGGAGAAGGTTCACCAGCGCGTTGGTCGCTTTTTCCAGGAGCATTCCCCACGCGCAAAGGACCGTCAGGGTGGCGATCGTGATGAGAAAAAATCCCCAGATCGGTACTTCGCGAATCCGCAAACCGAGCCAGATGACATACGGGTGATGAATGAGATAAACGCCGTAGGAAAAGGCCCCGACGAGTCCGAGTACTTTGGCGGGTGAAGGGAAGCGCGCGATGATGCCGGCGAATCCGACAAGGCAGAGGAAGCAGCAAGCGCCGGTCGCGAAGTCGACAAAGATGTACGGCGCGAGACCGTGATAAAGCTGAAGCGCGGCCGGGTAAAGCACGGCACCGGTCAACAAACCAAGTCCGCCGAGAAGAAAGCGTTCCACCCGCGCGGGCGCCCCGCTGTGCCACATGCCGAGCGCCATCCCGAGAGCAAACTCCGGGAGCCGGCAAAGCGCGAGACCACCCTGCACCCACATCCCGTTTTGCGGGTAGGCGACGAGCAGCAGGTAGCGGACAAAGAATCCTACGGCGCACGCGCCTAACAAAAAGCCCCACGGCCCCAGTTTGCGCGCTGCCCAGAAGAGGAGGGGAAAAATAAGGTAAAACTGAATCAGCATCCCGAAATACCACCAGGCGGCGTTGAGATAATAAAAGTTGTTCTCGATATCGATGAAGCGCAGTCCGAGCAGGCTGAGAAAGATGCGGCTATCGATTTTCTCGAACCGCGCGGTGAACGGCGAGATCAGGTAAACCAGGTGTGCGACCCAGTACATCGGATAGAGCCGAATGAAACGCGCCCAGTACCATTCGCCCCAGGCGATCGGATGAGCATCCGCGCGGCGGGCGGTCGATTGCATGAGAGCCCAGCCGCTCAGGATGATAAAGACACCGACGGCATGAAAGCCGAGCCCGGAAAGCTGAATCCACGCGATTCCGAGAAAAGTCGTTAGGCCGGCGGCGAAGCTGCTCCAGTCAGGCGGCGGGAGCGAGCCATGCTCGAAATAAGTCCGCCAGAAATGAAAGTAAACGACGATCAGAATGGCCAGGCCTTTTGCAATATCGAGCCAGAGGAGCCGTTTCACGCAGGTGGGGTTAACAGTGCGTGCGGAAATTAGAAAGGCTCAAATTTACGCCTAACGAATCAGCCGGCCGCGCGCTTTTCCAGAATAACCAATGCAATCCCGCCCCGCACAGTTGCCGAGGCGGGCAGAAATCGCAGGTTGAGCGGTTCGCCGAGAAAGAGAATGCCGCCGGTCGCCGCGAGGACCGGAACGCTGAGCTGAACAGAAGCAGCGCTGGTCGCTTTCAACCCGGAATGCCGCGGCCTAAGCGAAAAGCGCCAGGGCCGAAACCCAACTGCCTGCTTTGGCCGTCTGTGCGCGGCGCAATTTCAGAATGAGAGAGAGCGCGATCGCGCCGGAAGCGATCCGGATGGAGGTGAAACTCGCCGCGTCCATGGTCTGATGTTTCAGCGCGGCGCGGCAGAGGAGCGAGTTGCCGGCGAAGGCGAGCATCGCGAGCAGCGTGAGGAAAACAAGTCGCGCAGGTTTTACCGTCAGGCGCGCGCGTCACTGGTGCGCGTCGCGCGCTCGTTCCTAAACTCGTTTCGGCGAAAAATCGATTATTGATGACGCCATCAGGCCTCCCTGAGGGCAAACTTTCTTCCTTTCGTCCCTGTGCTTAAGCTTGCGCATGAGCTCAGCAGACTCTCTCACCGTGCCGCCTCAGCCGCCGCCGCCGCGGCCCGACGACCACTGGAAATTTTTTCGCGACGTCCTCGTCTTCGAACTCAAGATGTTGCTCGATAACGTGCGCGACTTCGCTCTCATGCCGGTCTCGCTCATTGCCGCCCTCATCGATCTGCTTTTCAAGGGCGAGCGCCAGGGTGCGTTTTTCTATCAAGTGCTGCGCTGGGGCGCGCACAGCGAGGAAGTGATCAATGTCTACAGCGCGCTTCCGCCGCACGAGAGACCCTCCGTTAATCCCAGCTACACCGTCGATGCGGTCATCGCGCGGCTCGAAGGCGTGCTCGTTAGGGAATGCGAAAAGGGCGGGACAGCCGCCACGATCAAGTCCGCGATGGATCGGGCGATCAACCAAATCCAGACCGAGACGAGCGGGCCGCGCGATCGCGCGAAGGAGGTCGTCGCCCGGGCAGCGGAGAAGTTGCGAGGCGGTCTCAACACAGCGCCGCCGCCGAAGCGCGGCGAGCAGGATTAATCCAGCAACTCCACCGCGTCTCCGTGCCGGATGATTCCTTCCACCAGCACAACGGCGTAAACCCCGGCGAACCCCTCGTGTTTTTGCGCCACTGTCTTCAGGACCGCGGGCGATTTCTCACCGGTCTCCGGATCGAGCGTGATGATCATGCAGCGAGAGTCCCGTTGCATGACGGCAAACGTCGCCTTGGCGCCGATGCGCAGCGAGCGCCCGACGAAACGATCTTCCGCGAAAGCTTCCCTGCTCGTTAGGTCGAGGTAGATGTTGGCGCGGAAGCGTCGTTTGTCGATCGTTAGGCCGCTCTCGGCGCCGAGCTGCTTGATTGATGACAAGGCGATTAGCGAAAGAGGACGGCAATCCGTTTGGGCGCGGTCCGAGCGAATGAGGGTGAGCTCGTGCGCGTCGTCGAGTCCGTCGCGAAGGATTTCGACCAGGACGGGATCGTCAATCGCGAGCGTTTTGCCTCCGGGAGTTTCGACATCAACTGCAAGATCTGCCGGACTCGCGTACATCGGAGTCGCTCCGGCGCCGAGACTCTCGGCATCCTTCAGATTGAAAGGAGCGATGGCTTTCTCGGGATGACGAAAGCGCGGTCGAAAGGCGAGCATTCTGGTTTGCTCGCGAGCGGTGAGAAAAGGCAGCGCTGTCCGGCTGGCCGAGCTGTGGAAAGCAAACATGCGATCGCCATAGACGCCGGCGAATCCCGCAAAGAGCTGCGGCAGTTCTTCGCCCCGCATGCTTTTGACCGGGTAACGCCAAAGGCTTTCGACTGTTCCGATAGTGTTCATGGTGTGGACAGACTTCTTCTTCGTTCTGTCCGTGAATGTAAAGTGTCCCTAACGACTGGTCTTTCTGGTTTCCGCGAGCAGGTAATCGCGCAAATCGCGCCCGGCGCGGGAGAGTTGTCGCTTCCGGTTCCAGATGAGTGCAATCTCGCGGGTCGGCCGGGCCTTGCCTAACGAGCGGTAAACGACGCCGCCCGAGCGGCTCCCACGCCGTGCCATGGCGGGGACGATCGAGACGCCGACCCCGGCGGCGACCAGGGCGTGGACGGTTTCAATCTGCGCGCTGCGGCAACTGACCCGGGGCGAGAATCCCTGCGCGTAGCAAAACTGGAGGGTTTGCGCGCCGAGGCAATGGGTGTCGGACATGAAGATGAAATTCTCCGGCTCCAGGTCGGTCGCGTTGAGCGCGCGCTTCCGGGCGAGGGCATGTCCCCGAGGCAGGGCGAGGAGCAGCTCTTCGCGAAAGAGTCGGCGTATTTCCGTCCGACCGTCGCTGATCGGGAGACTAACGAGCGCGAGATCGAGTTCGCGATTGCCGAGGCCGTGAAGGGCGCGATCGGTGGATTCTTCGTGCACGATCAGTTCGACCAGCGGGCAGCGCCGGGAAAATGCCCGGAGGATCTTCGGAAGCAGGTATGGTGCGATCGTTGGCAGGGCGGCGAGATGGACTTCTCCGCGCGGAATTCCGGCGGCGTCGCGCACTTCCCGCTTCGCTTCGTGTACTTCGTGAAGGATGTTTTCGGCCCGCTGCCGGAAAAGGTCCCCCGCAGGAGTGAGGCGCACCTCTCGCCGGCTGCGTACGAAGAGCTTTTCGGTCAGTTCGGCTTCCAGCTTGAGAATCTGCTGGCTCAGCGACGGCTGCGAGACGTGACAGCTTTCCGCCGCGCGGCTGAAATTGCCGGTTTTCACGATCGCAAGGAAGTAGCGCAGTTGATGGAGTTCCATAGTCGGAGCCTATCAAAACGATAGGAAGAGCGTCTTTTCTCCCTATCGCAGAAATCACTAGTTTGCCAACGGGCTTTGAAGCCCGGAACGGAAACCACGAAGAACGGAGAAAAACTTATGCCGAAAATCAAACGACCGAGAAACAACGCTGCGAACAAGAAGATCGAAGAACTGGCCCCGAACATCTCCGAGATGGATGGAACGACCTTGACCTCGAACCAGGGTGTCTCAATCAACGACACGAACAACACGCTCAAGGCGGGCGAGCGGGGACCGTCGCTCCTCGAGGATTTCCTGATGCGGGAAAAAATCACGCATTTCGATCACGAGCGCATTCCGGAACGCGCCGTGCATGCGCGCGGTGTCGCGGCACACGGCTACTTCCAGGCCTACAAGTCGCACGCCAACCTAACGAAAGCTGGTTTTCTGAACGATCCATCGCGCAAGACGCCGGTTTTTCTTCGCTTTTCGACCGTCGCCGGTTCGCGCGGTTCGGCGGATCTGGCGCGCGACGTTCGCGGCTTCGCGATCAAGTTCTACACGGACGAAGGCATCTTCGACATGGTCGGGAATAACATCCCCGTCTTTTTCATCCAGGACGCGATTAAGTTTCCCGATCTGATTCACGCCGTGAAGCCAGAGCCGCATAACGAAATCCCGCAGGCCGCTTCAGCGCACGATACCTTTTATGATTTCATTTCGCTCTCGCCGGAAACGTTCCACATGGTCATGTGGGTAATGTCGGATCGCGCCATCCCGCGCAGTCTGCGGATGATGGAAGGGTTCGGGATTCACACTTTCCGTTTCATCGACGCGAAAGGGAAATCCCGCTTCGTGAAATTTCATTTCAAGCCGAAACTCGGGATGCACTCGGTCCTCTGGGATGAAGCGCTTAAAATCAACGGGAAAGATCCCGATTTTCATCGGCGCGATCTGTGGGAAGCGATTGAAAACGGCGTATTTCCGGAGTGGGAGTTCGGCGTCCAGGTAGTGGAAGAGAAAGACGAACACAAGTTCGATTTCGACCTGCTCGATCCGACCAAGATTATCCCCGAGGAGATCGTGCCGGTGACGCCGCTAGGCAAACTTGTCCTCGATCGCAATCCCGATAACTATTTTGCCGAAACGGAGCAGGTCGCGTTTCATCCGGGGCATCTCGTGCCGGGAATCGATTTTAGCAACGATCCGCTTCTGCAGGGCCGGCTCTTCAGTTACACCGATACTCAGTTGACCCGCCTCGGCGGTCCGAACTTCGCGCAGATCCCGATCAATCGGCCGACTTGCCCGATGCACAACAACCAGCGGGACGGCCATATGCAGCAGATCGTGAATCGCGGCGAGACGAGTTATTTTCCGAACACGATCAGCAGCGGTTGCCCGATGCAGGCGAAGGAAGACATGGGCGGGTTCGTTAGTTACATGGAGAAAATGCAGGGCGCAAAAGTGCGCGGGAAGACCGACAAGTTTTTTGATCACTTCAGCCAGGCGGCGCTCTTCTTTAACAGCCAGGCCCCGCATGAGCAGCAGCACATCATCAACGCGCTCACGTTCGAGCTCGGGATGGTGACGCGGCCGGCAATTGTCGAGCGAATGCTCGGGATGTTGAACAAGGTCGACAAGTCACTCGCGAGCGGCATTGCCGAAGGTGTGGGCATGAAGGTGCCGGGCAACGTCGAAGGCCGGGTGAACCAGGCGGTCGGCGCCGATGCCGGGCGCAACACCGAGTCGAAGCCAATGAAGAACACCTACGGCAAATCGCCGGCCTTGAGCATGGCGAACACGGTCAAGAACACGATTGCGACGCGCAAGATCGCCATCCTCGTGGCGGCTGGCGTGGACGACAACGATCTCTCCGCGATGAAGAATGCCCTGACGAAAGAAGGCGCGATGGTGAAGATTATCGGGCCGCGCGGCGGCACCCTGAAGAGCGCGAAAGGGGCGGAGATCAAGGTCGACCTGAGCCTGACCAATGCGGCCTCCGTCCTCTTCGATGCGACCTACGTCCCGGGCGGTCAGAAAAGCGCGGCGACTCTCGCCGGGGACGATCGCGCGATTCTCTTCGTCAACGAAACCTTCAAGCATTGCAAGGCCATTGCCGCGACCGGCGCGGGCGTGGATTTGCTCCGCGCTTCCGCGATCGATCTCGATGCGGCGAAGAAAGATCCCGCGCTTCTAGTCGACGAAAAAGGCGACGCAAAAAAAGTATCGGCCAAGTTCATTAAGGCCATCGCGCAGCATCGCAACTGGGACCGCGAGAAGACCGCGAACATTCCTGCCTAACGAGAGATTTCCGGGGATAAGCCAGGGGCGCAATCGAGCTTGACGGCTCGGCTGCGCCGCAGACTCGGAAGTCGATCAATACTCGGCGAAGGCTTCGTCCGGGAAACAATACAACCAGCGCTCCCCCGATTGAGCCGAGGCGATGACCGGGTGCCCGCTGGCCTGAGCATGTTTGCTGGCGTGTTGGTGGGGCGAGCTGTCGCAACAAAGCGTCACACCGCAGGTTTGGCAGGTGCGCAGATGAACCCAGGTCGCACCGATTTTGACGCACTCTGCGCATTCGCTGCGTTCCGGTTGTTTGATCGATGTGATCGCGTCGATGTGTGAACAAATCGCCATTTTGAATTCGCTTAGGTTGCTCTCGCCTGGCCGCCATCGATCCCAGACCAAAGTTGTTTGTGAAATAATTGATCCATCGCTGCGGCCGCCGGGTTCATTCCGTGATGAATCCACCAGGACAGCAGCGAGAAGAGGTTGCCCGCCAGGCCGTGCGCAATTGCGTCGCGTTCGTTAGGCGCAATGGCGCGGGAGCGCGCCATCTCCGCGAGGCGTTGCGTGATGCCGCGGGCAAAGTGTTCCTGCCCAAGTTCGAGCACGTCGCGGAGTCGCCCTGATTCCAACAGCGCGCTGTAAAAGTCGCGCCTCTCGCCGATGTGAGAGAATAATTCCTCGACGGGCGCGACCCGCTGGGACTTGTCGCCAAAGCGCGAAAGAGCCGTCGCCATTGCTTCGAAAAATTCCTCGGCGTCGCTGAGAAACAAATCGTTCTTGTCCCGATAGTGACTGTAAAAGGTTGTGCGACTCACTCCGGCGCGATCGAGAATCTCCTGCACCGTGATCGCGGCGAATGGCTTTTCCAAGAGAAGCTCAACGAGTGCATCGCCCAGTCGGTCGCGCGTGCGTTCGACTCGTTGATCCTCCTTTTTCTTTCCCTCGGTTAGGTTTCTGAACACTTTCATCCTTCTTGTTCGCTTTCTAACTCCGTCTCCGCTGGACATCGGAAAGGCAGTCCAGAAGCTCTGGGCATGAACGATAACCGGCTTGGTGGCGTCGCGCTAATTCTTGGTGCCTTGAGTGGAGTAACTACGATGAGTCTGCACCCGGTGACCGGAGGGCATCCCATCACGCCGGTGCAGTTTGAAAAACTCACCGGGCTCTTGATCGGAGTGCACGCGCTGGCGATCGCGGGCCTGCCCCTTTCTTTCCTGGGTGCCCTTGTGCTCGCTCGACGTCTCGATTCTCCCGCCCGCGTCGGGCTGCTTGCTCTTGTCATTTACGCACTTGGATTAATCGCGGTCATGATCGCACCAGCCATGAGCGGCTTGGTCGGAACGGAGGTTTTGCGACACATCATCGCGCGCGGCCCTGATCGCGAACAATGGCACACGCTGATGGAATACAATTTTCTCATAAACCAAGCGTTCGCCCGCATTTTTGTCGTGGCCTCCTGCGCCGCGATTGGGCTTTGGTCGTTTGAAATCGTTAGGCGACGGAGCGTTTTCCCGATCGCGAGCGGACTTTATGGCCTGCTCCTCGCGCCGGGGCTGATCTTCGCGATGATCACGGGCAGTCTTCGCCTCGACGTGCATGGCTTTGGTTTGATCATATTCGGACAGGCGATCTGGTTTATCGTCCTCGGCGTGCTCCTGTTTCGAACAACTAACGGCGCCCCAGGAGTAAGCTTAGCTGCCTAAGATTTCGCGGAGCGGATCGCGACCGGGAAGACAAGTCAGAACGATTCTGCGACGATTCGAGCAACTTGCGCGATGGCGTCCAGGAGTTCCTTCCTTGGAGCCGCTGAGCCAACGTAGTAAACAGCAAGTAGGATGGGCGCCTGACCAGGCGGGCGAAGGATAGCGATGTCGTTTGTCGCACCGTTGCTGCCGCGTCCTGTCTTGTCGCCAACCTTCCAATCTCGAGGCAGACCAGCGCGAAACATTTCATTGCCGGTCGTGTTCGCCGCGAGCCAGGTGTTGAGTTGCTCGCGGGATTCCTGGGACAATGCCTTGCCAATGAGGAGTGATTGGAGGTCCGCCGTCATCGCTGCAGGCGTGGTGGTGTCTCGTTTGTCGCCAGCCAGCGCGCTGTTCAGGTCAGGCTCCTGGCGATCGAGCCGGGTCTCCTTGTCACCGAGAGAGCGGGCATAACGAGTGTAGCTTTCCGGGCCGCCAATCGTTTTCAGGAGGAGGTTGGCGGCGGTGTTGTCGCTATATTCCAAGGCCGCGGCACAAAGTGCACCGACGGTCATTCCACCTTCACCGACATGCTGCCTGGTTATGGGAGCATACTCGAGAAGGTCTGCCTTCATATAAGGAATAACCCGGGTCAGTTGTTCCTGTTTCTTGTCGACCCGATCCAGGACAGCGGCGGCGGCGAGAAGCTTGAATGTGCTGCACATTGGGAAGCGCTCATCCGGACGTCGCTCGATCCGGCGGTCGCTGGCCGTGTCCATGGCCATAACACCAAGTCGGCCACCCAGGCGCGTTTCGACTGCCGCGATCCGCTGCTCGGCATTTTCTCTGCTCAGGAGTGGCCGATCCGCGCCGAATCCGCTGAGGGAGGGGAGCAAGAGGGCGGCAAGAAAGGCGAATCTGACGGCCCGATGCGTTGGCATTCGCAAGTCAGGCAGGAAGGAAATCTGGCAGACCGATAAACGATTCCACCTCGGCTTCTTCCTCGATCGTTTGCAGCGGGGCGAAGCGATCGGCGCGGAAGCCGCGTTCGATGTCGTGGGCGTTAAGCGGGCCCTTGATCTCGCAAAGGTAAACGGCGATCTCCCCTTCATCGCCCGTGAGCCCGACGCCAGGAACGACGTCGCGGATTGTGTAAGTGGACCCTTCCTTGGGAAGCTCGTCATAGAGCTGCTCGATTCCCAACGGGAAGCGGCCGTTCACGCAAACGACTTTCTGGTTCGGCAGAAACATCAGCCGCTATTTTATCACAAGTCGCCGGCTTCAACCACCTTTCGCCGGATTCCGATTCGGGAACGGCGGGATCGGCGGCAGATCATAGCTCTTGGTCTTCATCTCGGTTTGAATCTCCTGGATCCCACGGTCGAGCTGCTGGTCTTCGCCCTTGAATTCCTTGGCCGGATCGTTATCGACCACGATATCGGGATCAACGCCGTGACTTTCAATAATCCAATTCTTGCCTTCCTTGTCGTAAGGCGCGAATTCCGGCTTAAAGAGCTGGCCGCCGTCGAGCAGAGGGAGGGGATTGCGAATCCCAATCACGCCACCCCACGTGCGTTTGCCGATCAGTTTGCCTAAGCCAAGAGTCTTGAAGCGATAGGGAAAGATATCGCCGTCCGAAGCAGAGAACTCATTGATCAAGGTAACCATTGGTCCCAAAAATGTCTGCGGCGGGTTGGTTTGCGGGACGCCGTTGCGTGACATCTCGACCATAACCAAGGCGCGACGGAGTCGTTCGATGACGAGCGGGGAGACAAAGCCGCCCCCATTACCGCGCACATCGACGATCAGTCCTTTCTTGCGAATCTGTGGGAAGTAACGCTTGGTGAATTCGTTTAACCCCGGCTGGCCCATGTCCGGGATATGGACATAGCCGACCTGGCCGCCTGTCTTCTTGTTCACGTAGTCGATGTTGTGCTGCACCCAGTCCAGATAATAGAGTGGTGACTCGTCAGCGGTCGGGACAACCGTGATGTCGCGCGCGCCGCTTTCACTTGGCGTGGAATTGACCCGCAAAATAACCTGCTTATCCGCCGTTCCGATGAGAGCATCGTAGATATTTGCGAGAGACGCGACAGGCGTGCCATTCACGGCCAGAATGTAATCGCCCGGTTTTAGGTTGAGCCCGATCGCAGTCAGCGGTGAACGATTCTCTTTCTCCCAGTTCTCGCCTGGAAGGATCTTGTCGATCCGATAGGCCTTGCTTGCCGGATCACGCGAAAGTTCCGCGCCTAACAAGCCAAGCTTGATCCGAGGCGTCTCCGGTCGCTCTCCCCCCGCCACGTAAGCGTGGCCGTTATTCAGCTCACCGATGAGCTCGCCGATGATATAAGTGAGATCATTGCGATTGTTCACATACGGCAGGAGGGCCGCATACTTGTCGCGCATCGCTTTCCAGTCGACCCCGTTCATGGTCGGCGAGAAAAAGAAGTCGCGCATCTGACGCCAGGCTTCGAAGTAAATTTGCTTCCATTCCGCGTGGCGATCGGCCATCACGTCGAGACCCTTCAGTTCCAGCTTGTGATCCTTTGTCTCGAGCTTGTCTTTTGGCAGGTCGATAATTGAATAATCCTTATCAACCTGAACCAGCATCTTTTTGCCGTCGAAGCTGATTTGGTAGCTGTTGACATCGCCGAGCACGGTCTCCTTGCGATCCTCGAGACTGTAGGAGCACAGGTGCCACTTCTGGTCACCTGGGCCTTCTTCTTCGTCTTCACCGCTGTTGTCTCCAACCGTCCGGCGAAGATAGAAAACGCGGTCGTCAACCAGTCGCAGGTTTTGATAGTTACCGGGGGTGATATCAAGCCCTACGATCCGATTTTGAATTCCGTCGGTGTCTACTTTGACGGTTACAGGCTTCTTCTCTTTGTCGCCTTTCTTGTCATCCTTCTTCTCGCCGTTGCCCTTCTCCTTATCCTTGTCTTTCTTTTCCGCCTTTCCGACCTCGTCACTGCGCGGACCGAGTGGCGATTCTGTGTCCTTTGAGAGCGTAACCAGGTAGACCCGCTGCATGTCGACGTAGATGTTCTCAAATTCGTCTTCGCCAAAAGTGGGCTTAAAATCCCGGGCCGACGACATCATGAGATATTTCCCGTCGTCGCTGAAGGAAACGCGTCCCGCGCCATACCATTCGTCTGTCACCGGCACGGTCTTTTTGCTGGCCACGGAGTAGAGATAGACCCGCGGCTGATCGTTAAGCTCCGGCTGGCCCCACGCAATCCACTGGCTGTCAGGCGACCAATCATAGGACTCAATTTCGCCGACTTTATCCTGAGCGACTTCGGTCACAGCCTTGCTTGCGACATCGACATAGCGCAAGCGCTGGAGACGATCACTCCAGAGCAGCTTCTTGCTGTCCGGCGACCAGGCTGGTTGGTAATAATAGGTATCGGCATTCCTGGTGACCTGTTGCGGCTGGCCTTTGCCGTCCTGCGAGCGAACGTAGAGCTCGTTTTCGCCAGATTCGTCCGAGTTGTAGGCGATCCATTTCCCGTCTGGCGACCAGATGGCGTCGCGCTCGTGAGCGTTGGAAGTTTTTGTCAGGGCCCGGGCCGTTCCATCCTTCATCGGTACGGAGAAGAGGTCGCCTCGTGCGACCACGATGGCGCGCTGGCCATCCGGGGCAAGGTTGACCGACTCGGCATGCTTCGAAGCATCAAGAAAGGCAGTCCGGCCAGAGGCGAAATCTTCCTTGATGTTGATGGGAACCGGCGTCGCCTGCGCACTCGCGAGGTCGTAACGCCAGATGTAACCAGCTTCCTCGAAGACAATCGAGTCTTTCCCGATGGTTGGAAACTTAATATCGAAATCCTTGAAGGTGGTGAGCTGCTTGGTTTCCTTGCTTGCCAGGTCGATCGAGAAAAGATTCATCCGGCCGTCGCGATCGGAGAGGAAATAGATGTGATTGTCCGGTCCCCACATCGGGCAAATATCCTGCCCGGGACTATTCGTTAGGTTCTCGGTCGTCTGAGTTTTGAAATCGTAGATCCAGACGTCGTCCGCCATGCCGCCGCGGTAATGTTTCCAGGTGCGGAATTCCCGGAAGACGCGGTTGAAGGCCATCTTCGAATCATCCGGCGCGAAGGAGACAAAACCGCCTCGCGGGACGGGCAACTGTTTTGGCAACTCGGCATTCATGCTGACCGTCTCGAGATCGCCGATGAAGGAATTGAAAGAGGTCCGGCGGGAGCGAAAAACGACGACCGGTTCCGTGTTCTTCCAGGTCATGACCAGGTTGTTCGGCCCCATCCGGTCGGAAATATCGTCCCGGCCCAAGGTCGCGGTGGTGGTAAGCCGTTTCGGTTCGCCGCCTTCGCCGGGCATGACGTAAACCTCGGTATTGCCGTCGTATTGCGAAGTGAAGGCGAGCTGCTTTCCATCCGGGGAGAAGTGCGGGAAGGAGCTGTAACCGGGACCGCTCGTTAGGCGACGGGCGATTCCGCCATTTTTCGCGACGGTGTAGAGCTCACCACTGTAGCAAAAAACGATCTGGTCGCCGTTGGTCGTGGGAAATCGCAGGAGGCGCGTGGTATCGGGAAGATTCTGTGCAAGGAGAAACCGGGCCGGCAAAAGGAGAGCGGTCAACAGGAGCAAAAAACGAGGCAAGATTCGCATAAGAGAATGATGATGAGTTGCCAAGCTGGGCTTGGACGAAATGTGATGCAACTGAGTTTTGACGCCGCCAACCATCATTTTTGTCTACTCGAAGTCGAATTTGTTTATTCGCGTCACGCAGTCGTTACATTGACAAAAAATTTCCCGGGTGATAATTTCGCGCCAATTCGTGCGGAAGAATTTGTTAGGTTGCGCGAAGGAACCTCTGCAAACGCCACTTGAAACGCAGGTTTTAGTCCTCAACCGCCTTTGGCAGGCGGTGAATATCTGCTCGGCGCGTCGTGCCTTCACCCTCCTCTACCAGGGGCACGCCCAAGTCGTGGCGGCCGATCAGCAGAATAATTTCGCGACCCATGATTTCGCCAGTTGGCGCGACTTCTCCTTCAACGCGCCGGAGGCCGAGCATGAAATGGTCACGACCATTTCATGGAAAATCCGCGTGCCGCGCGTCATCGTGCTCCTCCTCTTCGATCGACTGCCGAAAAAGGAAGTGAAATTTACCCGGCACAATGTTTTCGAGCGCGACGGCAATACCTGCCAATACTGCGGGAAAGTTTTCGAGCGCCAGGAGCTGAACCTCGATCACGTCCTGCCGCGTGACAAAGGCGGCCTAACGACCTGGGAAAACGTGGTCTGCTCCTGCATCCCGTGCAACACGCGCAAAGGAAACCGCCTTCCGCATCAGGTGCACATGGCGCTCATTCGCAAGCCGAAGCGCCCGAAATGGCGGCCGTTCGTCCACGTCACGTTTAACAGCCAGCAACACGAGAGCTGGCGGCACTTCGTGGACCTTGCGTATTGGAACGTCGAGCTGAGCGACTAGCGCGCCAGCGCGTTCAGGATCGGCTGCGGGTAGACGCCGAGAACGAAGATCGCGGCGACCAGCAGCGTCATCGTCACGCGAGATAGCGGGCTCACTGTGATGGGCGCGGCGTCCGATGCCGGCTCGAGCCAATATATCGCGCGCACCACTTTCAGGTAATAATAGAAACCGCAGCCGACAGTGACGACACCGATCACGACGAGCAGCATTTGGTGTTGCCGGATGGCGGCATCGAAGATGAAAAACTTGCCGAGGAAACCGGCGGTGAACGGCACGCCGGCGAGCGAGATCATCCCGACCAACATCGCAAAGGCGAGGAAAGGGGAGCGCTTCGCGAGACCGGCGTAATCTTCGATTTGATCGCCACCGGTGTTCCCGACCACAATCAGCACCGCGAAACAGAGCAGTGTCATGAGCAGGTAGGCGACGAGATAATAAGCCACCGCCGGGCCCGCAACTGCCACCACGCCGATGAGCAGGTAACCCGCATGTGCGATGCTCGAGTAGGCGAGAAGCCGCTTCAGGTTGCTTTGCGGAAGCGCGGCGAAGTTTCCGTAGATCAAGGTCAGCGCCGCCATTCCCACGAGCAAATGGCCGACCTGCGGCAGCGCGAGAAAGGGCACCAGCACCCGCATGAGAACGACGAATCCCGCAGCCTTCGATCCGACCGAAAGAAAAGCCGTCACCGGCGTCGGCGCGCCCTGGTAAACATCCGGAACCCAGATCTGGAAAGGGACCGCCGCGATCTTGAAGCCGAGCGCGACCAGGACAAGCGAGATGCCGAAAAGCAATGGGATGTGATCGACTGGTTGCGCGGCAAGCGTCGCCGAGAGGCGGAGCAGGCTGGTCTCGCCGGTGACACCGAAAATCCAAGTAATGCCGAAGACGAGGAACCCCGTGGAAAGTGCGCTCAGGATGAGATATTTCACCCCAGCCTCGAGCGTCGCAGGATTTCGCCGGGTAAAACTAACGAGGACGTAAAACGACATTGTGACCAGCTCGAGCGAGACGAAGATCATCACGAAATCGATGGCCGAGGCCATCCACATCAGTCCCGCGCAGGTGAAAATTGGGAGCGTGAAAAATTCTCCCAGCCCGGCGTGTGGATTGGCGCCCGGCACGCCCATCCGGATCGCAGGCATGTAATCGATCGCCATCACGAGGACGAAAATCGTGGTGACGAGCGCGAAGCGTTTGAAGAAAATAGCGAGCGGATCGCCCGTGTAGAAACTCCAGAAACCGGTCGGAGCCGCGGCCGGCGACGGTGCGAGGAAAAAACTGGCGACGAGGACGATGATGAGTCCGCCGATTCCCGCATAGGCAACGCCGCGGCGATCCGTCTTGCCGGCAAACGATTCCACCAGAAGGAGAAACAATCCCCAAACCAGCACCGCGATTTCGAGGGCGGGCGCGGGGATCATCGGTTGGCGACGACGGGCGCCGAAAAAGTTGGCTGCAGGAGTCGCAGGACAGTGTTCGGGAAAAATCCGACGATCATCGTCGCGGCGATCAGTAGAACGATCGGCCACCGGAGCGTGCGGGCGAGATCGGGAAAAGTTTTTTGCAGGCGCTCGTTAGGCGCGCCCATGAAGATCGTCCGGTAGGCGCGCAGCATGTAAACCGCCGAGATCACCACGCCCCAGAGCGCGAGGACGGTGGCGACTTGGAAAAGGTGAAATCCCTGCCAATCCGCCCCGACCCGAAACGCGCCGAAGAAGACCATCACTTCGGCGGCGAAATTCGCGAAGCCAGGTAGCCCGATAGAAGCAAAGGCCGCGACTCCGAAGGCGAACCCCGCAAACGGCATTAGCTTCCCGAGACCGCCGAGATCCGCGAAGACGAGCGTCCCGGTCCGCCGCCGTATTTCACCGGCCAGGGCAAAGAGCAGCGCGATGGAAATGCCGTGGGCAAACATGAGCACCGCCGCCCCGTTGAGACCGATCAGGTTGGCGCTCGCGATCCCGAGAAAAATGTAGCCCATGTGCATCACGCTCGAGTAGCCGAGCATCCAATCGAGACGCTTCTGCGCGATCGTGACGAGGCCGATGTAAATGATATTGCCTAACAACAGCACGATGAGCAGTGTCCGCCAATGCTGCGCGCCTTCCGGCAGGAGCGGGAGCGCAATCCGGAGTAATCCGTAGAGCCCGAATTTTTTCAAAACCCCGGCGTGCAGCATCGCGGCCGGCGCGGGTGCGGAGGCGTACGCTTCCGGCGCCCAACTGTGAAATGGAAACAGTGAGATCAGAACGCCGAAGCCGATCAGGAGAAGAAAGAAAATCTGGTTTTGCGCCGCGGGAAGAATGCCCCCGTTAGCCGCCACGGCCTGTAATGCGCGCAGGTCGAAGCTCCGCAGATTAACCGGCACGCTGCGGTAGAGCAGGATCAAACCAAGGAGTAAGACAAAACTGCCGAGCCCGAGGTAGATCGTGATTTTCCACGCCGCTGCGGAGCGATTACCCGAGCCCCAAATGCCGATGAGGAGAAAAGTCGGGATCAGCGCCAGCTCGTGGAAGGCGTAGAAGAAAAACAGATCGAGTGAGGCGAACGCGCCGATCGCGCCGCCCGCGATGAAAAGCAGACAAGCATAGAAAAGCCGCTCGGATTTCTCGACCGGCGGCGTGAACCAGACAGCGCAGAGCAGGACGATCGCCGCCAGGAGCAGCATGATCAGAGTGAGACCGTCCGCGCCTAACAAGAACTGAAGACGCCACGTCGCGCTGATTGGAAACGAGCTGACCAACTGGAATCCGCCGCGCGCCGCATCGTAGACAAAGCACGCGACAAAGCTTGCGATGAGCGTGGCGGCTGATCCGAGCAAGGCCGTCAGCCGCGCCGGCGCTCCAATCAAAATGAGGAGCGCCGTGAGCAGGGGCGCGATGACGATGAAGAGCAGCATCAGTGGAAAACCGTGAAGTAAATGAGCCCAATGATGCCGAGACCGAAGATAAAACCGTAAGCCTGCAGGTTGCCCACCTGAAGCAGCCGGAGCAGAAACCCGCTCCCCCAAACGCCGCCGCTCAACCCGCGCACCACTGCGCCGTCGAGGATCCAACGATCGACAAACGCCGAGAGCGACGCGAGCGCGCCCTGGGTTGCCCTGATCAGCCCGGTGTAAAATTCATCGATATAAAACCGGTTCCGGAACAACTCGATATCGATCGGATCGCTCGACCGGTTGCGATAAAGCAGGAACGCGCTTAGCACTCCGACGAAGAGACAACCGAAGGCGATCGCGGGGACAACGAGCAGATGTTCTTTCTCGTTAGGCAAAACCAGGAACCGCGTCGCGAAAAAACCGAAACCGCCGAGGGCCGCCGGGATGGCGAGAATCACGAGCGGGATTGTCATGACGGGCGGCGACTCCGCCCCATGGGCGGCGGCTTCGCTCCGCGGCGAACCGAAGAACGCCACCACCACCAGCCGCGTCATGTAGTAAGCGGTGAGCAACGCAGTGAAGGCAGCGAAAACAAAAATCGGCAGACTGCGTTCGTAGGCGAGCGCAAGGATCGCATCCTTGCTGAAGAAGCCGCTGAAGCCGGGAAAGCCGATGAGCGCGAGCGTGCCGACCGCGAATGTCAGAAACGTGATCGGCAGCCGCTTCGCCAGCCCACCCATCCGCCAGATATTCTGCTCGTGGTGCAGCATGAAAATGATCGAACCCGAGCCGAGGAAAAGCAGCGCCTTGAAAGCCGCGTGCGTGAAGAGATGGAACATCGCCGCCTGCCCCGAAGCCAGCCCGACAGCCGTCACCATGTAGCCGAGTTGTGAGAGAGTGGAGTAGGCGAGGATGCGCTTGATGTCGCTCTGCTGCGTCGCCATGAGCGCGGCGAGCACGGCGGTGATGGTGCCGATCCAGGCGATCACCTGCAACGCGCCTAACGACGCCTCGATCAAAAACCCAACCCGCACGAGCATATAGACTCCCGCCGCCACCATCGTTGCGGCATGGATTAGTGCGGAAACCGGAGTCGGGCCTTCCATCGCATCCGGCAACCAGACGTGGAGCGGAAATTGCGCCGATTTCCCGACCGCGCCGCAGAAAACAAGAAGCGCCGCCGCCGTGAGATAGGCGGGATGGCCGGCAAACCTTCCCATGCCCGCCGCGATGTCGCCGAAGACCACCGACCCAGTCGCATTCCAGACCATCAGGATGCCGAGCATGAACCCGAAGTCGCCGAGCCGATTCGTGATGAACGCCTTCTTCGCCGCGTCCGCCGCGCTCGGCCGTTCAAACCAATGCCCGATGAGCAGGTAGGAGCTCACCCCGACCAGCTCCCAGAAGATGAACATCATCACGAAATTGTTCGCGAGCACGATCCCGAGCATCGAGAACATGAAGAGCGAGAGCCCGGCGAAATAGCGCGACTTGCCCTCGTCCGTGCCCATGTAGCCTAACGAGTAGATATGGATGAGCGCACCCACGCCCGTGACCATGAAAAGCATCGAGCGGCTGAGCGGATCGAGCGTTAACCCGAGCGGAATGGAGAAGCTCGGCCCGAGATTGATCCACGAGATCGCCGCCGCCGTGTCCGTTTTCTGGAAAAAGATGAGCGCTGCGCAGACAAAACTGCCCAGCACCGCGCCGACCGAGACGAAGGCGCTCAACGTGCGGAGCGGCCGGGTCGCGATCAGGATGACCAGCGCCGACATGAGCGGGAGAAGAAGAGCAAGCCAGGGCAGCATCAGAATTTCAACATGTTGATGTCCTCGACGTGGGTTGTGCGCCGGGCGCGGTAGAGCGCAACGATGATCGCCAGGCCGACCGCAACCTCCGCCGCGGCCACGGTGATGATGAAGAAGACGAAGACTTGCCCGTGATAATTCGGCAGGCCGGCCGCGTCGACCCGGGCACGGGAGAAGGCGACGAGCGAGAGGTTGGCCGCGTTCAGCATCAGCTCGAGCGACATGAAGATGATGATGATATTCCGCCGCAGGAGCACGCCGGCAAAGCCGATCGTGAAGAGCAACCCGCTCACGAAAAGATAGTCGCCCAGCGTTACCATCTCAGTGTAGCTCCCGTTTGCTCAGCACGATCACGCCGACGGTCGCGACGAGAATGAGGACGGCGATCACCTGGAAGGGCAGGTTGTAATTCCCGAAAAGGAGCAGGCCGATGCTGTGGACGTCATCCTGAGGAGCGACGGCAAGGGCGGGGAAGGGGAGCCTGGCCTGCCGGAGATGTCCGATCACCAGATAAAGCTGCCCGAAGAAAATGACCGCCACGGCCACGCCGCCGGCGAAGGCGACGAAGTTGATTTTGCGTCGTTCTTCCGCGCGCAGATCGAGCAGCATGACGATGAAGAGGAACAACACCATGACCGCGCCGGCGTAAACCAGCACCTGGATGATCCCGATGAAAAACGCGTCGAGTGACATGAAGAGCGCGGCCATGCCGAGGAAGGAAACGACGAGGCTGAGCGCACTCGCGATTGGGTTCCGATTGATGATGACGGCTGCGCCGAAAATCAGCATGAGCGCGGAAGCGGTCCAGAAGAAGAAAGGTGACATCAGGGCAATGCGGATTGCGGAATGCGGATGGCGGAATGGAAGAGGAGCGCCGAATCCTCCGGCATTTCGCCTTTCGCATTTCGACTTCCGAGTTTCTTGCTCACTTCTTTTCGTTCCATTTCAAGACCAGGCCGTGCATGACGCCGCCGATCTCGATCAACTTCTCCTTGTTGTGGACCAT
>DASXYO010000019.1:0-7888 GCA_036502465.1 Chthoniobacterales bacterium
CCGGCTGATGTTATCCTTCAGGGAGCCGATCCAGAGAGCGTCGGCCGGGACCTGGAATTCGTTAGGCCCGGTGGCGAAAACCACCTCCGCCCGGTCGAGGTAGCTCGGAAGAGAAACCGGGCCGATGGCCACACTCAGCCCGCTCGTGGACCGGCCCGCACCGGTCGCGGCCGCGGTGGCGTCGAGCCGATAGTAGTTAGTGCCAGCACCGCCGCAGCCCGTGAGCAGGCCGAGGAGCGCACCGCAGAAAAAAAGACGAAGCTGGTTTCGCATCATGAAAGGATTCGTTAGGGCGGCGAGGAGCCCTTCGGCGGCGCGACTTTCCCCGGTTTGCCGAAGATGAGCGAATTCGGCTTGCGCTCGATCGTGCCGGAGAGCTCTCGAATGGAACGCAGCGTTTCGTCGAGTTGTTCCAGGGTTTCGTTGAGCTTTTGATAGAGCGGCCCATTCTCACCGTAGCCGTTCACCGTTTTGTCGAGACCGGCCACCGTGCTCTTGATCGTGGCGAGGGTCTCGGTCGCTTCCTTGATCGTGCCTTCGAGCGGCAGGGCCTGCAATTTGTCGAGCAGCGCAGAAGCCTTATCAAGCATTCCCGAGAGGCTGGAGCCGCCCACCGGGAGGACGCGATAGCCGGCAATCTCGGTCACGCTGGCGGGCGAGGCGTTCTTGTCGAAATCAAGGTCCACATACATCTGGCCCGTGAGGTAATTCCCGGTCTTGAGGCTGGCGCGCAAACCATGTTCGACCGCGTGCGCGATAAATTGCTCGGCCGGCGTGGTGCTTTCCGTCGGCAGAGTGGTAATGAGGCCAGGATCGATCTGGACCAGCACCGGCACCCGCCGCTCGGGATCGTTAGGCAGGTACTTAAAGGAAACGCCAATCACGGTTCCGATTCGCACCCCGCGAAAATCAACCGGGGCCTCGTCGCTCAAACCGCGCACGCTGTCGGCGAACAGAAGGAGGTAGGGCAGACTGCTTTGCATCTCGAATTTTTTCGTGTCCGCGAAACTGTCGTAGAGCACGAACTTGGCGCCGTCCGCCACCGCCGGCGCATCACTCGCCCCGATGCCGGCCGGTTGATCAAACGTGATGCCGCCGAGGATGAGCGTTTCGAGCGAACCGGTATGGAGTCGCAGCCCGTCTGCACCGAGCGAAACGTCGATCCCGCTCGCGTTCCAAAATTTCGTATTTTTGCGCACGAGCGAGGCGTATTCCTTGGAAATAAAAGCGCCGAATTCGACCTTGCCGTTCTCCGGATGAAATATGCGGGTCTCGATTTTTCCCGCGCTCAATCCCTTGTAGAGAATCGGGGCCCCCGGCCCGATGCTGCCGGCTTCATCGGTAAAGAGGGTGATGTGCAAACCGGGCACGCCTTTCGGCGTCACCGGCGGATTTTCCAGGCCGACAAATTCGCGCCGCGGCTCATCGGAGAGGCCCGGCTCCAGCTCGATGTAGCTGCCGGACACAATCGTGCTCAGGCCCGAAATGCCGGCCGCGCCGCCATAGCGCGGCCGCACCACCCAGATCTGGGCGTCCTTCGTCAGGAGATCGGTCGCCTCGCTCGTCATCTGCATCGTGATGATGACGCCCTTCAGGTCTTTCGTTAGGCGCACCTTGTCGACCGTGCCGATGTTGACGCTCTTGCACAGGACCGGGGTCTTGCCTTGCACGATCCCTTCTGCGGTTTCAAAGCGGACCGTGATCGCCGGCCCTTGCGTCGAGTAATATTTGAAGGCCAGCCAGAGCCCGAGGAGGGCGGCCAGGATCGGGATGATCCAGATCGGCGAGAAACTTCGGTTCCGTTTCACGAGCGGTTCTTCCGGGATGTCGTTGCTGGCCGGTCGGTCGTTCCTCATGATGGCGTGGCGTTCCGGTGGGCGGCCGCGTCCCAGATCAGGCGTGGGTCGAAACTCATCGCCGCCAGCATCGTCAGGACTACGACTCCTGCAAACGAAAGGGCGGCCGCACCGGGATGTATCGAAATGGTCGAGCCGAGCTGCACCACCGCGACGAGGATGGCCACGACAAAAACATCGACCATCGACCAGCGCCCAATGAACTCGGTGACCCGATAAAGTTTTGTCATCTGTCGGGGACGGTGACCCGAGCGGGCCGCGAAACAAAGCGCGACGATCGAGATAATTTTCAGGACCGGAATCATGACGCTCGCCGTAAAGATGATGATCGCGACCGGATAATCAGCCTGCTGCCAGAACTGCACGACCCCACCGATGATCGTGCTGGCGGAGTCGCCCGTGACTGAATCCACCCGCAGGATCGGGAGAAGGTTGGCGGGAAAATAGAGGATCGTGGCCGCAATCGTTAGGGCCCAGGTCCGCTGCAGGCTGTGATTTTGACGGAGATGAAGACGGCTGCCACAGCGCGGGCACAGGCCCTCCCGCACCGGCGCGACCAGTTCGCACACATCGCAAAGGGCCAGCCCGCGGTCGGCAGCGGAAGGCGGGGCAAAGGCGTTCATCACTTGGCCGTCTCCAGGCGGGCCCATAATTCTCGCGGATGAATCGAGGCGAGGGCCGCAGTCAGGCAAAAAATCAGAGCGATAAAAGCCCAGAAGGAAATGCCAACGCTCAGGGAAGCGAGCTTGCCGAGCTTGAGCAGACTAACGAGGACCCCGACCAAAAAAACTTCCACCATGTTCCAGCGCCGCGCCCAGACAACGGCCCGGCAAATCGTGATCGCTCCCGGCCCGCGCCGATCCCAGAGCAGAGGCAGGACAAGATAAAGCAGGCCGCCGATCAGGAGCGCCGGCGCGAGCTCGATGAAAAGCGAAATCGCGCCCGCGAGGTAGGGCGAACCGTTTTCCTCAAGCCCGACGGCGCTTTGCCAAAGATGCATCTCACTTTCCCGAAAACCGGCGCGCAAGGTGAGGAAAGGAAAACTATTCGCGACCAGGAAAAGAATGGCGGCGGCCATGGCGAAGGCGGCGGTGCGATGAAGAGAATTGCGCTGGTGGGTCTGCAAAGTGGCGACGCAGCGCGGGCAGATCGCCTTCTCGCCGACCGCGAGCGAGGGAAGTTCAAAAAGCGCGTCGCAATCCGGGCAGGCAAGCTGGTGGCTGGTCGCGAATGGGTGCACGAAGGGAACGCTTAACCCGAGCGCGCGAGAGACGCAAAGCTGACCGGCGCGTCCGGCCGCTCGTTGCGCGGTCGGTCGCCTCCGTTTAGCCTCGTCGCCATGTCATCGCAAACGGCGCGCGTATTCACGTTAGGGCATTCACCGGACCCGGATGACGCCTTCATGTTTTACGCCATGGCCGAGCATAAGATCGACCTGCGCGGTTACGAATTCGAGCACCGCCTCGAAGACATCCAGACGCTGAACGAACGCGCCAGGCGCGCCGAGCTCGATATCTCGGCCATCTCCATCCACGCCTACGCCTACGTGAGCGATCGTTATGCACTGCTCTCCTGCGGCGCCAGCATGGGCGACGGCTACGGTCCGATGCTGGTCGCGACTGATCCGGATGCACCGACCGCGATTTCGCCTAACGAGCTGCAGGAATGGCTGCGCGGGAAGTTAATCGCGGTCCCCGGGAAAATGACGAGTGCCTACCTCGCGCTCCAGCTCTACCTCGGCGACTTCGAGCACGTCGTGGTGCCTTTCGACCAGATCTTCGACGCGGTGAAATCGGGACGCGCCGCGGTAGGCCTCATCATCCACGAGGGCCAGCTCACCTACGCGACCGCCGGTTTTCGAAAGCTGCTCGATCTCGGCGAGTGGTGGAAAAACAAGACGGGTCTTCCCTTGCCGTTAGGCGGGAATGTCCTGCGTAAGGGCCTTCCCCCGAAGGTGCAGCGCGATCTTTCCGAAATTATTCGAGAGAGCATCGACTACGGACTGGCCCATCGCGAAGCGGCCGTCCGCCATTCGCTGCCCTATGCGCGCGACATGGACGCGGATTTGGCGGGCCAATTTATCGGCATGTATGTCAATGATTACACGCGCGATTACGGCGAAAGCGGACGCCAGGCGATCCGCGAATTTCTGCGCGAAGGCAGCGAGCGCGGCTATGTGCCGGCGGCGCCCGAGCTCGAATTCGTCGCCTGACGAGGAGTCGTCAGGGCTTTGCCTCGTCCGCTTTTTTCTTCGCCGGATGGAGCGCTTCCTGGGCGAAATTGGTGACCCGCTGGCCCTCCTTTTGAAAGCCGGAAACGAAGTCGCTGGGCCCGTACTCGAAAAGCACGACAAAGCAGAATGTGAAAAACACAAAAAGCGCGAACCAAAAGAGCGTGCGGATGAGACCCACGGGCGGAGGTTAACTGATTGATTCTCTGCGGTCAACGACTGGAACACGACCATTCCGGCCTTTCACCCGCGCGACGCGTCGCGACCGAAACTCGCCAGAGCGCGCCAGCCATGCTTCGGTAGCCCATGCGCGTGCCCTTGCTCGACTTGAGCGAACAATACCGGCTGCTGGCCGAACCGATCCGCCAGGAGCTGGACGAAATCCTGCGCACGCAAAGTTTCATTCTCGGCCCCAAGGTCGAGGAATTTGAACGCGCGCTGGCCGATTACTGTGGCGCGCGGCAGGCCATCGGCGTCTCCTCCGGGACGGATGCCCTGCTCGATATCCTGATGGCGCTGGAGATCGGCCCTAACGACGCCGTCATCACGACGGCCTACACTTTTTTCGCGACCGCCGGCTGTATCGCGCGAGTCGGAGCCACGCCGGTTTTCGTCGATATCGACCCGGTCACTTTCAATATTTCGCCCAAAGCCATCGCTGATTTCCTCGCCCGTGGTCGGCGCAATTCCGAGGGCCAATGGGTCGATGCCGCGGGTCATGTGGTGAGCGCAATCGTGCCGGTGCATCTCTTCGGTTTGTGCTGCGAGATGGACAAAATCAACGAGATCGCGGCCGCCTATTCGCTCACCGTGATCGAGGATGCAGCCCAGGCGATCGGGGCGGAATATCCGGCAAAGGAAGGCCGGGCTCGGCAGGCCGGGACGATGAGTGCAGCCGGTTATTTCAGCTTTTACCCTTCGAAGAATCTCGGCGCGGCCGGCGATGCGGGCGCGATTGTGACCGACGATAAAGAGCTGGCCGAACGCTTTCGCATTTATCGCCAGCACGGCATGGAGCCGCGCTATTTTCATCATGTCATCGGCGGCAACTTCCGGCTCGATGCGATCCAGGCGGCCATCCTGAAGGTTAAGCTGCCTTATCTCAACGAGTGGTCGGCCGCCCGGCGCCGGGTCGCGGATATCTACCGGGAGGAATTCCGGGACCGCGGCCTAACGAACAAGCTGACCCTCCCGGCCGAGCCCTACCGGGACCGCGGCCTAACGAATCATCACATTTATCACCAGTACGTCATCCGCACACCGCAGCGGGACGCGCTGCAGAAGCATCTCGCCGGGCGCCGGATCGGCTCGGCTATCTATTACCCGCTCGGGTTGCATGAGCAGAAATGCTTCGAGCCGCTCGGTTATCACGCGGGGGATTTGCCGGAAACGGAGAAAGCGGCGCAGGAGACGCTCGCTCTGCCGATCTATCCGGAGTTGACCCGCGAAATGCAGCAGGAAGTCGTCGCGACGATCGCCGAGTTTTTTGGGGTATGACTGAGCTTGGGTTCGTTCATCAGTTCATTCCCGGGTCCTCGGAGCGAACGCTGCTCATGCTCCACGGCACCGGTGGCGACGAAGAGCAGCTCATCCCGCTGGCGCGCGAGCTCGATCCGGGCGCGGCGATTCTCAGTCCGCGCGGGAAAATCTCGGAGAATGGAAGCGCACGTTTCTTTCGGCGGCTGGCAGAGGGCGTTTTCGACCTGGAGGATTTGCGGGTGCAAACCGATGCGCTCGCCGAGTTCGTTAGGCAAGCGGTTCATCACTACGGATTGGACCTCGGAAAAATTGTGACGGTTGGCTATTCCAACGGCGCCAACATCGCCGCCAGCATTCTCCTCCGCCATCCGGATGTGTTGCGGACGGCGATGCTTCTGCGCGCGATGGTTCCTTTCCAGCCGGAGGAGTTGCCCGACCTGGGTGGAGTGGAGATTTGGATCGCCGGCGGGAACCAGGACCCGCTCATCCCGCGTCTCAATACCGAGCGTCTGGCAGAAATGCTGAGCGAAGCCGGCGCGGAGGTGACGGCTCATTTTTTCGAAGCCGGCCACGCCCTAACGAACACCGAACTGGTCCTGGCCAAGCGTTGGCTCGACGCCTTGTAGCCGTTTACGAGATCTCGACTGGCGGCTTGAGCGTCGCTTCTTCAAGCGCGGCGCGGTCCCATTTTCCGCAGGTCGAGGCGGCGTCGTATGTGCTCTGCGCAAAAGCGAGGAGCGCGTCATCCGGCACCGCGGCCGTCCGAACCGCGTCGTAGGGCAGGACAAATTCATGCAGCGGCGTGTAGTAGCTCGCTTCCGCCGGCTGAACCTTCGCCTCCGCGAAACCCGGTGGTTCCGGGTAGGCGTAGGAATAATAAAGCGGAGTCGGGCTGGCCGCGTTGCCCGGCCAGAAACCCACGCTGCATACTTCCTGCGCATAGGCTTCGCGAGTGACGCTATCGGGCAAATGCGGAATCCCGCCCGGATGCGGCGGCGCCGACCGACCGGAGAATCGCGTCACCGCGAGGTCGTTGCTGCCCCAGAAAAAATGCACCGGGCTGCATTTGCCGCAGAAGCGCGACCGGAATTTTTTCAAGACGCGATCCGATTGCAAAAGGACGCGCCAGAAGCGGTTGCCGTATTCCGGATCGTAGGTGCGATGGGTTGCGTCTTGATCAAACGGGATCGGATCCGTGATCTCGTTAGGCATGAGATCGATCCGCACTGGCAACTCCAGTGCCTGGAGCGCTTCCATGACCGCGCGATAAAAGCCCGCGACTGATTGGCCCGCGAGCGGGAAAGCGCGGGCGGCCCCGTCACTTTTCAGGATCCGCAGTTCATGGCTGATGAAATCAAAGCGGATCTCGAAGGTGTGAAAGCCATGTGGAATGGGCGAAGTCGTTAGGCCGCGGCTCGTCAGGTAAAGGGTGACGTGCCAGGAGTGGTTGACCCACGGGCTCAAGGCGAGGCGGATCTTGCCGATGATTTGCGTCCACATGTGCAGCGTCTCAGCCGTGGCCTGCCATTCGTTGAAGGGCAGAGCGGGCCAAAACTGGTCGCGTTGCGGGCCGGTCAGGCTAGGAAGAGCGGGTGGTGTATGCATAACGGCAGGGAGTCTACAACAGCGGCAAAACAGTTGCGACCGCGAGCGAGCGAGCCTATATCAAACGCTCGCAAATCGGGTGCGACGGGTAGGTACCGAAGTGGCCAAACGGGGCGGACTGTAAATCCGCTGGCTTACGCCTTCAGTGGTTCGAATCCACTCCTGCCCACCACCCGCCCGGCTCTCACGGATGCAAGAGCGAAGAATCGATCTCGCCCAAATTCGCGCAGCCGCAGAGCAGCATCGCTTCATCGAGTTCTCGACGAAGAATCTCGAGCACCTGCCGGGCGCCTTCTTCGCCGTTGACGCACAAGCCCCAGAGCACCGGCCTTCCCACCAACACTGCGCGCGCCCCGAGCGCGATCGCCTTTAGCACATCGCTCCCGCGGCGGATCCCGCCGTCGACATAGATCTCGCAGAGATCGCCCGCCGCCGCGACCACCTGTGGCAGCACTTCGCAGGTCGCGGGCGCAGTATCGAGTTGGCGTCCGCCGTGATTGGAAACGACCACCGCTTTCGCCCCGTGCTCCGCTGCCCGGCGCGCGTCGTCTCCGCGGCACACGCCTTTCACCACCAAGGGCAAATGAGTCGATTGGCATAACCAGTCCAGGTCATCGAACCCGAGGTCCGCCTTGAAATTTTCGCGCACGTAGGCGGCCAGGCCGGAGCCCTGCACCTCGGGCATTTCGCCTTTGCCTAACGGACATAGGTTTTCCAC
>DASXYO010000020.1:0-24065 GCA_036502465.1 Chthoniobacterales bacterium
CGGCACGGTCATCTTTCCAACAAGGCCGCGGCCGAGGTGGTGGCGCAGTTGTTGCCCGGGAAGATCGGGCGGGTCGTGCTCGGGCATCTCAGCCGGGATTGCAATTCACCGGAACTCGCCTCTGGCACGGTGCGCGCGGAATTGGAAAAGTGCGGCCGCTCCGATATCGAAATTTTCTGCGCAGCGCAGGGCGAGGTCAGCCCGCGTTTTGCGATCGGCGCGACCCGGGGCGGCGCTTTCCAGCCGACCTTCGACAATCTTCTCTTCGAGATCGCCTAACGAATTAGTCTTCGTCGCCAACGACGAGGTGAATGATTCCAGCCGGATCCGAAATCCAGAAGCCGTCGAAATCTTCCCGGAGCTGCTCGACTTCGTCACGCCGCTCCACGCCGTGATTCTTGAGATAGGCGGCCGCGCTCTCGGTATCGTTGGTCTCGAGCTCAAGCCAGATATCGGGATGGCTGATATTCGGCACCCGATCGATCCAGAGCCGGACCGGGCCGAACTGGAAGATGCAGCCTTCCTTTTCCTCCTCGATCACCGGCAGGCCGAGCGTGTCGCGGTAGAAGGCGACGGTTTGCTCGTAGGTGTGATACGGGCATTTGATGGCGATGTTCGCGCCCCCCGAAAAATTCGGGCTGTTTACGTTGGCGACCATAATAAAACGCGGTGCGCGCCCGGCTCGCTTGCCATCGTTAGGCAAACGCAGGCGCGCGGGATTAGCCGCCGCCGGATCCTTCACCGCCGGGTTCGGTCATCGCGACGGGATCGAGCGCGGCGTTCAGTTCTGCTTCCGGCAGGACTTTTTTCTCGAGCGAAAGCTGCCGCACGGTCTTCCCAGTCTTAACGCTCTCTTTCGCAATCTCGGCCGCGCGGTCGTATCCGATCTTTGGTGCCAGGCTCGTCACCATCGCCATCGAAAGCTCGACTAATTCTTCGCAGCGCTCCTTGTTCGCGACGATCCCGCTGACGCATTTGTCGGCGAAAATCTCCGCGACATTTCCGAGGAGGCGAATGCTGCAGAGGAGATTGTGCGCGATGACCGGCATCATGACGTTGAGGTCGAGATTCCCGTTTGCGCCCGCCCAGGTGATGGTCGTGTCCGCGCCGATCACCTGCGTGCAAACCATCATGACCGATTCGCAGATCACCGGGTTCACTTTGCCCGGCATGATCGAGCTACCGGGCTGGGTGGCGGGTAATTGAATTTCGCCCAAACCGCAGCGCGGACCGCTGCTCAGGAGCCGGATGTCGTTGGCGATTTTGAAAAGACTAACGGCGATCGTCTTGAGAAGTCCGCTGGCTTCGACCGCAGCGTCTTTCGCACCCTGGGCTTCGAAGTGATTCTCCGCTTCGCGGAACGCAATTCCGGTCCGATGCTCGAGATGGCGCATCACTTTGCCAGGAAAATCGATGTCGCGATTGAGGCCGGTGCCGACGGCGGTGCCGCCGAGCGCGAGTTCCTGGAGCGCAGTGATCGCCTGTTCGGCGCGGCGTTTTCCGAACCGGACCTGTTGCGCGTAACCGCCGAATTCCTGCCCGAGCCGCACCGGCGTCGCGTCCATCAAGTGGGTGCGTCCGATCTTGATCACATCGTGGAACTCGGTTGCTTTCGCGGCCAGCGCGTCGCCCAGTTTCTCGAGCGCCGGGATGAGACAGGCCTTGAGCTGCTCAGCCGCGCTGATGTGAATAGCGGAAGGGATGACGTCGTTGCTCGACTGTCCCATGTTAACGTGGTCGTTAGGGTGCACCGGCTCGCGCGCGCCGATCGGTTTGCCGGCCAACTGGCAACAGCGATTCGAGATGACCTCGTTCGCGTTGGTGTTCGTGCTCGTGCCGGAACCGGTCTGGAAAATATCGAGCGGGAAATGCTCGTCGAGTTTGCCTTCCGCGACCTCTTCCGCAGCTTGGACGATCAGCGCGCTGCGTTCCGCGTCGAGTAATCCGAGGTCGTGATTGGCTTGCGCGGCGGCCCATTTCAACAAGCCGAGCGCGCGAATAAACGGACGCGAAAACCGCCAGCCGCTCACCGGAAAATTCAGGACCGCGCGCTGCGTCGAGGCGCCATAGAGAGCGGATTCCGGGACGGCCATCTCGCCCATGGAATCCTTTTCCACGCGAGTCTTGCAGGCGCTCATGCGATCCGTTGAACAGGAATCCGAGAGGTCGCGGGCCGGGCATGGCCGTTTCGCGTCTGCGATTTCTGGAAGACGGTGATGAACATGGGCGGAATATTCTGCAGGCAGTACTCCGATTCGGCGCGATCGAAAAAGGTGGCGTGCTGCCGAAGTTCGTTCGTCACCTGATAGGTGATGAACGCGCCGCCGGGCCGGAGTGCATCGTAGGTGTCCTGGAGAAGAGCGCGTTTCTTTTTGATTGCGAGGATGCTGAAGGGGATGCCGGAAAGGATGTAATCGCACTGCTCAATTCCGCGATGCGCGAGTTCCTCGGAGAGACTGGCGGCGTCCCGGTTGATGACGTGGACGCGCGGATCGTCGGCGAACTGCCGTTCGAGGTCGCGCGAAAAAGCGGGGTCGAGTTCGAAGAGAAATAACTGCGAATCGGCGCTCATGCGGTTAGCCAACTCGCGCGAATGGACGCCTTCGCCTGGACCGTATTCCGCGATCGTGCGCGGCTGACTGAAATCGATTTTGCTCGCGACTCTTTCCACAAGCGCCTTGGAGCTGGGGATAATGGAAGCGATCTGAAACGGCTTTTGCAAAAACCGTTTGAAAAACAATGCGCTCATAAAGTTGCGAACAGTGAACCCCGGGCCCTCCCTTGTCCAGCGAGGATCTCGCCGCGGCGCTTGGGCCGCGCTGGAGAATTTGGATTTTCAACCAACCCGAGACTGCTCGCTTGGCAGTCGAAAGAAGCGGCCGTGTTCACTGGGAAAAGTCGCGCGAGGGGGCCAAAATTCGGCGATTGACACATTTTCTAAAATTTATAATGCTCGTAATTGGCAATAAGTATTGCCAGCCATGCCTAAATTTCTCAACCTCCCGACTATGCACAACCTACTGACGGTCAAGGAGACGGCCAAATACCTCCGGATCCCGTTACCGACTGTCTATTATCTGGTGCAACGGGGCCAGCTGCCCGCGATCCAGATTGGCGGAAGATGGCGGATCAAAAAGGACTCCCTGGATAAGGATATCCTGAAAGAAGATCGGTCGGGCCAGCCAACTGTGCTGGTCGTGGACGACGACGTGAGCCTGCAAAACCTGTTCAAGGTTTTCCTGAAGAAGATAGGCTTTAGCCGGGTGGTGGTCGGAACGGTTAAAGAGGCGATCGCAGCGCTGGAGAGGCAGCATTTCGATCTCCTCTTTCTCGATCTGAAGCTGCCCGATGGTCCCGCCGACGATGTCTATGAAGCGGCGAAGCAAATTGATCCGAACCTTCCGATCGTCGTCATCACGGGATATCCGGACAGTAACATGCTCAACCGCATCCTGGCGAAAGGCCCGGTGACGGTGTTGAAAAAGCCGCTCAAAGTGGAACAGCTGAAACAGACGGTGCGGATTCTCGGGCACAAGGAAGCCACCAAGCTCGCCGCCTGATCGGTTTATTGAATATTGCTCGGTGATCCGGGGGGAGCCCCGTCCACTTCCCGCGCCGATCTTTCTGCGCTCGGCCCTTGACTGATCACCGATCACTATTCACTTATCACGCCTGCACCCGGCGCGGTTAGCTCAGTGGTAGAGCACTACCTTGACACGGTAGGGGTCACAGGTTCGAACCCTGTATCGCGCACCATCTCCGAGCGCTTTGGTGATGGCTGAAAAACCCAAGTCTGCTGCACGGGGCCGCCGCGGGTAATTTATCTTTACAAAACAGTCATGAACTTCCACTATGTTGCTCCCATTAGAAGGAGTGTAATAGCTGGAAAGGGTGCTTACGCTTCGTGGTGGCGGGTCGTTCCCGACCGTGGACGGTGGTGCGTAAAATGCTTTGGGAATGGGGAGAGTCTTCTCGACTCTGGGTAAAAATTTTTTGAAAAATGAAAACTGATGTCCTGATTATTGGTGGTGGCCCGGCCGGCAGCTCGGCGGCGATGTTTCTGGCAAAAGAAGGTATCAAGCCGATCATTCTCGAGCAGGAAGCTTTTCCGCGTTTCCATATCGGCGAGTCGATGACTGGCGAAGCCGGGGCGCTTTTGCGCCGGCTCGGTCTGGAGGAAAAAATGCTCGAACGGAGCTATCCGGTGAAACACGGGGTGCGCGTTTATGGCACGAGCAGCTGGTTCATTCCCGTCGCGCGCCGCGACGAGAACTGGGAACTGCATCCTGCCACCACGTGGCAAGTGCGTCGCAGTGATTTCGACGCCTTGATGCTCGACGAAGCGCAAGCCCGCGGCGCGACGCTTATCCGCGGCCGCGCGAAGACCGCTCTGCGATCAGAGGACGGCGGAGTGCGCGGCGTCACCATGGTGCGACCTGATGGAAGTGAAGAGGACATCGAGGCGCAACTGGTGATTGATTGCTCCGGCATGGCGACTTTCCTCGCCAACCAGAAGGCGACCGGTCCGAAATATCTCGGCAGCTATGACAAGCAGATCGCTTTTTTCACGCACGTGAAGGGCGCGCTGCGCGACACCGGCACTTCGGGCGAGACGGCGAAGGACAACACCCTGATTTTCTACCAGAAGAAATATCACTGGGCATGGGGCATCCCGATCGACGACGAAGTGATGAGCCTCGGAATCGTCGTTCCGACGGCTGAATTCCAGAAACACAACATGGGCCGTGACGAGTTTTTCCGGTTCTATCTGCCGCAGATCAATCCGGAGCTCGTCCGGCGGACCGAGAACATTGAATATCTCGGGAAAGTGCATGTCATTCCGAATTATTCCTTTCAAGTGCGCAGCTTCTGCGGGAAGGGTTACATCTGTCTCGGCGATGCACATCGTTTCATCGATCCGATTTTTTCCTTCGGAATATCCGCTGCGATGCGCGAAGCGGAGTTCGCCATACCGCATATTGTGTCCTACCTGCGGGGTGAGCGTCGCGATGAAGCGAATCCGTTCGAGGCTCTCCAACGCTTCTGCGAGCAGGGGAGCGACAATTTGGAAGACATGGTGGACCTCTTCTGGGAACAGCCGTTCGCCTTCGCCACCTTTGTGCATCAGCGGTATCGCTCGGAATTGATCGATGCCTTTGCCGGACGGGTCTACGAAACCGAGCACCAGCCTTCCAATGCGATTATGCAATTCCGCAAGCTTCTCAAGCGCGAGCGCGACTATTCGCACCAGGACGATTATTCCATTCCGATCGGATCGCGCTATCATGCAGAGCGGGCACCGCTATGGGCGCCGGATTCGCCGGTCGAAGGAACCGAAGAATGGCTCAAACGCAGCGCGGAATCTGATGGGAATAAAGCCTCGGATCGCGATGAGGCGAGCACCGCGGAACTTGTGAACGCAGAATAGATTTAATCAGTAAACGACCATGGAAATACCACAGAAACTCATCGACTACATCAACACCAGCCGCGCCCCGTTACCTCCGGTTTCCGACCCGGAAGAACCGCTTCAGATTGACTCTCTCGGCCTCATCCGTTTGGTCTCCTTCATGGAAAGCGATTGCGGCATTCGCGTGGAAGATGAGGAGCTCGTCGCCGAAAATTTTGCCACCCTGCACAGCCTGGGACAGCTGATCGAGAAGAAGACACAAGGCGCGAACACGCTTTCGTAGCTTCGCCACCGTTTCTCCTCCGCTCTCCGCGAAGTGGACTGTGGGAAGCGCCCCCGAGGTTATTCGTGCGGCCGGTGCTTCGCGCCTGACGCGATCATTTTCGGAACAATCGTCTGGGCCAGTTTACTGAAGGCCGCCACCGCAGTGTGGGTGCCCGAATCGATCAACCGCAGGAGGCCAATCTCCAGTCCGAGGCTTTTCCCCGAGAGGCGAATGGCGCGCAACTTGGCTGCGCCCGGCTCACGCAGCGTTACCCGCGGCATCAGCGCCACAGCTTTCAACGGTCCGAGGGAACGCAGGACCATCTCGATCGAGTTTATCTCTGCCACCGTCCGCGGACGAATGCGGTGGTTCCGGCAAATCTCGTCAGTCATTCGGCGCATCACATAGGTATCGGGCAATTGGACTAGGCGCTGGCGATGCAGCTCCGACAGCTCGACCACGCGCCTCTTGGCCCAGGGGTGCGACTCCGCGACCACGACCGTAAATTCATCGTTGCAGAGGTGCTCGTAACGCAGGTTGGGAGAATGGCGCGTCACCCAGCCGAGCCCAACATCCAGTTTGCCCTCCTCCAGAGAGGTTTCGATGTCGGTCGAGGAGATTTCCGAAATGCTCAGATCGAGCCCGGGATTTTCTTCCGAGAAAAGACCCAGCAAACGCGGAAGCAGCGCCAAACTTAAATAAGGGATGATGCCGACCCGTAACGTTCCCTGCAATTCGCCGGGCTCGCTCCCGACATCCTGAAGCGATTTCTCCACCTGGTGAAGAATCGCGCGCGCGTGCTCCTGAAAAATGAGGCCGGCCGTCGTCAGAGAAACCCTCTTCCCTCGGCGCTGCAGCAGGACCGCGCGCAGCCCTGCCTCGAGGTCGCGCATCTGCTGCGAAATCGCCGGTTGCGAAACACCGAGGCGTTTGGCGGCCCGGCTGAAATTTCCGGCATCAGCCACTTCGAGGAAGTAGCGCAACTGCCGTATCTCGAACGGTTCCTGCATCAGTCAATCACTCTGGCGTCAAAGCCGGTTACCCATCGTTGAAGTCGCCTGACAAACCACTAACAAAAAAATTACAAAAAGTACTTCCATAAGATCACCTTATTGTCCTATTTTAAAACTCGCTGCTCACAAATGCTCACTATGAAATCGCTTAAAGTCGTCAACTTCCTCGCAATTCTATTGTGTTTGATTCCTCTCTCCACCTATGCCGGAGAAACCTCGGTCGCCACCAGTCAAACGGTACAAACCGAGAAGAAAAAGACGGAATTCAAGCGTCCGGCCTATAACACCGTCTTGCGGTGGAAAGAAGATTGGTCGGGCCTGAGAGGGCGCGATCGGCGCCACACCGGCGATCTGTTCGATCCGATCAAGTTCATCCCTTTTGATGCCGACGGCGACATCTGGCTGAGCATCGGCGGCGGATTGCGTGGACGGCTGGAGACCTTCGGTAATTTCAACTTTGGCCCGACCAACGATGCCACCTATTTCCTTTATCACTTCCTCCTGCATGGCGATCTCCATTTGACTAAGTACGTCAGGATTTTCGCCGAAGGCATCGATGCTGAGAGCACCGATCGCGACCTGCCCGGCGGCCTGCGCACGAGCGACGTCAACGCGTTCGACCTGAACCAGGCCTTCATCGATCTCAATATTCCCTTCGCCGACGGGACACTCACCTTGCGTGGTGGGCGGCAGTCATTCGCCTTCGGCAAACAGCGCCTCGTCAGCCCGCTGCCGTGGGGGAATGCCTACCGGCATTGGGATGGATTCACCGCCATCCTCGAAACGCATGGATGGAACGCGACGGGATTCTGGACGGAATATTCGCCGGTAGATAAGTACCACACGGACGTCCCCGACGGTCAGACCAAGTTCTACGGCTTCTACGCCACCCACGGCAAACCTGTGGACCCGTTTGCGGTCGACGCGTATTTCCTCGGACTCAATCGTGAGGACACCGTGAGCTTCAACGGCACCGCGGGCAGGGAACGTCGCTACACAATTGGCGGGCGCGTCTACGGAACGCTCAAGAATTTCGACTACGAAGTGGAGAGCGCCTACCAATTCGGAGAAGTCGGCGCCGGTGATGTCAGCGCCTGGATGTTTACGACCGAAGAAGGCTATACCTTCAAGCCCGTCCCACTAACCCCGCGGGTCTGGCTCGGTTTCGATTATGCCAGCGGCGACGATTCCGCGGGTGGCGATGTCGGAACCTTCAACCAGCTCTACCCGCTCGGGCACGCCTACTTTGGTTACATCGACGAGATCGGCCGGCAAAACATTGTCGATCTCCATCCGGGAGTCTCGGTCAAGTGCGCTTCGGATAAATTGACCTTGAAGACGGAAACCCATTTCTTCTGGCGCGCCGAAGCTGCCGACGCGCTTTATAACGCGGGCGGCGCAGTCGTGCGGCGCGGTGCCCCGGGCACTTCGAAGCGCGTGGGAACCGAACTGGACTTTGTCGCCAATTACCGCTTCAACCGGCACCTCGATGTCGAGGCGGGTTATTGCCACTTCTTCCCCGGCACGTTCATCAAGCAAACCGGGCCGGATAGCGACATCAATTTCTTCTACCTCCAGACACAGTTCTACTTTTAGGCCGGGTTAGACCTTGATGAGACTCCTTCGCCGTTGGTTCCAACCCACGGCGAAATCTTGTACCCACGAGGCGCGACGCTGGAGTGGACTCCAGCCCGGCCGGGCGCTGGGCGCGATCCTCTGTGCGCTGGCCATTTTTCTCTCGTCCGGTAGTCACTGGGCGGTTCTGCAATCCGTTGCCTACACCCGCATGGTGGTCCAGTTCGCGCAAAAGGATCCGCTCTGCACGGCGGTCAGAAAGGCCTTCGACGGACAGCACTCCTGCTCCCTCTGCCCGAAAATTCGCGACGGCTATAACAAGCAACGGAAGGTGCCGCAAACCGTGAACGTGGATCGTTTGCCGGAGTTTGTCGCTCTCGCCGATGACGCGCTCCTTTTCACCCTGACGCGGGGAGTGGAAGTCTCTATCGTTGGGGCAGCGTATACTAATTTTTCTCCTGCTCCCCCAACCCCGCCGCCGAGGGTGGTTTGATTCCCTTAAATCAACCACCCTCCGCGTGCCATGAACTGCTGGTCATTGTGTCATGAACATTCGGAGATCTGAAATCCATCCTGAACCTTCCGTGCGCCGGCGCTGCGCGTCCTGGTTTGCTCGGAGTTTTCAGGGAACGACACAATCCGACCTGCAGTTGAATGAAACAATTTTTTACCCGTTACAAGACTCTCGTCCTTCCGGCGCTGGTTTACGCCACCGCCGTGCTCGCAGCCAGGGCTCAAAGCCCTGAAGCCTCGCCATCCGCCACACCAATCAAAATGTCCTCAATCGTAGTCACCGGCCAGCCAATCCCGGGAGCGACCGTCGTCGTCCCGACTCCAGAACTGGAAGTGGGCGCGACCGATGCGGCCTCGTTGCTCAAGCAAGTTCCCGGCGCGGCTGTCGTGCGGAACGGCCCCCTCACCGCGATGGTGCAATTGCGCGGGCTGAGTGACGACCGCGTTCGTGTGCTGGTCGATGGCATGACGATCACGCCGGCTTGTCCGTTCCACATGGACCCGCCACTGCATTACACCGCGCCCTCGGCCCTGCACTCGCTCACCGTCATCCCTGGAATCAGTCCGGTGAGCCTCGGTGGCGACAATATTGGCGGAGTCGTTCTGGCCGAACCAAAACCGCCGCAGTTTTCGACTAACGAACAGCCGCTCTTTACGGGCGCGCTCGGTTCGTTTTATCGCAGCAGCAATGATGGCGTCGGAGCCAACGGAGGATTCACCTTGGCCAACCAAAACTGGAGCGGAACCTACAACGGCTCCTGGGAAACGGCCGATAACCTGCGCATCCCCGGCGGGCGCGTAAAGGATAGCGGCTTTGATGAATTCCAGGAACACGAGGGGCGCATCGCGGGGCAATTGCTCAACGGCGTCTTCGAAGCCTCCGGCGGAATCAGCCGCACCCGCAATGCCGGTACACCCGCGTTGCCGATGGACATGCTCGCAGACGACAGCTGGCACATCGGTCTGCGGCAAACCAGCGACTTCGCTTTTGGCGAACTCGAAGCGCGTATTGCTTTCCATAGTATCGATCATTTGATGAACAATTTTTCGCTCCGACCCCTCATGCCCGGAGCGGCGCCTCTCATCGCGCCGACACATAGCGACGATTGGAGCGGCAAAGTGGGAGTGACTATTCCGCGCGACGGCGATGTCTTCCGAGCAGGCCTCGATTTTCATTGGAACCGATTCGATGCACTTCTAAAGAACGCCGCAAACGGAGCGGAACAGAACAACATCAACAACGCCACCCGAAGCCGGATCGGGCCTTACCTCGAGTGGCAGAAGGAGTGGAGTGAGCAGTGGACTACTCTGGCCGGGGTGCGCAACGACACCGTCTGGAGCGACACCGACAACATCGAGAAATTCTTCCCGCCCGCCACGGCCGACGCCGCGGCTTTCAACGCCAAGTCGCACGACTTCACTGACGTCAATTTCGACGCCATGGTCTCGGTCCGATACAAGCTCGGTGAGCACAGCGCTTATGAGCTTGCCTTCGCGCGCAAGAGCCGCTCGCCCAGCATCCTCGAGCGCTATATTTATACCCCACTGGCCGCCAGTTCCGGAGCGTCGGACGGACGCACTTATCTGGGCAACCTGGGCCTCGATCCGGAAGTCTCGCACCAAGTCGCGCTAACCGGCGACTGGCACGGAGAAGGATGGCACCTCAGAGTCAACCCTTTCTACAACTTCGTCAGCGACTACATCCAGGGCACTCCGACCAACCGGCTGGTCAATGGGTTCCCCGTTCTGCAATACCAGAATCTGGATCGCGCCGATCTCTATGGAGTGGATGCCGAAGCGCACTATGACCTAACGAAGGAACTTACCTTGCGCGGCCAACTCAGCTATGTGCGCGGCATTGATCGCGACAACGATGACAACCTTTATCGCATTGAGCCGCTCCACGGCACGGTCAGCCTGGAGCATCACTGGAGCGCTTGGCACAGCGCGATCGAACTCGTCTGGGCGAGCGCGCAGGATGACGTTTCCGCCTTTCACTCCGAGCCGACTAGCGATGGCTATGCGGTGGTGAATTTGCGCGCCGGCTACACCTTCCGCGAACACCTGAGCGTGGATGTCGCCTTGGAAAATCTCTTCGACGAGAACTACGCGGATCACCTTGCCGGAATTAATCGCGTCCTCGGCAGCGACGTGCCGGTGGGACAGAGAATTCCCAGTGCCGGCCGGTCTGTGGCCGTCTCAGTCAGCTATGAATTTTGAAGTCAACCTGCACCCGGGCTCAAGGGACACATTTAATTGATCGACGTGAGAAACAAAAACCAATAGGAGAATAAGCCACCATGAACAGTAACAAACTCATCACCGCCGCGGCGCTGACCGCCCTCATACTCGCGGGCTGTAGCAAGAAAGAGACAGCCAAACAAGAGTCCAACAAGGTCCGCGTCGGATACATCGGCCTAACGTGCGAAGCCTCCATTTTCAGCGCGGTCGAGAACGGCTATTTCAAGGATGAAGGCCTCGACGTCGAGTTGATCAAATGCGACTGGAAAAACTACAAGGACACACTGGCGCTCGGCGGATATGACATCACACAGCATCTCGTGATGTATTTCCTGAAGCCGATCGAGCAGGGCCTCGACGTCAAATTCACCGGCGGCATTCATAGTGGATGTCTTCGGGTGCAGGCCGCCGCCAACAGCGACATCACGACCATCGAACAACTGCGCGGTAAACGGATCGGCGTTCCGGGGATGGGCACCCCGCCGTTTGTCTATACGAATCGCGTCCTCAAACGCCACGGGATCGACGGGAGCAAGGAAATTGAATGGAAGGTTTTCCCGGTGGGCGAGCTCGGGCTGGCGATCGACAAGGGTGAAGTGGATGCCGTCGCCGACTCGGAACCGATCGGCAGCATGTTGTTGACCAGCGGTAAAGTAAGAAACGTGGCCGATCAGGCCGTTGACGCAGGCTATAAGGACGAATATTGCTGCGAAGTGATCGCCAATGGAAAGTGGCTCACGGCCAATCCCAAGACAGCGGCTGCAGCCACCCGCGCTTTGTTAAAGGGAGCAAAATATGTGGAAGCTAACCCGAAGGCCGCCGCGGAAATGTCGGTCGAGAAAAAGTATCTCGCCTCCAATCCGAAAATGAACGCTGTCGCGCTCGCGAAGCTCAGTTATATCCCCAGCGTCTCCCGCGCGGAGGCTTCGGTGAAAACGGCCGCCCAGGAGATGGTCGCTGCCGGTATGCTCGCGCCGAACACCAATGTCGATGAACTGGCGAAGCGCGCTTTCGCTCATCTGGACGGCGTGACCGACGAATGGATCGAGAAGACAGAGGTGAAGAAAGTTGCGAATGGGCAGATGATTCCTTCGCAAGGAAATAATGAGCTGGCGATGTCGGATGTCGACACTTCCTGTTGCGCCATGCCAGTGGCAACAAATTAGGCCAGCGCCTGCTTTCGACTTACTCGAAGAATCCTCGACGGCCGGACGCAGGTCTTTTTCCAGCGTCCGGCCTGGCGAAGCCAAGCGGCGAGATACTCTCGCCCCTTGATCCAGCTCACGCTTTTCCTCCGAAGGTCACATGATCATCCAGATCAATCAGGTCCATCCATGTCTTGATGTCTTCACGTGTCTTCGAGAATGAACCGACGCGGCGAAAGAAAAAGATGAGGGTGTCTTCGTCGCTGTCCGGAGTCCGGCGGAGCACATATTCACTCCATTCTTCGATCTCCCACGGCGTCGGATGATGTCGCGCATTGGCGCCGAGCCATTGGAGGATCTCTGCATCGCCTTTCCCGGCAGCCAACTCGTTGAGCAAGGCCGGCGGGTCGAAACCGAGGAAGTTAATGATGTGCTGATCGAACGGCGCGTCGTAATTAAACTCGCCGTTTTTGCCGGCGACAGTGGCGCGCCCTTTGTCGAGCATGCGTGGTAGCGTGACGTAGCCGCCCAGCCTGCAACGCGGGCTGCGCGGCGGGCGCTGGGTTAAATCGGGAGCGGAGATTGGCAGAGTTTTGGTCATTATACTGGTTCGTTAGGCGCCGTTTGCCCGGTGCAGCATGCAGAATAATGCCGGGCACCCATTTTTTGCAAAAAGGGGTGGGCAGAAATGGATCTCGCAATGGCGGCGCCAGTTGCTAGAACCAAGCGCAACCCTTGAAGAATTATCTCAGACTGAATCTGAGTCTGCTCTATTGGATCTTCGTCGCTCCTTTCCGGGGCGAGATGTTCAAGGTCGCGCCCATCTTCCGCCAAATGGTGGCGATCGGCGTGCGGGCCGCGCCCATGGTCGCGCTTACGGCCTGCAGCGTCGGTGTCACTTTGGCGATGCAGGCTGCGCATTCCTTGCAACAACTCGGCGCTGAAATTTACGTCCCGGATTTGGTCATGGTCACGCTCCTGCGCGAGATGGGTCCGGTCCTAATCGCGGTCATCGTGATCGGCCGGAGCGGTTCGGCCGTCGCCGCGGAGCTTGGAACGATGAAAGTCTCTGAGGAAATCGAAGCGCTCGAGGTGATGGCGATCAACCCCGTAAGTTATCTCATCGTCCCACGCTTTCTCGCCATGCTCGTGATGCTGCCGGCGTTGACGATCCTGGGCGACTATATCGGCGTTTTCGGCGGCTGGGCGGTTTGCCGGTTGGCGCTCGATTTCAACACCGCCGGCTACGTGTTGCGCGCCATCCAGAGCGCCGACACCTGGGATCTTTACTCGGGCATGATCAAGAGCGTCGTCTTCGCTTGGATCGTGATCACGATCGCCTGCAACGCCGGTCTGCACGTGGAAGGCGGCGCGGAAGGCGTGGGCCAGGCGACGACTTCGTCTGTCGTGCAAGCGTTGCTCGCCATGCTCATCTCGAACGCCATTCTGACCTCGATCTTTTTCTTCGGCTAATGACTGCCCAAGACCCACCGGTCGTCGAAGTGACCGATCTCATCCGCAAATTCGGCGAACGCCGTGTGATCGACGATCTCAGTTTCCAGATCGATCGCGGCGAGACGCTCGTCATCATGGGCGGGAGCGGTTGCGGTAAGAGCACTTTGCTCCGCCACATCGTCGGGGTGATGAAGCCAAACTCCGGCTCCGTCAAAATTTTCGGGGAAGAAATTACGGGGATGAACGAGCGCGAGATCGCGAATGTGCGACGGCGCTTCGGCATGTTGTTTCAATCCGGCGCGCTGCTCGCCTCGCTCACCGTCGGAGAAAATGTCGCGCTTCCCTTGCTTCAGCACACCGATCTCAAACCCGAGGAGATCGAAGCGGTCGTGACGAGCAAACTGCGAATGGTTGGTCTGACTGGTTTCGAAAATCTCAAGCCGTCCGAGATCAGCGGCGGGATGAAGAAGCGTGTCGGGCTGGCCCGCGCGCTGGCGCTCGATCCGGAATTGCTTTTCAGCGACGAACCGACCTCCGGTCTCGATCCGATCATGACCGCGGTCGTCGACAAGCTCACTCTCGAACTTACGCGCGAGAGCGGCATGACCGCCGTCGTCGTCACGCACGACATGACGAGCGCGTTTCGCATCGCGACGCGCATGATCATGCTCAACCGCGGCAAGATCATCGCGCAAGGCACGCCTGAGGAGATCCGCGACAATCCAAACGCGGAAGTGCAGCAATTCATTAATGGCGAAGCCGACGGCCCGATGCCGCTCAACCTCTCGCAGGGTGAACACCATGAACACCCTCATCTTCGACCGCGTCCGCTGGTCGGCGCGCGCAACCGCTTCCACCACAAGACACCATGAAAAAAAGCTTCTCCGATTATCTCGTCGCTCTCGCCGTCATCATCTGCAGTCTCGTTCTTCTCGGTGCGCTGACGGTGGCGCTTTCCGGTTATCGTCTCCAAAAACCGACTCGCACTTTGCAGATCGACTACGAAGACGTCGCCGGAATCAAAGTGCATTCCGAAGCTCGTTATGCCGGCGCGCCGGCCGGGCGCGTCATTTCGATGCGACATCTGACCGCCGCGCAACGTGTCGCGGCTTCCAACAAGAAAGACGCGGTCCGGGTTACGATTGAATTGATTGAAAGCGTGCCTCCCCTGCCGGCAGATATCGCGGCCAGTCTCGGCTCCGACACTTTGCTCTCGCCCAAATTCGTCGCCCTCTCCGCCGGCACGCCGGGCAAAGCGATTTTGCCTAACAATGCTGTTATTCAGGGCGCGCCTTCCTATGGAATCGAGCAGATCACGGGCGCGATCGGGCCGGTTCTGACGAATGCCAACAAGCTGATCGACAACCTAAACGGCACGGTCACAAATCTGAATGGCACGGTCACGAGCGTGAAGAGTGATCTTGGCACGTTTTTACCCAAACTTTCTCCCGTGGCTGACACGGCCAAGGTCGATCTCGAAGAGTTGCAGAAAACCATCCAAGGTTTGAGCGGCATCGAGACCAAGGCGGGAACGGTCTTCGCGACGGCCGATACCTTCCTCGGCTCGACCGACAAACAACTGCGTGAGCAGATGCGCGAGCTGCACGTCATCCTGCTCAACCTCAAGGTCATCACGACCCACGCCAAGGCGCTGGTCGACACGCTTGCCGAGAAGCCGAATCGGATCATCTTCAGCGGCAAAGCGAATAAGCTGACCCCGGAAGAGGACATCATCAAAAGCCGGCAACCGCTCCCCGCCCGGGTGCCCTGAACCTCGCCTAACGAACCCGGTCGAGCGCCCGCGCGAAGTCGTAGTCGCGCGATCATGGGATTCGCGTTACAAATCCCGATGGGAAATTTCGTTCGTTGGGCTGGGATGTTGGCTTTGGTTTGTTCGATGGCACCGGCGCTGCGAGCGCAGGAAACGGAATTGGCGCCCATTGTTTCGCCGCCTCCCGCGCTCGCCACGCCTTCCGCGGCGCCTTCGCTCGCCCCTGCTTCCACCTCGACTCCCACGGCTACGCCAGGGCAGCTAACGGACGTCCTTCTCAAGGGAATCAAGGCGCGCGCCGTCGGACCCGCGCTGATGGGCGGCCGCATCTCGGATATCGCGATCGATCCGCATAATTCCTCTGTGTTTTATGTCGGACTCGGAACCGGCGGCGTTTTCAAAACCGGAAACAACGGCATTACCTTCGACCCGATTTTTGACAAGCAGCCCGTCCTCGCGATCGGCGCGATCGCGGTTGCGCCGTCCGACTCCGACGTGGTCTGGGTCGGAACCGGAGAAGCGAACGACCGCAATTCCTCGGAATGGGGCGACGGCGTTTATCGCTCGACGGACGGTGGCGGCACCTGGACGAACGTCGGATTGAAAGAAAGCCGGTCGATCGCGCGGATAGTGGTTCATCCGACGAAGCCAGAAGTCGCCTACGTGGCCGCGATGGGAAATCTCTGGAAGGACGGCGGCGAGCGCGGCCTCTATAAAACGACGGACGCAGGCAAAACTTGGAAGCTTGTCCTGAAAGCTCCTACGCCTAACGACGCCCGGACCGGCTGCGGTGACGTCGCGCTCGACCCCTCGAATCCCGAGATCGTTTACGCCGCGCTTTACGCGCGCCAGCGCACTCCGTGGTCGTTTGCCTACGGCCCGACCGCGACCAACGGCCAGGATGCCGGCGGCATCTTCAAGAGCAGTGACGGCGGTACGACGTGGAAAAAATGCGGTGGCGGATTGCCCAGCCTAACGGGTCGAATCGGGCTCGCGGTTTCGCTGAGCAAGCCAAAACTGGTGATGGCGCTCGTGCAGAGTGATGAAGGCGGCGCGAGCGATCTGCGCGATCTGCACAGCAAGGCGGGCGGCGTTTTTCGCTCTGAAGATGCGGGCGAAAAGTGGACGCGAATGAGCGATATCGATCCGCGTCCGTTTTATTTCAGTCAGATCCGGATCGATCCCGCGAACGACCAGCGCGTTTACGTGCTTGGGATGGCGGTTCTCGCTTCAGATGATGGCGGGAAAAATTTCCGGGAAGATCTTTCCGACAAAGTGCATCCCGATTGCCACGCTCTCGCCATTCAACCCGGGACCACACCCGCGCCGAAAGCGGCCAAACCGGAAGATAGGAACAAGCCGCCAAAGCCGCCGATTTGTCAGCGCCTCTTGCTCGGAACCGATGGCGGCCTTTACCAGAGCTACGCGGCCGGGAAAGCCTGGGATCACCTCAATCGTTTTCCGGCTGGCGAATTCTATCGCATCACGCTCGATGACTCGCAGCCGTTCTACCGGGTAGCCGGTGGTCTGCAGGACAACGAGAGCTTCGTCGGGCCGAGTCAGGTCGCGACCAAGGAGGGCATTCGCAATTCCGACTGGAGCGCGCTCGAGGGCGGCGACGGGTTTTATGTCGTTTTCGATCCGTCCGATCACGACGTTTTCTATGCGGAGAGCCAGGAGGGTTATGTCCATCGAATTAATCTCCGCACCGGGGAAAAACGCGATTTGCGACCGGAAGCTGCGGAGGGCCAGGAACGTTACCGGTTCCATTGGAATGCGCCGCTCATCGGGAGCCGGCATCAGGCGGGCGTGCTTTACCTCGCGGGGAATCGAGTTTTTCGCCTAACGGATAGGGGCGAGCATTTCCAGGTCATCAGCCCGGACCTGACTCGGAATGAATCGGACAAAGTGAATGCGGCCGGAAGCGGCGCAGAAAACTACGGGGTCGTCTATTCGTTAGCCGAATCGCCTGCGAAGGCAGGCCTGCTCTGGGCGGGAACGGACGACGGGCGCCTCTGGATGACGCAGAACGACGGCGGGAACTGGACCGAGCTGACGGCGAAGCTGCCGGAGCCGGCCCGCGGACAATGGGTCGTGCGAATCGAGCCCGGCGCGAAAGACCCGAAGGTCGCCTACGTCGTGACTAACGCCTACCGAACCGGAGACGATCGGCCCGTGATCCTGCGCACCGCCGACATGGGCCAGACCTGGCAGAGTGTCACCGGCCATGGGCTTCCGCCTAACGACCCGGTGGAAGTGGTGCGGGAAGATCCGGTTAATTCCAAGCTCCTCTACGCCGGGACGCATTTTGGTTTGTTCGCTTCGCTGGATGGCGGCGCCCACTGGATGCGGATCGGCGATTTGCCTAACGTTCGGGTGGACGATCTCCAGATTCACCCGCGGACGAGCGATTTGGTCATCGCGACTCATGGCCGCAGCCTCGAGATCCTCGATGACACGCACGCTTTCCGCGAGCTGACGCCGGAAGTGATGGCGCAACCCGCGCATCTCTTCACGATTGCGCCGGCGCGCGGATTTTACCTCCTCTCTGGTTTCGTGGATTGGGATGGCAAGGGTGTTTATCGAGGCGACAACCCGCCGGAAGGAGCTTTGCTGACCTTTTGGGTAAAGGAATTCACCGGCGATGATGTGAAGATCGCGATCACGAACGCGGCCGGGCAGCCGGTCGCAAATCTGAAAGCTTCCGGTGCGCCTGGTTTGAACCGAGTGACCTGGGATCTGCGTCCGACCGAGGACGTTCGAATCAAATACGGCGGCGATGATCCGAAGAAATTTGTCCCGAGCGGCGATTACACAGCCGAATTGAGTTACGGGAAGGAAAAGTCGAAACAGAGCTTTCGGGTCCAGATCGCGGAGGGAATTACAACTCGTTAGGCTAATGGATCATTCGTGCTTGTTCCCCCGGAGCGGGTTTGTTATTGCTCAGTCGACCCCGCCTGCTGGCGATGAGCACAAAACCCTCTTCAGCGAATCCCTCGTTGCGACTGCACGAGGTCCTGGAGGCGGAGTTTGCCCAGTTGCATGGCCGGTCCGCGCTCGCGAGCGACGCCCCGGTTGACCCGGAAAAGCGGCTCGAGGCGAGCTGGGCTGCGGTCCACGCGCTCGAGGAAAAGCAGGCGGCACTCTGCATCTCGGGCGGTGGGATTCGGAGCGCTACTTTCGCCCTCGGGATTTTGCACGGGCTGGCGCGTTGCGGGCTGCTCGAGCGCTTCCATTATCTTTCGACCGTTTCCGGCGGCGGCTACATCGGCGGCTGGCTCGCGGCCTGGATTCACCATTGTGCCGATGGCTTGAGCGGAGTCAGCGCCCAACTGGCTCAGCCGCGGAGCGAAGCCCGGCCGAATCCGGAGCCGGAAGAAATTCAAAACCTGCGGAGTTATAGCAATTACCTGAGCCCGCGCCTCGGTCTTCTCTCGGCCGACAGCTGGACGCTGGCTGGGACTTATCTGCGCAATCTTCTCCTTAACTGGATGGTCATCATTCCCCTGCTCGCTTCCGCCCTAACGATTCCTTGGATTTACACCGCAGTCCTGATGATGAATCCCCCGCCCTATTCCTTTCTCCCGCTCTGGCTTGGTGCAGGCTGTGTCTCGATCGGCGTCGCCTATATAGGATGGAACCTCCCGTGCGGCCGAAACGCGCGCTGGAGCCAGAAACGGTTTGTCATTTTTTGTCTTACTCCGTTGCTGCTGGCTTCGGTGTTGATGACGATTTTCTGGGCCTGGTTTAGTTATTATGGAAGGCACCTGGTCGAATGGCCGCTCTTCGGTTTCGGCGCGCCGCATAGCTGGGTGCCTTTTCTCTATCTGGGAATTGTCATTCATCTCGCGTCCTACCTCGGCTCGCTGCTTCCGTCCCATGGGTTTCGTTTTATGGAATTCATCGGGGTGATTGTTTCCGGCGCGTTCGGGGGACTGCTTCTCTGGCTGGCGGCGACTCAATTGTTCCCCCAGCCGCTCTGGAACGCCGAGCTCTTCACCTGCTGCGGCGTGCCGCTTTTCATGGGGCTCTTTTTTCTCGCGATCATGATCTTCGCGGGAATTTCGAGCCGCTGGACGGGCGACGAGGACCGCGAATGGTGGGGCCGCGCGACCGGCTGGCTGATAGCAGTCGCGGTTGGTTGGATGGTCATTAGCGGCCTGGTGGTGTTCGGGCCGTTTCTGCTTTCGCAATCGATCACCGCCATCACCACACTCGTAACCGGCGGTGCGGCGGGCATTCTCTCGATCCTGGCGGGACGTAGCGGGGCGATCCCGGCCAATTCAAAGCAGAGCGACAAGGCAGGCCCGGTTGCAAAATTTCTCTCCAAGGCCGCGAGTCTCGCCGCGGTGATTTTCATCGCTGTCCTGCTCATTCTGATTTCGAGAGCCACGACTGCCGCGATGAAATTTTTCGGCACTCACGAGGGTTTTAAGTGGAATCTCGAAAGTGTTTCGCACGTCCTGAATCGAACGGTCGAACATATCAACGTCATCCTTTACACCCCCTGGCCAGTCGTTCTGCTTTTCGGCGCGGCGCTGGCCGCGGCCGGCCTGGGGATGGCTTTCATCATCAACCCGAACAAATTTTCCCTCCACGCGATGTATCGCGATCGGCTCATCCGGGCCTATCCCGGTGCTTCCAATCCGCGGCGCGATCCGAATCCGTTCACGGGCTTCGACGAGGGCGACAACCTGAAAATGGCCGACATTTGGAGGCGCGATCGCTTCAAAGGAAAACTCCTCCCCGTCTTGAATATCGCCCTCAACCTCGTCTCCGGGAGCAAGCTCGCCTGGCAGGAACGGAAGGCGGAAAGCTTTACCGTCACGCCGCTGCACTGCGGGGCGGCCGGCGTCGGCTACCGGCGAACCGGCGGCGCGGAAAGCGAACGTTACGGCGGTGAATCGGGGATCTCGTTAGGCACAGCGGTCACGATCTCCGGTGCGGCGGCCAGTCCGAACATGGGCTACCACTCGTCGCCCCTCGTCACTTTTATTCTCACTCTCCTCAACGTCCGCCTCGGCGCCTGGCTCGGGAATCCAGGACCGCCGGGGGATCGCACCTTCCATCTCGGCTACCCGAGATTCAGCGTCGGCCCGATGATCGCGGAGGGATTTGGCCTAACGAATAATGGCAGCCCGTACGTTTACCTCTCGGACGGCGGACATTTCGAAAACCTCGGCCTCTACGAAATGGTCCTGCGGCGCTGCCATTACATCGTGGTGAGCGACGCCGGGGAGGATCCGCTCTGTTCCTTTGCCGATCTCGGCGGCGCGGTGCGCAAAATCCGGATCGATTTTGGAATCTCGATCGATTTCGATGAGATCGCGATCTATCCGCGAAGCGACGAGGAAATTCGCAACGACAAGGGACGCAACTGCGCGATCGGGCGGATTCGTTATTCCGACGTCGATGGACCGGCGGCGCCGGACGGCGTGTTGATCTACATCAAGCCGGCCTGCTACGGGAATGAGCCGCGCGATATCTACGAGTATTTTAAGAGCAACGAAGCGTTCCCGCACGAGAGCACGACCGACCAGTTCTTCACGGAGTCGCAGTTTGAGAGTTATCGCATGCTTGGGGTGAACACGATGGAGCGGCTTTGTGAGGAGTGTTCTGGCGACTTCCTGGAGTTCACCCGCTCCGTCCTGACAAATCACCTCGGACGCACGATTCCGGACTGGCTGGCGAAATGACGGATTCGCCGGGAGGCCCTTCGCCGCTCGGCCACTAGACTCCCACCGCGAGGAGCGGCCTAGGAACAAGACCTAGGTAAAGACGCACTCTCCCTCTCATTGTGAGATGCCGAGTGATCGGGAAATTAAAGCTCTCGACCGCTCGTGGGGCGGTCGGAAAAACCGGAACGCTTCCTCTATGATTCAACCGCTGATTGATACCTCAGGCTTGGCCGAAGCATCGGACGAAACTCTGATGAAGGAAATTACCAACCGGCATCAGACCGCGTTGTGCGAGCTCTATCAGCGCTACGGGAAAACTTTGAAGTCAGTCATCACGCGGGTCGTCCACGAGGAGATGGAAGCGGACGACGTGTTGCAGGAGATTTTTCTCCAGATTTGGAAAGAGGCTGGAAATTATTCCCCCAAGGCGGGCCGACCACTAGGCTGGGTGGTCACCCTGGCGCGACGTCGGGCGATCGATCGCCTGCGTCGTCGCCAGGCATATTGCCGGGCGAAGGACCGCTTCGAAGCGCAAATCGAACAGCCCGGCGCGCGGGCGACGAGCCCGATGAGCGATGAACTGATCCGCTCCGATCTGCGCCGTTTTCTCGAGCGTCAGCTCAGCGGATTGCCGGAATATCAGCGGGAAGTGATCGAGCTCTCCTTTTTCGAGGGCCGGAGCCACCGCGAAATTTCGCACCTTACCAGGACGCCGTTAGGCACGGTGAAGACGCGACTTGAGCTGGGGATGCGAAAATTGAGCAACTGCGTTCGGCCGCTTCGTCGCAAAATCTAGCGACGGAACGGATCAATCCGCTTCTTCGGCGTCGCCCGGCGCGTCTTTATCCGGCTCGATCTCCTCGTTCTCGAGCGAGAAGCGGCGCCTGCGCTTGTTTGCCGGTAAAGGCGAGAGCGTCATGGTGATATTTCGACCAGCGGCTTTCGGTTCCATCTCCACTTGCGCCATGGTGGCGAGGTCGTCGCGCACTTTATACATGAGCTGCATCCCAAATTCCTGGTGGGCCATCTCGCGGCCGCGGAATTGCAACTGCACCCGCACCTTGTTGCCCTTGTCGAGGAACTGTTCGCCGTGGCGGATTTTCGTCAGGTAATCGTGGTCGTCGATGTTCACTCGGAATTTTATTTCCTTCAGCTTCGTGCCGGACGCTTTCTTGTCCTTTTCCTGTTTCGAAATGTCGTAACGGAATTTTCCGAAATCGACAATTTTGCAGACCGGGGGGTTGGCGGTCGGGGCCACCTCGACCAGATCAAGACCCATGCCCTGGGCTCGCTTGATCGCCTCGGATAATTTCATCACTCCGAGTTGCTCGCTGGTCGAGCCCATGATGACGCGGACTTCGCGCGCGCGAATCCGGCCGTTTACACGAATTTGTTGTTGCAGAATTTATTATCTCCGGGCCGGCGCCGAGGGAGTGAGACTGACGCCGTCATTCTTATGCTCGCAATCTCACGTCGCGCCATTTTACAGCGCGCCGCACTCGAAAATCTTCGCGCTTGCGATGGAGCGCGCCGACCGGTTCGCGGTATCGCCCGAACCGAGGGGAAGTTGTATCCGACATCGGAAAACTCGCAAGGTGTTTCTGATCACGTCGGGGCCGCGCCGTAGTGCGCGGTGTAGGCTTCGTAGCCGGCGATATCGTCGAGCATTGCCTCGATGGTTGCTGCCAGCGGCGCCGCTTTCGCGAAGCCTGAGAAGACGGCGCGATCGCCGATCGGTGAATCGATCACAAAGGTCGGACGCTGGGTCACCTGCATGGCATGAAATGCCGCCGTGCTCTGGCGGACGCGCGCTTCAGTCTCAGGCGCTTTCGCGCATTTCAGCAATTGCCCTCGATCCAGTCCGGTTGCTTCCGCCACGACTTGCGTAGCTACTTCCCAGGCGGCGATCTTTTTCCCTTCCCGCAACTCGGCGCGGCTCAGAGAAATCCAGGCACGGTCATCCTCCACGCCTAACGTGCGCGCCGCTTCCGCCACGCAATTCGGTTCCGGATATTCGGCGCGGCCGGGTTCCACCCAACTCGCATCCAGACGCACCGGCGAGCGCATCAGGAGTCCGCTGCGCCGATAGTACCACTCCGTGTGCTCGCGGGTTGGCGGAAGGCCCGCTTTATCCATGAGCGCGATTTTCCACTGAAAGTCGACCCGATCGCCGTAACGGGCGCGCAACTCCTGCCAGGCCGGAATCGCCCAATGGCACCACGAAGAAATAACGTCGAGGTAGTTTGTGATGAGTAGTCGCATAGAACATATAGGTCGCACGGGACGGAAAAATCTCATAAGAACCGTCGCCGAAAATCTTGATCGATTTCAATCACATCCTGCTTTTCATCGCGGTCGTCTCGCCGTTGATTCTGCTCGCGCGCATCGTGCGATTGCGGAACCCGCGGAATCACGGCTGGCGCATCGCGGCGGTCATCGTGCTGACCGGTTGCGCTGCGGCCTGGTTCTTTGTTCCCGCGGTTGCCGGTTTCGTCGGCGGAACGCTCTGGTGTTTTCTGCTCCTCATTCCGTCGCTCTCGGACCGGAAAATCGAGGAACTCTTCCTCACCCGCCGTTTCGCTGAGGCGCGTCGTCTCGCTGTCGTCAGGCACGTGCTTCATCCATGGCAGGACTCTCCTTTTCGCCCTGTTCTGTTCCGTATTCTTGAGCAGGCCGGCGCAGGTCGCCTGGACCGGACTCTCGATCAACTCGCGGTCGAGCGCGAGCAGGTTACGCCAGCCGGGCGGTTCGCCGCCGCGCTCACCTTCGCATTGACCGAAAACTGGTCGGGCCTAGTGGCCTGGTGCCGGCGCGATCTCACGGTGACCGCGAATCCCGCTGTTCTCGCGCTCTATTTTCGCGCGCTCGGCGAAACCGGGGATTTGGATGATCTTGTCCTTCTCCTGAGTTCCCGGGCCGGAAACCGCGAGCCGCGCCTAACGATCGATCTCCCGTGGATCTGGAATCTTGCCGTGACCCTCGCTTTTTGTGGAAAGAGC
>DASXYO010000021.1:0-28184 GCA_036502465.1 Chthoniobacterales bacterium
CGCCTGATCATGCAGAAGCGCGACGGCGGCGAACTAAAGCAGGCCGCGATCGCCCAGGGCATGCTGACTCTGCGCCAGGACGGCTGGCGCCGAGTGTTGGAAGGCAAAACGACGATCGAAGAAGTCGTTAGGGTGACCCAAACCGACGAAGTGATGGCCGAGACGACCGGCTTCGCCGAGCCGGCGGCTACAGCATAGCCAGCCTATCTGTTGGCGCGGGGGCGACACGATAACGTCGATTGGTAGAAGCCTTCACCCCTGCGAGGCCTGCTCAGGGTTGTAGGGCACAATATTATCCCATTCTTCCGCTGACGAGCGGGCGACGAAAGCGACCACCGGTTTTGTCTCGCTCATATTAAAGACCTCGTGCGGCACACCGGGTTTGATGTAAATGAAATCGCCCGCTTCGTTCTCGATCGTTTTCGTTAGGCCAGCGCCAAACTCGTGGCGCACTTTACCTTCCAGGATGTACAGGATGAGCTCGAAGCCGACGTGGATGTGCGCGTAGGCCACGCCGCCCGGCGGGATGGTGGCGATGTTGGCCGAGAGTTTGGTTGTCCCGACGTTCTTGGCCGACATGCCTTGTTTGTAGTGAATGCCATTCCAATCCCGGCGCGCGCCACCGCCGCGAATGGTGAGGATGCCGCCGTGGTCTTCGACCGCGCTCGGGTCGACCTTGTCTTTTTCGTTCTTCATGCGCGCCGAATTTCGCGCTTTCCGCAGGATCACGCCAGCACTTCCGCCCGGTCGCGCAGGATGCGCTGGGCCGCGTTGCGTTTCTCGCCTAACAATCCTTCGGTGGCCGCGCGGACGGCTTCGAGCAGGTCAGCCGCCTCGTGCAGGCGGGCGAGAGAAACGTAATTTGCGCCTGCTGCGAGTAGCGTGTCGGCCTGGGCCAGCACTTCGGCGGTCGCGATGATCTGGGCGTTCGGGTTCAAACCGCGCAGCATCCTAACGAGTCGCTCGTTCGTCGTGCCTTTTAAAATCGAATCGGGGATCGTGCAGATGAGGACTTCGGCGTGTTCGACCTCGGCGTGGAGCAACGTGTCACGCTGGCTGATGTCGCCGTAGATGACGCGCACCTTGCGCTCAAGCAGTCCTGCCCGTGCCACCGGGCTGAAGTCGACGACTGCGGCGTGACCGATCAAATCCGGCGCGTGCCGCTGCATTTCTTCGAGAAGCGAACTGGCGGTGCGGAAAAAACCGAGGAAGACGATCCGGGCTTTTTTGTGACTCATGCCGCCTTCCGCATGGGCGTCATCGGAGACGTGATCGAGATCCTGGAATCCGCGCTTTTTCAACCACGGAATGAGGCGGCGGGCGAAGCTATCCGATTTCGCCATCCCGAAAGTGGAAACTGCCGCGAGCAGGGTAAAGGCGAGCGCCACCATGCCGGTTGTGGCGGGATTGGCGAGATGATGGGTCTGCGCACCGAGGGCGAGAATGACGAGCGAGAACTCGCTCACCTGTCCCAGATTGATCGATGGGATGATGCTGGTGCGCAGTCCCTGCCGCATGAGGTAGAGCGGGGCGAAGGTCGTGATTGCGCGACTAACGATCACGAAAACTGCGAAAACGAGCGCCCAGCCGATCAGGATCGGCGACGGGAAGGGGATCTGCATGCCGAGGCCGACGAAGAAGAGGGTCACGAAAAAGTCGCGCAGGCTGGTGACTTTTGCAGTGACATCGAGCGCGTAGGGGAACGTCGAAAGGGACACGCCGGCGATGAGCGCGCCCATTTCGCGCGAGAGATGAAGCCGCTCGCCGAGCTCGCCGACGAGGAAACACCAGGCGAGCGCGCCGACCTGGACGAGTTCGGGCGAACGAGAGACGTGTCGAAAAATCGCCGGCAGCGCATAACGACTAACGACAAGTGCAGCGGCCACGAGCAGGACGACGCGGACGAGCGACAAAAGTAGGATGCTCGGGGCGAGATTTTCGAGGTTCGGCTGGACGGCGAGAAAAAGAATCGCCGCCAAATCCTGCAGGACGAGAACGCCCAGCGTGATGCGCCCGGTCAAAGTATCGAGCTCCTGTTTCTCGTAGAGCACTTTCACGATGATGACCGTGCTGCTGAGCGCGGCGGCGATGCCGAGATAAAGCGCGTCCCATTTGCCGGTGGAGAGGCCAAAGCCGCAGAGCCGGAAAAAGACCACGCCGAGGATTGCCCCGGCGCCGATCTGGACGAGCGCGGTCAGGGTGATAGAGCGGCCTGCGCTGACGATCTTTTTCAGATCGATCTCAAGGCCGATCATGAAGAGAAGAAAAATGAGACCGAGTTCAGAGATGGCGGAAATGCTGTCGGGCGACTCGATCAAACCCGATCCGGCCGGGCCGAGAGCAAAGCCGGCGATCAGATAGGCGAGCAGGATCGGTTGACGGAATTGTTGCGCGACCAGCCCAAGGAGCCAGGCAGCGGCAATGCTAAAAGTGATGTCGCGAACGAGTTCGTGCATGGAGAAGAGGCGCGCCGAAAAAAAACGGCGGCTAACTGCCGCGCAGATTGCGGATCGCTTCTGCGTAATTGCCGCTCTTGAAAACAGAAGTCCCGGCAACGAGGACGTTGGCCCCCGCCTCGATCGAGACGCGGGCCGTCTCGGCGTTAATCCCGCCGTCGACTTCGATGTCGTATTTCAAGCCTAACGAATCGCGCAGCTCCCGCGCACGCCGCACTTTTCCCATCATATCGCCATCGAATGATTGGCCACCAAAACCGGGGTGGACCGTCATGACGAGAAGAAGATCGACGTTAGGCAAATGCGGCTTGATCGCCTGGAATGGCGTGGCGGGATTCAAAGTGAGCCCGGCGCGACCACCGCCATCGCGAATCAAACGCAGGGTCGCCGCGACATCGTGATTGGCTTCCGGTTCGACATGCACGGTGATGGAATTCGCGCCCGCGGCGAGGAAGCGCGGCACGTAATGGTCGGCCCGCTCGATCATCAAGTGAACATCGAGCGGCAAGCTCGTTAGGCCACGAACCAGCTTTACGATGGCCGGGCCAAAGGAAATATTATCGACAAACTGGCCGTCCATGATGTCGAGATGAAGCCAGTCGGCGCCGGCCGCGATGACGCGCTCGATGTCGTCCGCGAGGTGTCCGAAATCGGCCGCGAGGATGGAAGGAGCGATCAGAACGCGGTGCGGAATCATGGAGTCGGAGAAGGTTGGACGTTCAACTTCCAACCTTCAATCCCGAAAGCGGGCGCGGCTTCAATTGCCGGCAGGGCAGCTTTCCCTTGACGCGAGGGAGGGCCGTTCCAAGATACATGGTTTTTCGCCTTCCCGGATGTGCGGCATAGCTTTCGCTTCGGTGGGTCCGCCGGCGTTGACGCAATTCTAGGGCTTTTCACATGTTAAACAGACTTTTTGGATGGTTTTCCAGCGATATCGGGATCGATCTCGGTACCGCCAACACGCTCGTTTACGTCAAGGACCAGGGCATCGTGCTGCGCGAGCCATCGGTCGTGGCGGTCCAGGCTGGCACTTCCAAGGTGCTGGCGGTGGGCGACGAGGCGAAACGAATGCTCGGCCGCACCCCGGCCAATATCGTGGCCGTCAGGCCCTTGAAGGACGGCGTCATCGCCGACTTCGAGGTAACCGAAGCGATGTTGCGCCATTTCATTACGAAGGTGCACAACAGCCGTGTGCGGGCCCGGCCCCGGGTCGTCATCGCGGTGCCCTCGGGTATTACGGAAGTGGAAAAGCGCGCCGTGCGCGAATCCGCCACGCATGCCGGTGCCCGGGAAGTTTATCTGATCGAAGAACCGATGGCGGCGGCGATCGGCGTCGGACTACCGGTGCAGGATCCGGCTGGCAACATGATCATCGATATCGGCGGCGGGACGACGGAAGTCGCGTTGATCTCGCTCTCCGGAATTGTCTTTAGCCGCAGCGTGCGCGTGGCCGGTGACGAGCTTGACGAAGCGATCGTGCAATACATGAAGCGCGCCTATAATTTGATGATCGGCGAGCGCACGGCGGAGGAGATCAAAATCAAAATCGGTTCCGCTTACCCGAGCGAAAAAGAGACGAGCGTGGAAGTAAAAGGACGCGACCTCGTCGCCGGTCTGCCGAAGACCCTAACGATCACTTCACAGGAAGTGCGGGAAGCTTTGCTCGAACCGATCTCGACCATCGTCGACTCCGTGCGGATCACGCTCGAGCGATGCCCGCCGGAATTATCCGCCGATCTGGTCGATCGCGGACTGGTCCTGGCGGGCGGCGGCGCGCTCCTGCGCGGCTTCGATCGGCTCCTGAGCGAAGAAACCGGTTTGCCGGTGCACGTGGCGGAAGATCCGTTGAGCGCGGTCGCCGAGGGCACAGGAAAATGCCTGAACGAAATCAAGTTTCTGCGCCAGGTCGCGACCGCCGATCGGCAGTGGCGGCAGTGAGGCGAATGCGGAGCGCGAAATGCGGCACGCGGACTGAGAAACGCGCGCTGCCGATATCTGCTGATCCGCGATCCGCCTTCCGAATACTGCACTGCCCATGAATCGCAGCAGCATCGTCGCGATCGTTCTTTTCGCCGCGGCCCTTCTCGCCCTTTTCAGTCTCGGACCGCAGGCGACCCGGAAAATCCAGTCGACGTTTTTCCAGGCGATCTCGCCCTTCCTGAAAACGGGTTCGGGCTTGGAACGACAAATCACGTCGGTCCGCGCCGGCCTGAAATCGCTGGAGGAACTGGAGCGCGACAACACCGAGTTGCGGGTCGAAAATCGCTCGCTTAAGGCGACGAACGAAGCGTTGCGCGACGTCGAGCACGAGGTCAATCGCCTCCGGCACGCGCTGAATTATCGCGAGCGCTCGCTCTTTCGTCTCGTTCCAGCGGAGGTCGTCTCACGCGATTCGTCGACCTGGTGGCGCACCGTCACGATCAATCGCGGCTCGGTTGATGGTCTCGCGCCCGAGATGCCGGTCCTGACGGACGAAGGTCTGGTTGGCCGGACCACGACCGTGAGCGAGAACATTTCCGTCGTCCTCCTCATCTCGGATGAAAACTGCCGCGTCGCCGCCAGTGTCGAAGGCACCCGCGAGCAGGGAATCGTGACCGGCGAGCGCGTGGCGGGCAGTCTCTCGCCCATGCTCGACCTCAATTATCTTTCGAAACAGGCCGAGTTGAAGGAAGGCCAGAAGGTTTACACCTCGGGCGTGGGTGGTGTTTTTCCGTCGGGGCTTTTTGTTGGAACCATCAAGCGTTTCGAGGTCCGCGCCCTCGATAGTCAGGCCAAGCTGACCCCGGCAGTCGACCTTGCGAAACTCGAGGATGTCTTTGTCGTGATCGGGAGGAAGTAACGCCGTGATTTTCTTCCTCATCCTGGCCGCGCTCGTCGTCGTGGCGCAGATCATCGAGATCTTCATTCCACCGCTCGACTGGATGTTTAACGCGCACGTTTACATCGTGCCCGTGATCGTGTTCTACGGCGCGATGGCGTTGCCGTTTCCGCTCATGCTTTCCCTCGCCTTTATTGCGGGCTTTTTATGGGACGCGATGACCGTCCAGGTCCTCGATACGAGTGTTGAAATCTCCTTCGGATGGTCGATACTTCTCTACGCGGTGCTCGCCGCCATCATGCACGGTCTCAAGCCCTTGTTTAATCGGGGGCGATGGGAAGTGCATTGTGTTCTCAGCGGCGTCTGCACGTCCACCATTCTCCTCGCACAATATCTGATGATTTCTTTTCGGCGCGGCTCCATTTTTTTTAACCGCGACGTCTGGTGGCAAATTGGCGGGCCGGGATTGCTCGCGATGTTGATGGCGCCGCTGGTTTTTTGGTCGCTTCACTGGGTCGGTCGCCTGGTGAACAATCCTTATCTTGAGGAGTCAGAGAGGTTTGATGAATTTGCGTCGCGTTAAGCCCACTCTGCGCATCCAGTTTCTCGGGTTCTGCATGCTCCTCGGCCTCGGCGCGCTCGTCGCGCGCCTCTGGTGGGTGCAGGTGGCGCGGGGCAAGGAATGGACCGCGCGCGTCCAAGGCAGCTCGGAAGCGACCGTCCGCATTCCGTCGATCCGGGGCGAAATCCGCGACCGCCACGGCGTCGCGCTCGTCCAGAATCGCGCCAGCTACGAAGTGGATTTTTATCTCCCGGAAATGGTCAAGGGCTACCGGCAACGCTACGGTCGCCCGCCGGAGACGCAGTATCGCGCCACGATCAGCGGCATGCCGAAAGACATGAAGGAGCCGGACATCGTCCGGATCGTGAATGATGGCGTCGTCCCGCGGCTTGAGGACCTCGACCTGGCGCGCGACTACAACGCGAACCAGCTCCAGAAACATTACCGCAACAACACCGAGGTTCCGTATTCCTACATCAAGGACATCGATTTCCAGACGATGGCGAAATTTTCCGAGCACGATGTCGGATTGCCCGGCGTCGACATCGCGATCAAGCCGGTCCGTTCCTACGTTTACGGCGCGCTCGCTTCCCACTTGTTAGGCTATGTCGGGCAGCCGGACGACATCAATGCGGACGACGCGAAGAAGTACACCTTTTATCAGGGCGATGTGGAGGGCAAATCGAACGTCGAGAAGACGATGGACGAGTATCTGCGAGGTCAGCCCGGCATCCGGGTGATGCGGCGCAATGCCAAGGGCGTGATCGACGGAGTGATTCGAGAAGAATCGCCGAAGCAGGGCGCGGACGTTTACCTAACGATCGACGCGCGCATCCAGGCGATCACCGACGATGCCCTCCGGGCGGTCGCTCGCGGTGCTGCGGTGGTGGTCGATCCTAACAATGGCGATATTCTCGCGATGGCTTCGGTTCCATCGTTCGACCCGAACACTTTCATTCCGAGCATCAAGGCGAAAGACTGGAGCCAATTGCGTAACGACAAGGCGCATCCTTTGGTCAATCGCGCCCTCAGCGGGCTTCCGCCCGGCTCCACTTTTAAGATCGTCACCGCATTCGCCGGTCTGCGGAAGCATATGGGCTCGGAAAAGTTCAACTGCAGCGGTGGCGTCACCTATGGCGACCATTATTTCCACTGCTGGATTGGGTTCAAGGGCGGCGGGCACGGCACGATCGGGCTGGCCGACGCGCTGAAGGTTTCCTGCGATTCTTATTTTTACCAATATGGAAACGCGGCTGGCATCGACTCGATCGACACCACCGGCGCGCTCCTTGGCCTCGGACAGGAATCGGGTATTCGACTCACGGGCGAACAGGCGGGCGTTCTTCCCGGGCCGGAGTGGATGGCGATTCACAGCCCGCAGGAGAAATGGTCCTCGGCCTACACCGCGAACGTTTCCATCGGCCAGGGCTACGTTCTGGCCTCACCGCTGCAGATGGCGATGGCTTACGCGACGGTCGCAAACGGTGGCATCTCTTACTACCCGCGCCTCGTCGAGAAGGTCCTGAACCAGAACGGAACGCCTGCGTTGGATGCAGATGGGAAAGTCGCGTTTCCTGAGACGCCGAAAGTGCACGCCGATCTGCGGAACGACTTTACGCCGGAGCAAATTGAGCTCGTTAGGCGGGGACTTTGGAAAGTGGTGAACGAAGACGGCGGCACCGGCCGGGTCGCGCGGATGAAGGACGTGCAGGTAGCCGGCAAGACGGGCACGGCGGAAGTGAAGTCGAATGGAAAAGACGAGAACGTCGCTTGGTTCTGCTGCTTCGCCCCCTACGATCATCCGAAATACGCCATCGCCGTCATGGTGCAGGGCGCGTCAGGACACGGCGGCACGATCGCCGGTCCGATCGCCGATCGCATCCTGCAGCGCACCCTCGCGATGGACGCCGGAACATTTGAACCGCAGCTCGCCTGGATCGCGCCTGCGCACAAGGACGATCCCTTTAAACTGATCGCCGCTGTTTCCTACAAGGACGAGCTTGCAGATACCAAGGATAATGACGAAGAAAGCGCGAGCGGAAAACCCGCCGCCAATGACGCGCAAATGGCAAACCCCGGAGATGCTCCCGACGTCGAGCCCGAAGCCGACGCCCGCGGAAGCGTCCAGAACGCACCCCGCGCCCGGAAAGTTCTCCGCGCGCAACCCGTCGCTCGTCCGCCGACCCAGCAACGTCCCCGCAGTTTTTTTGAGCGGATGTTTAACACTCGTCCGCGACCTGCCGCTCCCACGCCGACTCCGACGAGACGCGCGCGGCCGGCGATGTAACTAACCAATGAAGTTTATGACCGGAACTACCGCGACGACTTCGAACAATTTGCAGCACTATGATCGAACAAGTGAAAAGAATTCTTGGCCTGCGTCGCAAGACCGGCAACAAAATCGTCATCAGCGTCGAGAAACTCGAGCGCCGGGTCGCTCTTCTCGAGGACGGCCAGCTCGAGGAATATAGCGTCGAGCGCGACGGCTCCCGCAACATCGCGGGCAGCGTTTACAAGGGCCGGGTCAAAAATATCGAGCCCGGCCTGAAGGCGATGTTTGTCGACATCGGCCTGGAAAAAAATGCGTTTCTTCACTTCTGGGACGCGATTCCAGCCGCACTCGACAGTGGCATCGAGGAAATCGAACGGCCGGAACGCGGCAACCGGAAGCACCCGAAAAAGCGCCTAACGGCGAAGGACATCCCGAGCATTTACCCGATCGGATCGGAAGTCATCGTCCAGGTCACGAAAGGCCCGATCGGCACCAAGGGTCCGCGCGTTTCGACCAACCTGAGCTTTGCCGGTCGCTATCTCGTGCTCATGCCTTTCAGCGAACGAAGCGGTGTCTCGCGCAAGATCGAGGATCCAAAGGAACGCGCGCGGTTGCGCAAAATCCTGCGCGAGCTGGACATTCCAGATGGCCTCGGCGTTATCATCCGGACAGTGGGCGAAGGCCAGCGTGCGCGTTACTTCGTCCGTGACCTCCATTATCTCCTCGAACAATGGGCGCGGATCGAACAGCAAATCAGCGAGCAGCCTGCACCCGCCCAGGTTTTTGAAGAACCTGATCTCGTCGAGCGCACGGTGCGCGATTTCCTGACCGACGAAATCGACGAAGTGGTCTGCGACGATCACGCTGCCGTCGAACGGATGGTCGCTCTGGTCGGAGAAATTTCACGCCGGGCAAGAAGCCGGATCAAGTTTTACGACAGCACCGCACCGATCTTCGAGACCTTCGGTGTGCAGAAGCAAATCGACGACGCTTTTCATCGCCAGGTCTGGCTGAAATGCGGCGGCTACATCGTGATCGACGAGACCGAAGCGCTCGTTGCGGTCGACGTGAACACCGGCCGCAACAAAGGCGGACGCGATGTGGAGAAAACAATCCTGCAAACCAATCTCGAAGCGGCCGACGAAATCGCGCGCCAGCTTCGTTTGCGCAACATCGGCGGGCTGATCATCGGTGATTTCATCGACATGAAGAATCGGAAGGACCAGCAAATGGTTTACAACCGGATGCGCGAGCGGCTGAAGCGGGACAAGGCGAAGACGCACGTCCTTCCGCTTTCCTCGTTAGGCCTGATGGAGATGACGCGGCAACGCGCCCAGGAAAGCCTGAGCGATTCGCTTTATCAGAACTGTCCCTACTGCGAAGGCCGCGGCGTGGTGAAAACAGCCATGAGCACGAGCGTGGAAGTGCATCGCGCTCTGAATGCCGTCATGCGCAAATACCAGGACACGATCCACGACATTCGCGTCATTCTGAATCCCGACGTGCTGAAGCGGCTGAAAGAAGAAGACGAAGAATTGCTCGTCGAGTTGGAGCGGCGCTACGCCGGGCGGCTCATGTTCCGGGCCGACCCGAGTTTTCATCACGAAAAATTCGTTCTGACCGACGCCAACACGGGCGCCGAGCTCAGCGCCTGATTTTTTTCGGCCGTAAAGAGCTGGGGCGGAGCAGACTAAAAATCTGCTGTAACCGCGCTCGCTTGCATGTGTCTCCGTTAGCAGGGGAAAATCACATCCGTGGGCCGGTTCGATTCCGTTTCGGATTAAGAGGGCCGGCGCCGCAAGCCAAAACATTCAAAAGGGAGAAAAGGAAATGAAGAAGTTTGTCGTTAGTCTTTTTGCGCTCACCACCTTAGCCACTGTGACCAGTCAGGGCGGTCCGGTAGAATCAAACTATCAGCAGGCGCAAACCTATCAGCCATCATCGCAGGATTGGTTTCGCGACCGGGAGTGGAACTTCGATCTCTTCGGCGCGTATGCGTTTACCACCCGGCCCTATCAAAGCGATCGTTATCTGGGGACGGATCATGCATTCGGCGGCGGGATCGATGCGAACTATATGTTCACTCGTTATTTCGGAGTCGGCGCAGAAGGCTACGGTCTCGCTGCTGACGACGCGGTTGGTCAGGCTTCGGGAAACCTGATCTTTCGCTACCCGATTCCAGGAACACGTTTCGCGCCCTACGCCTATGCTGGCGGCGGGGCGATTTTTAACGGATCGCGGGTCGAGGATTTGGTCGATCGCGGACGAAGCATTGGCAGCATTCGGCGGCACAGCGATGTCGAAGGGATGGGTCAGTTCGGCGCGGGCTTCGAAATTCGCCTCACGCCTAACGTCGGTGTGATTAACGATTTCAGCTGGAACGTCGTGAACGGCGATCGGAACGACTTCGGAGTCGTGCGATCCGGCGTCCGCTTTGCTTTCTAGGCTCCGGTCCGTTTACAGAAATGTGCTGATTTCGGTCAGCGGCTTACGCTGAATGTCGGGCACCTTTGCGTCATCCGCGGGGTGCCCGACGACGAGGAGCAGAAACGGCTTCTCGTGCGCTGGCCGATACAGAAGTTTGTTCAGAAATCCCATCGGGCTCGGCGTATGCGTAAGCGAAACCAGACCCGCCTGATGGATCGCGGCGACGAGAAAGCCGGTTGCGATCCCGACCGACTCGGTCGCGTAGTAATGTTTTAGTTTCCGGCCGTCCGGGAGAGGCCGGTACGGCTGGGAGAAAATCGCGATCAACCAGGGCGCAGTCTCAAGGAAAGGCTTGTTCGAATCGGTTCCAAGCGCGGCCAGGGCCTCCAGCCATTCGTTAGGCGCGCGGTGTTCGTAAAATTCTCTCTCCTCCAATTCAGCCGCCACGCGGATTTGATGTTTCAAGATTGGATCGCTCACCGCCACGAAATGCCAGGGCTGAAGATTGGCCCCGTTAGGCGCGCTGCCGGCAGCGCGCAGGCAGTTCTCGATCACCTCGCGCGCCACCGGTTGATCGGAAAACTCGCGCACGGTGCGTCGCCGGGCCATTCGCAACTGGAATTCCGCAGCGCGCTCCAGGGTCTCGGTTTCACTGAGCTTCTCGCGCGGCGGCAACGGGATAAATTTTGGCTCGCTCACTGGCAAATCCTACATTGCGCGAGCGGGATTGCGATTCCGGCTTGAGCCGCGAAATTGTGGCGATGTCTTTTGCCAAGGTTCTCGATCGGCTCCCGGCTCAATCGCCGCTCGTGCGGCGTTTTGCCGAATTGCTCGCGCCAGCGGATGACGCGCGCCTCGAGGCGATGGCGCAGGAAGCGCGCGCCCTCACCCGGCAAAATTTCGGCCGCACGATGCGGATGTTTGCCCCGCTTTACCTGAGCAACGAGTGCATCAACAACTGCCGCTATTGCGGATTCTCGCGCGACAATCCCATCCTGCGGATCACCCTCACCGTCGAGCAGGTTGTGGCGGAAGGCCTCCATCTCGCGGCGCAGGGGTTCCGCCAGGTTCTGCTCGTCGCCGGGGAACATCCGAAATTTGTCAGCGGCAGTTATCTATCCGACTGCATTCGCGCGCTGGCTCCACATTTTCCCTCGATCTCGCTCGAGCTCGGCCCGATGGAGAAGCCGGAATACGAACCACTGGTGAAGGCGGGCGCGGAAGGACTGGTCGTTTACCAGGAGACTTACGACCGCGACGTCTACGCAGAAATGCACACCTCGGGGCCGAAGCGCGATTTCAACTGGCGACTCGATTGTCCGGAACGCGCCTACGATGCCGGTTTCCGGCGAATTGGAGTCGGAGCGTTGTTTGGCCTCGCCGCCTGGCGTCCCGAAGCCCTCTCTCTCGCGGCCCACCTCGAATATTTGCTCAAACGTTGCTGGCAATCGGATCTTACCGTCAGCCTGCCGCGGCTCCGTCCGGCGGCCGGGGAATTTGTTCCGCCATTTTCGTTAGGCGATCGGGATCTGGCGCAACTCGTCTGTGCCTTTCGGATTTGTTTTCCGCGGGTCGGCATCGTCCTGAGCACGCGCGAGCCGGCGCCGCTGCGGGATGCGCTGGCGTCGTTAGGCGTGACGACAATGAGTTCGGGCAGCCACACGGAGCCGGGCGGCTACACCGGCCAGGGACGCGGGGCTGTGCATCAGACGGTACGCGGACGCATCATGCCGCCGGATGAAGGCATGGACGCGCTGGCGACCGGTCAATTCGAGATCAGCGACGAACGTTCTCCCTCGGAGGTGGCCCATGTCTTGCGCCGGGGAGGGTTTGAACCGGTCTGGAAAGACTGGGATCAGGCGCTGGCAGCGCGATGAAGATTTTCCTCAACGGCGAAGCTGCCGAATGCGAAGAACGGACGGTGTCGGAGTTGCTGGCGCGCCAGGGACTCTTCCCGCAAACCGCACTTGTCGAGCGGAACGGCCAGGCGCTGCCTCGGAGCGAATGGGCGGGACAGAAACTGGAAGAAGGCGACCGCCTGGAAATCCTGCGGGTCGCCGCCGGCGGCTAGTTAATCCGCCTTTTTTTCGGCTTCTTCCCCTTCCTTTACGATGTCGCCGGTGGTGAAGAGAATGCTCTGCAAAATCTCGCGCCACTTCGGTTTTCGGCGGAGGAGAAACTCAAGGTCCATCCCGAAGTGTTTGAACTCTTCTTTTTGAGCGTTCTGCATGATCGCCTTCGCCGCTTTATCTTTCTCGACCGACATCCGCTGCTCGTACCAGTCGATCGCCTGGGCTTCCTCGATGAGCGAGAGAATCATGCGGGCGAAAGTGCGCGTCTCCTGCGAGAGTTCGTTAGGTGGCTCGTGGTATTGATCGAATCCCATACAAAGTGAATCGGCACGGATCGAACTCGTAGGGCTATTGTTGAAACGAAATATTGTAAATTTCCACCAGGCCGATGCCGCTCGCGCCGTTTACATCCGAAAGGACGGCAGTGTAATTTCCCGGGAGAAGCGGGGCGAGGATGGCGGATTCAAGTGTATCGGTCGGCGCCAATCCGGTCGCGGCGATATCGGTTGCCTGAGTGTCCTGCCAGTTGTTGTTCGACGCGATAAGCTGACCGAAGCCGTCGTAAAGCAGAAGCTGCGGGTCGGGCAGCGGGTTGGCCACGGATGGCGAGCCAAGGGCGAGCGAAGGGCCGAGACCGCGAATCACGACGGATTGCCCGGTGGTGCCACCCACGATCAGCCCGGCGATCATGACGCCCTCGCCGGTGTCGATCTGCCCCCGGGTCGAGATGTTGACCAACTGCGGAAGATTGATCGAATCCAGATCGTAAACCTCGACCAGCGCAATGTTGTTGGCGGTTCCGTCAACCCCAGTCACGACCGCCGTGTAGCTTCCGGGCAAGAGCGCGATGAGGATGGCCGATTCCCGCGTGTCGGTCGGAGCGAGACCGCTGTTGATGATATCCTGGACGTTACTGTTGGTCATCCAGTCGTCGTTGCTCGCGATCACCCGCCCGGAGGAATCGTAAAGCTGGAGGCTCGGGTCGAGCAATGGCGAAAGGACGCCACGCGAGCCTAACGAAGGACCGAGCGCGCGGACGACGATCGTTTTCTGGCCACTGCCGCCGCTGAGGATGAAACCGCCGATTTCGACATTGTCGCCCGTCTCCGCACGGCCGCGGGTGGAGATGTTAAGCAGCGTGTCGCCCGAAACGGTCGGTGTAGGCGTGGCCGAGGGATTTGGGGTGGGAGTGATGCTGGGAGTGGGGGTTACGCTCGGCGTGGGAGTAACCGACGGCGTCGGGGTAATGCTGGGCGTGGGGGTGACCGAAGGAGTCGGGGTTACGCTCGGGGTTGGGCTGATAGTTGCCGTCGGGCTCGGTGTAACGGTTGGCGAAATCGTTGGCGTGGGCGTTTGAGCCGAGGCGGAAGACGCGAAAAGATGAAAAGCGCAACCGCAGACGACGATCAGCAGGCAGGCGGGCTTGGACACGGTTAGACTTTCATCGGTAACTCTTCAAGGTAAAGAGCCCGTTGCGAATTTCCGTGCCGCTTTTGGCGAGGACGCGCACTTGCGGAGGCATCCGAACTCAGCCGTCTCGCCGCGTTATTTGGAGCCGCTTGCAGTTAGGGAGGAGGCAACGCAGTGCCCGACTTGCTCTTGACGAGTCCGATGTCAGCGCTGTTCAGGTTGCCATCGGTATTCAAATCGGTCCTGAAATTCGTCGAATCGACCGGCTGACCAGATTTCGATTTCGTCTGTCCGATATCGGCTGAGTTCACGCTTCCGTCGCCGTTCGTGTCACCTGTCAGGACACCCATGCGGACCGCGACATCGTTCGTGTTCACGCCGTCGCTGACTCCCGACAGGGTAAGCGTAATGTATTGACCGCTCGCCACGTCGGTGAGGTTAACCGTCGCTACAGTCGAGCTGGTCGCTGTTTTGCGGCCAGGTCGCGAAGCGCCGATGTTCCCGGTGCCCGATGTGATCGAAGCGCTCGTGTAGGTGACTGCAACAGGGAAGGTGAGGACCACCTGGAAGGCGTTCGTAGCGCCGCCGGATCGGCATTCAATGCCGGGCGCGCCCGAAAGCGGCAGGTTCACGTCAAAGGGTGTGGGAATCCCCGTGTGGATTTTGCGCGAAACCGCGCTCATGGCCGCAACCGGATACGAGTTGGTCCAGAAGGTGGAGGTTCCGCCGACCTTCCGCACGATGAATCCCGCTCCCTGCGGGATCACGTCTCCGCCGTGGTCCGCCAGCGTGGCGTCGCCGAACAGCCTCCAACGCGTATCGTAAAAATACGTCGCGCTCGGCGACTTATCGAAAACCGCCGCCGCGTTATCGAAAACCAAAAGCTGATCGCTTGCTCCAAACGCAGTGCTCAGGCCGGTGGCATTGAGGGCTACATCTACGGGCCGGACGATGCCGAGCGGGTTATCCTGTCCCGGGCTGGCCGCTGTGATAAGCGGCACGGAAATCTTCTTCAGCAGCACGGCGCCGAGATTCGTCAGCGGGAGCGTGGGCGCTCCATTGGAATTGCGCACGACAAAATAACCGTCGGGCAGCAAGGGATCGTCGTCGCCAACTCCGGCCGGGCTGATCCGCTGCCAGGCGCCATTGTAGAAGTAGTATTCCGCGGAGTAAGGAAGGTTAATCCCGACCGCGGCATAATTTGGGACGCGCAGGAGAGTTTTGTAGGTCGGGGGCGAGGTCGTGGGCGTGAAGGAAACGTTGGCGTTACTAGCCGGGAAAAGGGTCGCTGGCGTCCAATAAGGAATGACCACGACCTGTGCATTAGCCGGAATGCCGACCAGGTTGTCGCTCGTAATATCGACGGTAAGAGCGGACGCCGAGTTGGCGGTGATGGTAAACGTGTGACCTTCCTTCGGATTGGTTGTGCTCGCGGGCCCGATCAGCGCGTAATAGTGATTCGGCTGGCTTCCCTGGACGTAAACGAATTGATTCGTCGTCCAACCGGGCGATCCGGAAATAGTCAAGACACTGCCGCTAGCCGAGGCGATCGAGCCGACAAAGGCCTGCGGGCGGGTGAAGGGCGTTGCGACCAAGGTATCCGAGTTGGAGACGCAGGATGTAGTCGTAAAACCAACCGGGTCCGTCACCACGCTGTCAGCCGCGCAGAGTGAGGCCAAAACGAGCATCCCAACAGCAGGCGCGAAAAGAAGCGTAGTCCGGCGGAGAAGAGATGAATATTGCATGATGATGGCTGCGCAGTAAATCGGCTCCACAGGGCAGCCAGGGAATAATCGGAAACCCGGGTGGATGCTTAGCGAGTTTGCCAGTCGCGGGCAAGGAAAATCGAGGGCTTCTTGGTAGCTATTTTAGTTAACAATAAACCTGACGTCCCACTTCTCCGTCCAGTTTACGCGGTCTTCCTCTCTTGGCAGCGGGGCACACGAGAGTGAGTTTCGCCTGCCGACGAAGATTTCTCTGGGCAGAAACGGCTCGCTTCCTCATTCTTGCCGCCGCCAAGTTATGATCGAGAACGCAATCCAACACCCGCCCGGTTTCCGGAGACGCCGTGGTCTGAACTGGGGCTTCATCGGCCTGCTCTACACCTCGTTCTACATGTGTCGTTACAACTTTTCGATCGCCAACGGCGCGATCAGCAAGGAGTTCGGCTTCAGCAAAGCGGACATGGGCGGGATCATAACGGTCGCGCTTCTGGCTTACGCCTGCGGGCAGATTATTAACGGGCTCCTCGCCGATCGCTTCGGCGGCAAACGTGCCATGCTGATCGGCGCCGCCGGCACGGCGACGATGAATGTGCTCTTCGGCTTTGCCTCCTTCTGGGGCTTGCTCTGGCTCTTTGTGACCATCCGCGGGATCGACGGCTACCTCCAGGCCTTTGGCGCGCCCGGCATGGTAAAAATCAACGCCGCGTGGTTCGGCCACCGCGAACGCGGCCGCTTCGCCGGCATCTTCGGGTTCATGATTAACCTCGGTCGCTTCGGGATTTTCAAGCTCGGACCCGCCCTCCTTGCCGGCTTTGTCTTCCTCGGGCTCTGGCAGATTCCGCCGCTCCATTGGCGTTGGCTGTTTTGGGTCCCGGCCGGAATTACCGTTCTGGTCGCGCTCTGCGTCGCTCTGATCGTGAAAGACACACCGGAAGAAACCGGCTACCCCAGCCCGAATCCGCAGGATGCGCACGGTGACGTCCGCGCCACCGTCAAGTCCGTGCTTTACACGATCGCTTCAAACCCGGTCGTCTGGGTTGTGGCCTGCGCCTACGCCTGCACCGGCGCCGTGCGGCAGGGGATCGATCAGTGGTTCCCGCGTTTCATGAACGAGGCGCACCACGTCGATTTTCAATCCGCTCAATTTCAGGTCGTGGGCTTTCTTATTCCGTTCGTTGCCTCGGCCGGTTCGCTCATCTCCGGCTACGTTTCTGACACGATTTTCCAAGGGCGGCGCGCGCCGGTCGCGGCCGGTCTTTATTTCCTTGAGACGGCGATCATTCTTCTCGCCGCGCAATTTCACACCGCCAACGCCGCGGTGGTCTTCCTTGTCCTGATTTCCTTTACTGCGAACGCTACCCACTCGATTCTCGGCACAGCCGCTGCGATGGACATCGGAGGCGCGAAAATGGCGGGCTTCGCCAGCGGCGTGATCGATTCCTTCCAATATTTTGGCGGCAGCCTGGCCGGCTATTTTCTCGGGCTTCTGCTCGATAAAAGTTGGGGCAGCTATTTTTATTTCATGGCACCCTTCGGCATCATCGGCGGGCTCCTCATGCTCTCCATTCTCGGGCGAGTTACCCTGGCGAAACCGGCCTCCGGCGCTTCCGCGCCCTAGAGTAGCGTTAGTTGTTCGTTAGGCCGGCAGAAGGCGGCGGTCGAGAGCTTTGGGCGCTCAACGATTCCTGCTCGTTTGCAGCCGGCCATGAAGAGATCGCGGATTTGTTCCGCGAAGATTCCTTCGCCGCGCATCCGTGTTCTGAAACGGGAATCATTCAGCCGCTCGCCGCCGCGCAGATGCCGAATGCGGCCGAGCACCTTTTCTTTCCGGTCAGGGAAATGTTCCTCCAGCCAGCGCTCGAACAACGGGGCCACGGCATAGGGTAGCCTAACGATCGTGTAGCCGGCGAACTGCGCGCCCGCTTCCGCCGCCGCAGCCAGGATGGCCGGCACCTCGTGGTCCGTCATTCCGGGGATGATCGGTGCTGTCATCACGCCGACCGGGATGTTGGCGGCGCGCAGTTGTCGGATCGCCTCAAGTCGCGCGCGCGGCGCGGAAGTGCGCGGCTCAAGGACGCGCTGGAGTTTCGGGTCGAGCGAGGTGATCGAGATGTTGACTGCCGCAGCCTGATGCGCAGCCAGTTCGCCTAACAAATCGATGTCGCGGGTGACGAGATGATTTTTCGTAATGATCCCGACCGGATTGCGAAACCGCGCCAGCACCTCGAGACAGCGGCGCGTGATCTGCAATCGCTTTTCGACCGGCTGATAGGGATCGGTCACACCGCTCATGACCAGCGTCTGCGGTTTCCAGCGCGGCTTGGAAAGTTCGGCCGTGAGAAGTTCCGGGGCGTCTTCCTTGACCATGATCCGGCTCTCGAAATCGAGCCCAGCGGAAAATCCGAGGAACTCGTGCGTCGGCCGCGCGTAGCAGTAAATGCAACCGTGCTCGCAGCCGCGGTAGGGATTGATGCTCGACTCGAAGCCGACATCCGGGCTGTCGTTATGCGCGATGATGGTTTGGGTGAAATCGCGGTAGTAAATCGTACGGCGTTTGGGGCGGTCGGGATCATTTTCTTCCTCCGGATCGGGCTCGAGATGGAGCGCTTCGAAGCGATTTGCCGGGTTATGAGAAGCGCCGCGGCCGTGCATCCGACAAGTTCGAATGAACATGTCACCTTGTCCACCGGAAAGCCGGGCTTTGCGCCCCTAACGATCTTGCCGGAACCCAATTGCAGGGTAAAACTATCGCGCAGCCGCAGGCAGGGAGGGGTGGTCGAGTGGTTGATGGCTCCAGTCTTGAAAACTGGCAGGGCGCAAGCCCTCGTGGGTTCGAATCCCACCCCCTCCGGCTCTTGGAAATTTCAGACCGCGGGCGGTCGCCAACGGGCGCAAATCCAGGCGCAGAAGAGGCCGAGCACCATTGCGCAAACCACGTCGGAGAGATAATGGGCCGCCACGTACATGCGCGAAAAAGCGATGAGGAGTGGGATGGGCGCGAGAGCAAGGGCGAGGCGGCGATTGGCGAAGAGGAGCACGCCAAAAAACGCCGTCGTCGCCGCGGTGTGCCCGCTCGGGAAGGAGTTATATTTCGAGTTCAGGCGCGGGCCGTTCCATCCGAGTTCCTGTTTGACCGATGGCCGGGCGCGGCCGGTCGTGATTTTGACCCCCCGGGCGACAATGCCGGACAGAGCGCAGGCGATGATCATCGTTAGGCCAATCTGCACCCAGCGCTTGTTTCCGCGAAAAAAGGCGACGGCAATGATCGCCAGACCTGCGATGACGTGCTCGGGCCAATCCCCGTAGCGGCTGACATTCCGCATCACCTGCTTCGTGGTGCGGTTAGAGTGCTCGGTCATCCAGGTGCGGACGGTGCTGTCGAAATGGAAAGCGGCTGCGATGGCAAGCAGCGCGAGGACGACAATGAGCAGCCACTTCCAGACCGGCGCGATTTTGTTCATCGAGAATTTGCCGATTGTCTTTCGGCCTGCGCCATCTTTGAATCGCTCTCTTGCAACCTGCAACTCGCAATTTTGCGGCGCTCTTCTTCGGCTGCCTTCTTTTCCACCTCGCGGGCACGTGGATGCTGCCGCTGGTCGATCGCGACGAACCACGTTTTGCCGAAGCTTCGCGGGAGATGATCGAGCGCGGCGATTACGTCGTGCCTTATTTTAATGATCGCTACCGTTTCGATAAACCGCCGCTGACTTACTGGTGCCAGGTTGCGAGCTATCGCGTCTTTGGGGAAAATCCATTTGCCGCCCGGCTGCCGAGCGCGCTGGCGGCGGCGTTGACGGCGGTCGCCATTTTCGCCTGGGGGCGCCGCCTCGACCTGGCGCGCGCCGGTTTTTGGGCCGCGATCATTTTCAGCCTTTCTCTGCAGACGTTTGTGCACGCCAAGGCCGCCGTGGCCGACATGTGGCTCGTCCTCTTCATGACTCTGGCGCACTGGGCCGGTTATGAATTACTGCGCGACCGTCACGGCGGCACCTGGCGGAGCGTGGTCGTTAGGCCAGTTGGTCTGCGCGGCTGGTGGTGGATGTTTTATCTCTCGCTCGCCCTCGCTTTTCTGGCCAAGGGCCCGATCGGCCTGATACCGTTAGGCACGGTCATGGTCACTCAGTGGCGGCGGCCCATTGGCCATTTTTCCGGCCGTTTCCTTTTCGTCAGGGGAATGTTGCTCGTCCTCCTCCTGGTCGGGCTCTGGGGAGTGCCGGCGTTGCTCCGGACCGATGGAGAATTCCTCCAGATCGGCCTCGGGCGCCATGTGATCGGCCGATCGTTTGGCACCATGCAGGGGCATGGCGGGGACTCCATTTTCAGCGCGCTCCTCTCGCTCCCGTTTTATTTTGTGGCCGTCTTCCTCACCTTCGCGCCCTGGTCGTGGAAGATCCCCTGGCTGACCTGCCGGCTGTGGGCGAAACGCGACCGGCTCGATCTCTACCTCATCGCGGGATGCCTGCTCATCGTGCTCATCTTCACGATCGTGAAGACGAAGTTGCCTCATTACATTCTGCCCGGTTTTCCGCTGCTCGCCCTCCTCCTGGCGCGGCATTGGCTGGCGACCGAAGCGGGCGAGCGCGCCCTGCGACGCTGGTCGGTCGCGACGGCCGCGGTTCTGCTCGCGATCGCCTTGATCGCCTTTCCCTTGATTGCGCCATTCTTTCCCTCCTCGGTTCTTTTTCAAAAGGCAGAACCGTACCTCCAACCGGAAATGGATTTTGGCGCCTACGATTTCGATGCGCCCAGCCTGGTCTGGAATTTCCGCGGTCGGGTGCGCGGCTTCCTGCATTACAACCGGAAAGGCAATCGCGATGTGGCCACCTTGCAGCCGGACCAGATTGTGGCGTTTCTGGCTGCGCCCGGGCCGCATTTTGTTGTCCTGCCCAGTGCGATGGCAGATCGACTTTACCCGGCGCTCCCGCGCGGTTATCGGAAGTTCTCGACCCAGGGTTTCGATATTGCGAAGGGACGCTGGGTCGACCTGACCTTGATAATGAAAAACACATGATCACTTTTCTGCACGGCCGCCTAACGAGCGCGCTCCCGACCCAGGCGATCGTCGATGTCGGCGGCGTCGGCTACGAGGTATTCATCCCGCTCTCGAGCTACGATAAGTTGCCCGCGCCGGGCGAGGCGGTGCAGATTTTGACGCATCTCCACGTGCGCGAAGACGCGCAGATTCTGTACGGGTTCATGACCGCGGCGGAACGCGATCTGTTTCGCCTTCTCGTCAACCACGTGAGCGGAATCGGCCCGAAGCTGGCGCTCGCCGTCCTGAGCGGAATGAGCGTGAGCTATTTCAAAACCGCGGTGGTGAATTCCGATGTCGCGTCGCTCTCCAAAATCAGCGGTCTCGGAAAAAAGACGGCCGAACGAATCGTCCTCGAACTCAAGGACAAACTCGGGGTTGCCGCAGCCTGGGAAGCGGCGAGCGGCGCGCAAGCTCCGACGCCGGAGCAGGAGCAGGCGAATGAAGCCGTCCTCGCCCTGATCGCTCTCGGCTACAAGCAGGTCGAGGCGCACAAAGCCGTGCGCGACATTCAGCAGAGCGGGAAGGAAAGCCTGACGGCGGAAGACCTCGTTAGGCTGACTTTACAGCGTCTGGCCTCTGGACGCTGAGGCGTCTTGGCCGACGATTTTTTGGTAGGCCGCGGGGTCGGTGGCGCCTTCGGTCACGAGGACGATCGCGCGCGATTCTTTTGTCACGCTGAGTGCCTTGCGAAATTCCTGGTCTCTGTTCCCGGTCAGCATTTCGATCAAACCGGCCAGACCGGCTGCTCCGGTTTCGCCTGCGACAATTCCTTCTGCCGCCAGCGCTCGCATCGCTTCTCGCGCGCGCTCGTCTGGGACCGCGATGAAGGCGTCAATCCCGCGCGAGACGATCGGCCACGCGATGAGCGAGGGACGGCCACAGTTCAAACCCGCCATGATGGAATCGTGCGGCCCGGGCAGACTAACGATCCGCCCGGCTTCAATCGAAGCGAGAGCGCAGGCGGCCTGCAGTGGTTCGACGCTGACGATTTTCGGCCTGCGAGAAAAGCGCTGCCTAACGAGAGCCGCGGCGAGCGCGCCGACACCGAATTGAATTGGGAAAAGATCCGCCATCTTCTCGCCGCGCCGATCCAGTTCGTCCTCAATCTCCCAGAAGATCGTTGAGTAACCTTCTGCAACCCATTGCGGAATCTGTTCGTAGCCGGGCCAGGAAGTATCGGAGATGACGAGATTGCGATCGCTCGCCTCTCCCGCCGCGCGCTCAACCGCATCGTCGTAGGTGCCGTCGACCATTTCGACCTGCGCACCTTCGCTCGCGATCCCATCGATTCGCGCCTGTGCCGTTCCAGCCGGGACGAAAATCCGCGCGGCCAGCCCGAAAAGTGCCGCGACGCGCGCGACAGCGCGGCCGTGGTTGCCGTCGGTCGCCGTCACAAGAGTGAGCGGGCGGAGCGGGGCCAGTTTTGCCGTGAGATCAGCGAGGGAATCCCACGGTTCGAGTGGCTGGCCGAACCGAGTTTCCAGCGTGCGGTAAACAGCCCAGGAAGCGCCCAGGATTTTAAACGCGGGAAGCCCAAGACGGCTCGATTCATCTTTCACCAAGAGCTGTCGGATCCCGAGCCGGCGGGCGATCCCGGGAGCGTCGAGCAAAGGCGTCGGAGCGTAGTCCGGCAAGCGGCGATGAAAATTCAGCGGTGCGCGCGAGGGAAAGCCGCCCGTCGAGGAGGCTGAGATCGCCGGCGAGTTGAGAAAAAATCGCGTTTGCTCTGCGCTAACCATCGTTAGGCGCAGATTTTTTCTGCTTCGTCGTTTTTCGCGGCTTTTTCTGGATGACCGGGATCGCGCGTTTGTAGCCAAAGATCGTGTAGTCGAAAAACATGTTCCCCGTCATGTCGTGCACGTCATGACTTTGCCGAACGCCCTGCGGATAATGCTCCGGGCGGATGAAGCTGACCGTTACGGCGCCTAGTTGCTGGTCGCCTTTTTTCATGAGGCGCCGAGCACCGGCTTGCGCGACAAATTTCGCGACCTCGATCCCGGCGGCGTAGGCCGGATTGGCCAGAGTCGATCCGGCTTTGATCAGGCTGAGAAGACTGGTGGAGAACGAGCCGAAGCTCGGTTCGCGCAAAATGTCGTCCACGTCGCCGGCCGCCTCGCGCAACTCGCGGGAAGACCGCACCGCGACAAACGTCCAGGTAAACGCCTCGGGAATTTCCTCTGCTTCGTAAAGGATGAGCCCGGTGTCGCCGAAACTGACCGGCACGTTGTCCTGGACACGATCGACTTCGGTCAGGATGCGGGTGCTGAGAGTCTCGTCGATCAAAGTCTGAAGCGTCGATTTTTTTGCGGCCGGATCGTTGTTCCGCATCCAATCGTCCAGGTCCGGCGCGGTCTGGTCGGAGAGGGTGACGAAGCTGAGGAATTTTACCTGGGCAAAGTCGTGCCCGAAGATGCCGAGGACAGATTTGACGCCGCCATTGTCGAGAAAGCGCACTCGATCGATCCGAAAATAAAACATGGGTGCCTCCTTGGGATGTTCTTTTGATATTCCGGCCGGGCGCCGGGAAATAGAAGCCAAAATTGCCGTGAGCGGATTCGTTAGGCTGGAAGCTCTCTATTTTCCACCGGTGACGGTGTAACCTTCGGCTCGCAGTTCGGCGGCCAGTTCCACTTCCATCTGCACCGCGGCCTCGAACGGCATCGGATTGAGGTGCGCGTAGAGGTCGGGCAGGAGACGCAGGCCGTATTTTTCGACCACCCGGGCGGATTTGTAACCGTGTTTGTGATTCTCGAACCGGTGCTCGACCGGGAGCCCGGTCATTCCGACGTAAAGGCATGGCTTGGCCGGATCGCGTTTTGGATTGAGCCGCTGAACGGCGCGGTGCTTCAGAACCGCCTCGTCGAGCAGAATCACGTAGACATTGTGGTGAAATTCCTCCCGGCCGGACACGAGGAAAGATACACAAAAATATTTTCACCTGTCGGACAGCGAATGTCCGACCGGGTGTTTTAGAGTTCTCGCATGACAAAAAATATTCGCCTGAACTCGCGCATGACCGGCTCCCTGATCAATCGTCCGCCCGGGATGCGCGTACCGCGCGGGCTCGCCATGCTGCGCGCGCTGCGGCTCCGGCTGGCCGCGGAGAAGTATCCCCGTTTCCAACAGGAAGAGTTCCAATTCACGAAATAGGCGCCCGAAACAAGGCGCCGGGTGGTGCGCGATGCAGGGTTCGAACCTGCGACTTCTTGCGTGTGAAGCAAGCGCTCTACCACTGAGCTAATCGCGCCGGAAATCGGGCGACCGTAGATTTACAGCGCTCCCCGCGCCGGGCAACTTTTTTGATCGCTCGGACGCGGATGCGCCGTTCGTTAGGCCTTTTCAGCCGCGACGGCGAGCGCAAGAGACGTGGCCGGTTCGGTCGCCCGCGCTTTGCGAGGTGGGCGAAAGTGCGGAGCCCGCCCCGAGATCGCTTCGCGGAAGTAGATGGCGACGCAGACGAGGAGCAGCCCGGATGCGAAGGGCCGCAGCCGCTCCAGGAAATCAATCGTCGAGAGAGTAGGTCCGAGTTTTTTATCCATCAGGAGCACCTGCGTGATCATCGTCGCGCTCATGATGGAGAAGACGAAATGAACCACGGTCAGGCGCACGCTGACGCCGAGCGCGACGGCGCTCAGGATCGCGCCCCAGAGGAGGTAGCGCTCGTGCATTTGCGCGAGGAGCGCGAACATGAGCAGCCAGGGCGTGGCGACCGCGATCAGGAGGCGTGGATCGCGCGACCGTGCGTGACGGGCCGCGCCAAAAGCGCAGAGCGCGAGGGCGGCGAGGTAAAGCAGCCGCAGCGTCCATTGCAAGGTGACGACGAAGTGGAGCGACCCGACCTGCGGCGACCAGATCGGCTCCTTGAGGGAAAGATTCCACTGCGAGAGCAGGGAAGGAAGGTTGTAGCAGGAGCTGATGAACAGATACGGATAGCGCTCGCTGCCGTAGAGGAATCCGATCTTTAACCAGGCGAAACTGCCGTCGCCCAGAGCACCAATCGTGAAGGCGGCGACGCCGGCCATTCCGGCCGCCCAGGCCCAGGCGTGCCGCGAACGCCGGACGCGGAGCACGGTTGCGCCGACGATTGAGACCGCGGCGACGCCACCCCACGCTGCGGCGCTGTGCAAAAGCCAGGGCGAAACCAGGAAAGCTGCGGTCGCAGTGAAGCCGGCCAGAAGCCGTAAAGCGCGGGCCCAGCGCTTTTGCCAGAGTGGCCAAAAAACGAAGAACGGCGCGACGAAAAGCAGTTGCCCCTTGAGCATTCCTCCGGCCGCCAGCAGGCAACCGCACCAGAACCAGCGCCTCGTCAGCGCGCAGAGCCCGGCGAAAAGGTAGAAAGGAAGAATCCAGCAATCCCATTGCGGCCAGGCGTGAGCGTCGAGAATCAGTGAGGGCTCGAGCCAGGCGACGCTCGCCGCCACCAGACCACAGACCCAACCGCGCTCGACCGGTGGCAGACGGTGGAGGAGACCCGAATCGGTCGCGCCCGAGGCGCGCCGGACTCCCAGCCTAACGAGAAGAAAAATCCCGAGGGCCGTGACCAATTCGGCGCAGAGATTAAGCGTCAGGAGCGGCTCGACGTATTCTGGCGTGCCATCCTCGGCGCCGGGAAATTTCGCCCGCACTTCCTTGGCCCAAATGGACATGACGAGGAGCCGGAGCGGCGGGTAATCGAGATAGTAATTACTTTCGTAGGCGTCGTCCTGCACCCGGTCGTAGAGCGCGAGATAGCCACGGGCCAATGTCTTCCACGAATCACCCTCTTCCCCGGGCGAAAGCCGGCGCCCTTCGGTCAGTGTCTGGCTGCCCCAGAAAAAGCCGTTCACGATGTCGCGCTGGAAGCGCAGGTGAGTCGTTTCCCGCCAGGCGAAGTGGCGGAGGGCGATCCCGCCGACGAAAAGACCGAGGAGAACCAGCCCGAGGACAATTTGCCGCGCGCGGAGCGAGCCGAGGATCTTGGCGGAAGTGGCGGGCCGCTCCATCAGGGCGCCAGCATCGACGCTCCGCGGGTTTCGGGCAAATGACGTTCCGGTAAAAAGTCGTCGTTAGGCCGGACTGAAGACCTCGTCAAACATGCAAAGAAAGCGGCGAATCTCGAAGGGTTTGGTGAGGTAATTGCGGGCGCCGGCGCTGAGCATGCGCTCGATCTGGCTCGGGGTCGCGTCGGCGCTGATGACGATGACGGGAGTATTCGCGGTCTCGGGCTGCGCCTGCAGTTTTTCGAGGACCTTGCTCCCGTGAAGGTCGGGCAGGTCGAGATCGAGCAGGACGAGCTCCGGAAGATCGGTTCGTGCCATGTCGATGCCTTTTTGGCCGGTCTCGGCCCAAGCCAGATCAGTCCCCGGGCGATCCTCCAGGATGCTTTCGATCAAACGGAAATTCGGTTCGCTGTCTTCGACGTAGAGGACGCGCGGACAACGGCCATTAGTGGGCGCCACCGGCCGGGTTTCGATTGGCTTCATCGGGATAACGACGGACTCTGGGGCTCGGGTAACCGCAACCGGCGAAGGGGGTGGTTCAACGTCCGCGTCGGATTGTTTCTCCCCCTGTGTCGATTTGCACAGCTGCTCGCGCAGCAACTTGATTTCGAGTTGCGCGAGTCGGAGTTCTTGCTGCAGGTGATCGTTTTTCTCAGTCTTCATGCTCGTAGTTTTCTAAAGAGATGCCATCCGCAATCCGGAAGGCTCGTCGGGGATAACGCCGCGAAGTTTTTTCGCCATCTCGATGTCGCGTTGCATCTTGTTTTTGTGGGTGCAAAAAAGTAGGGCGCTTTCTTCGGTGATGAGTTGCTCTTCGAAGGCGCGCATGAGGGATTGGTCGAAACTGTGCCAGCCGAGGGTGCTGCCGGCCTCAATGATCTCCTGGAAGGTGCGGTTTTCACCTTCTCCGTAGAGCAAGGTCTCGCGGGTGCGGAGGCTGCTCCCCATGATCTCCGTCACAAGGAGACGCCCGCCGTCGACCTTGTTCACGAGGCGCTGGCTGACGACGTATCGCAGAGTATCGGCGAGACGCTCGCGGATTTGCTTCTCTTCGTCATTTGTGAAAAGCCCGAGGATACGGTTGATGCTCTGGCCGGCATTGATCGTGTGTAGCGTGCTCAGGACGAGATGGCCTGTCTCCGAGGCGGAAAGCGCAATTTCCATCGTTTCGCGGTCACGAATTTCGCCGAGCAGAATCACTTTCGGTGCCTGACGCAAGGCGGCCCGGAGGCCGGTCGCGAAATCGGAGAAGTCTTTTCCGAGCTCTCGCTGACTGAAAACCGCCTTGTCGTGTGGATGAAGAAATTCGATCGGGTCCTCGAGGGTCACGACGTGGACCTCCTGGGTCTGGTTGATCTCGTTCAGCATCGCGGCCAGGGTCGTCGTCTTGCCGCTGCCGGTGCTGCCGGTCAGAAAAATGATGCCGAATTTTTCCCGCACCATTTGCTGGAAAATCGGTGGCAAGCCGAGCGATTCGAGGGTCGGCACGGCCGATTGCAACTTGCGCATCACGATGCCGTGATGGCCGTTCTGGCGATAAATATTCACCCGGAAACGCGCCAGGCTGCCGAGCGAGTAGCTCGTATCGCACGAGCCGGTGCTTTGCAGATCGGCCTTCAGCCGCTCGCTGTCGGCCATGAGGAGGACGGCAATCGCGTCGATGTGTGTCGGATGGAGCGTGGCGCCAGGTTCCTCCATCGGCAATTCATGGAGTTTGCCGTAGCGCTCGACCAGCGGCGGTTTGCCATTGATAAAAAGGCAATCCGACACGCCGTCGCCGCTCTCGAGCATGGCGGTAAGCAGTGCTTGCAGGTCCTCGTTTGTCATTCGTGGTAAAAATCGGTGCCCGGAGGTGGTTTCCCGACCTCCCGGATGAGCTTCGGGCTTTCTCTAGTGCAAGAATTGTTCCACCCGAGACCCCGAATCGCGGACGCTTGCGAATTGCGATCCGGCACCTATTTAAAGGCATGTCCGAACACAAAATGACCCTCACCTGGAAGCGCGCGACGCCCGACTTCGAATACAAAACCTACAATCGCGATCACACCTGGACTTTTGATGGCGGCCACGAAATGCAGGCCACCGCCGCGCCGGCTTATCTTGGCAACCCGAAGCTGGTCGATCCCGAGGAAGCCTTCGTCGCCTCCCTCTCCGCCTGCCACATGCTCACTTTCCTCGCCGTCGCCTGTAAGAAAAAATTCATGCTCGAGGAGTACGTTGACGAGGCCGTCGGCCACATGGAGAAAAACTCCGAGGGCAAACTCTCCATCACGAAAGTCGAGCTGCATCCGAAGCTGAAATTCTCCGGCGATAACCAGCCGACGGAAAAAGACATCGAAGAGATGCACCACTTCGCGCACGAAAATTGTTTCATCGCCAACTCGGTCAAAACCGAGGTCACGGTCGCGAAATAGCGGCCGGGGAACCGG